>AYNO01000052.1 GCA_000500915.1 Rhodobacter sp. CACIA14H1
GAGGATGCCGTACAGGATGTCGGCAATCAGGTTGAACAGCACGATCAGCACCGCGAAGATGAAGGTGACGGTCTGGATGGTGGGCAGGTCGGAGACATGGATCGCCCCGATCAGGGCGGCGCCGATGCCGTTTATCTTGAAGATCTGTTCGGTCACGATGGCGCCGCCGAACACGGTGGGCAGTCCAAGGGCGACCACGGTCACGACGGGGATCAGCGAGTTGCGCAGGACGTGTTTCAGCACGACCTTGCCTTCGCCCATCCCCTTGGCGCGTGCCGTCCGGACATAGTCCTGACCGAGGTTTTCAAGGACGGATGAGCGCGTGTAGCGGCTGATCTCGGCCGCGTTGAAGAGGGCCAGCACGGTGACGGGCAGGGCCATCTGGGCGAGCATCCGGGTGAAGCTGTCCCAGTCCGTGACGGAAAGGTTGGTGTCGTAGATCGTCGGGAACCAGCCGAGATTGACCGCGAAGATCAGGATCAGGACGTTGCCCGTGAAGAAGGTCGGGACGGAAAAGCCCGCCATGGCGAAGAAGGTGCCGGCCTGGTCGAACCAGGAATACTGGCGGTAGGCGGAATAGATGCCGATGGGCAGCGCGATCAGCACGCCGATCAGGTAGGCGGTGCCCACGACCGTCAGCGTCTGGGGCAGGCGTTCGCCGATGATCTGGAACACCGGCACCTTGGACTGCCAGCTGATGATGCGCTGCGCACCCTGTGCGAAGTCGGTGCCGAAGAGCGCGTCGATGCCGTAGAGCGGTTCGATCCAGAAGAATTGCTTGAGCCAGAGGACATAGCGCACGAAGACGGGTTGGTCCGCGCCCATGGCGGCCAGCATCTTGGCGCGCACTTCGGGCGGGACGGTCAGGGGAACGTCCGACAGCGGGCTGCCGGGGGCAAGGTCCACAAGCAGGAAGATCACGAGGCTGATGAGGAGCAGCGTCGGGATCGCCGCCAGTAACCGCCTGATGGTGAAGGATAACATGGGTGCCTGTCCGCCTGCCCTGATACGCGTCCGAAGGAAAGCGGGGGCGCGGCAGGGTGTCCCGCCGCGCCCCCTTCTGGCGTCAGATCACTTGGCGCGGGTCCAGTCCTGCGCGTTCCACAGTTCGGTGTCCCACGAGTTCATGACGAAGCCGTCCAGCGTGTTGGACTTGGCCGAGAAGCGGCCGCGGTCCACGAGCGGGATCACGATGTTGCTGTCCTTGGTCAGCATGTCGTTCAGCTTGATCACCATCGCGCCGCGGGCTTCGATGCCGGCGGTGGTGGACAGTTCCTTGACCATCGCGTCATAGGCCGGGTCGCAGAAGCGGTTGATGTTTTCGCCTTGCCACTGGTTTTCCGGACCCGGGATCTTGTTGCAGAGATACTGGGCCATGTAGGGTTCGGCATCCGTCCCGTCGAAGTTGTTGGCATACATCTCGACGTCGGCATAGAACTTCTGGAAGGTGTCGGGCGAGGCCGCGTCACCGCCGAAGAAGACCGACGGGTCGATTGCCTTCAGTTCCACTTCCACGCCGATCTCGTTCCACCAGCCCTTGATCAGGGCCTGGAAGTCCTGACGCACGGGGTTGACGGTCGTCTGATAGACGATCGACAGTTTCTTGCCGTCCTTGTCGCGGATGCCGTCGCCATCGCTGTCCGTCCAGCCCGCGCCTTCGAGCAGGGCCTTGGCGCCTTCGATGTCCTGCGTGAGGCAGGCGGTGTTGTCGGACGCCTGGAAGGCCGGGGCGGGGACGAGGTTGCAGGTCGGACGGCCCGCGCCGCCATAGCCCACGTCAACCAGCGTCTGGCGGTCGATGGCCATCGACAGCGCCTTGCGGACGTTTGCATCGGTGAAGATCGGGTGCGGATGCTTGACCGTGGACCGTTCGCCTTCCGGCAGGGCCGGGTCGGGGTTGGTCATGTTGATCTCGATCCGTTCGACCAGCGTGCCGAAGGCGTTGACGAAGCTGCCCTTGCCGCCGGCTTCCATCTGGGCCTGCTGTTCGGGGTTGATCTGGGTGTTCCAGGCGTAGTCGAATTCGCCGGTTTCCATGACGGCCGAGGCCGCGGCCAGCGCGTCGCCGCCGCCCTTCAGCGTGACCTTGGCGAAGGCGGGCTTCGCGGGGTCGCGGTAGTTCGGGTTGGCCTCGAAGGTCACGACGTCGTTCACCTTGAAGTCGGTGACGATGAAGGGGCCGGTGCCGATGGGTTTGGAATTCTGTTCGGTGCAGCTTGCGGCAGCGGCGCCGAGGCAGGCTTCGAACTGCGCCTTCTGCAGGATCGGCGCGGTGCCGCCGGTGAAGGGCTGGTAGGGATAGGGCTTCGGACCTTCGAAATTGATGACCACGGTCAGGTCATCGGGCGTGTCGATGGATTTGACGCCTTCGTATTTCGCGCCCTGCGCGCAGCCGCCATCGGGGGCGGTGCAGTATTCCCAAGTGAATTTCACGTCCGCGCTGGTGACGGGGGTGCCGTCGGACCAGACCAGACCTTCCTTCAGCTTCCACGTGATCGAGGTCAGGTCAGCCGAGACGCCGCCGTTTTCGACCGTGGGGATATCCTGCGCGAGGCGCGGGAACATCTTGCCGTCCTGGTCGAAGCCCGCGAGCGGTTCGAGGACGAGCGAGCCGGCCTCGACGTCCTTGGTGCCGGAGGACAGGTAGGCGTTCAGCGTGGAAACGGCCTGGTAGTAGAAGACCTTAACCTCGCCATCGGCGCCCCGTTCGGCATGGGCGGCAGGTGCCAGCACGAAGGCTGCGGCCGCGCCCAGAAGGGCGGTTCTGAAGTTCATGACAGTTCTCCTTGTTGGTTGTGCTCGCGCACCTCGGGGCCGGAGGATGCGTGCCCCCCGGCTGTATTGTCGGTGAAGAGGTGGCAGGCGACGAAGCGCCCGGGTTCCACCTCGGCCAGTTTCGGTTCGATCTCGCGGCAGTGGGGCATGACCTTCGGGCAGCGGGTGCAGAAGGTGCAGCCTTTCGGCGGATTGGCAGGCGAGGGCACGTCGCCGGTCAGGATGATGCGCTGGCGTGTCGCCTCGCGGCCGGGGTCGGCCTCGGGAACAGCCGAGAGCAGGGCCTGCGCGTAGGGGTGCAGCGGGCGGGCGTAGAGCGCGTCGCGGGGGGAAAGTTCGGCGATGCGGCCCAGATACATGACGGCCACGCGGTCGGCGATGTGGCGGACCATGGACAGGTCATGGCTGATGAAGAGGTAGGTCAGGCCGAGCCGGTCCTGAAGATCCTCCAGCAGGTTGACGACCTGCGCCTGGATCGACACGTCCAGCGCGGCGATGGGTTCGTCGCAGACGATGAATTTCGGGTTCAGCGCAAGGGCGCGGGCGATGCCGATGCGCTGGCGCTGGCCGCCGGAGAATTCGTGCGGGTAGCGGTTGGCGAAGCGGCGGTTGAGCCCGACCTGATCCATCAGTTCGTAAACGCGGGCGGTCTTTTTCGCATCGTCCCAGCCGGTATGTTCGTCCAGCGGTTCGCCGATGATGGCCGCGACGGTCATGCGGGGGTTGAGGCTGGCCTGCGGGTCCTGGAAGACCATCTGCATCGTCGGGCGCTTCTTGCGCAGCGCGTCGGGCGACAGGGTGGCGATGTCCTGCCCGTCGATCACGACGGAGCCGTCGGTGGGTTCGTAGAGCCGCAGCAGGGCGCGGCCCACGGTGGATTTGCCGCAGCCGGATTCGCCCACGAGTCCAAGGGTTTCGCCTTCGAAGATGTCGAAGCTGACGCCGTCCACGGCCTTCACGTCGCCCACCTTGCGGCGCAGGATGCCGGCGTAGATGGGGAAGTGCATCTTCAGCCCGCGCACCTGCACCAGCGGATTGCGGAAGGTTCCGTCAGCCATCTTGCGCCCCCGCAGCAGGGGCCGACCAGTGGCAGGCCACATCGTGGCCCTTGCCGACGGGCAGGCCGTCGATGGCGCGGCGCAGGGGGTTTTCCTGTTCGCACCGTGCGAAGGCATGGGGGCAACGGGCGCGGAAGGGGCAGGCCGAGGGTTCGGCCTGCAGGATCGGGGGCTGGCCCTGGATCACCTCCAGCCGGGCGGCGCGTTCGCCGGTCAGCGAGGGGACGGTCTTCAGCAGGGCGCGGGTATAAGGGTGCTGCGGGTTGGCAAAGAGCTCCTTCACCGGCGCCTGTTCCACCACCTGCCCGCCATACATCACCATCACGCGGTCGGCGATGCCTGCGATCACGCCAAGGTCATGGGTGATCCAGACGATGGCCATGCCCAGCTTCTGGCGCAGGTCCTTGACCAGTTCGATGATCTGGGCCTGGATCGTCACATCCAGCGCGGTCGTGGGTTCGTCCGCGATCAGCACGTCCGGGTCGCAGGCCAGCGCGATGGCGATCATCACGCGCTGGCGCATCCCGCCGGAAAACTGGTGCGGATAGGATTTCAGGCGCTTGCGGGCATCGGGGATGCCGACGAGGGTCAGGAGTTCCGCCGCCCGCGTCTCCGCCTGCGCCTTGGTCAGCCCCATATGCTTCATCAGGGGTTCCATGATCTGGTTGCCCACGGTGAAGACGGGGTTCAGGCTGGTCATCGGGTCCTGGAAGACGAAGCCGACCTTGGCGCCCCGCACCTCCTGCAACTCGCGCGGGGCGAGTTTCAGCAGGTCGCGGCCGCCCAGCATCACCTCGCCCGAACGCACCTCGGCCGGGGGGGAGGGGAGCAGACCGATGAGCGACATCATGGTCACGGACTTGCCTGAACCGCTTTCGCCCACCACACCCAGCAACTCGCCGGGGCGCAGGTGGAAGCTCACGGAATTGACGGCGTGGATTTCGCCGCCGCGAGTCCGGAAAACAGTCTTAAGGCCCCTGACTTCGAGGACAGGCGACGCCCCATCGGGCATATGTGGACCCCCCAAGGTCATGTATTTTATTCATTATTTCCGGGTGGCTCTGCCTTGGTCCCGGCACCTCGGGGACAAGTCTTAGCGAAATACGGCACTGTCGCAAGTGACTTGTGCAACCTGACCTTGCGTCAAGCGCGCGGGCCTTGACCCCTGCGCGGCGACCCGCCAACGTGGCCGCAGGAAAAAGGAATTCACCGGAATGAACGCCGCCGTCGTGCTGTCGCCCCGCCAGATCCTTGATCGGCTGGTCAGCTTTCCCACCGTGAGCCGCGACACCAACCTGCCGCTGGTCGAATGGGTCGAGGAATATCTGGCGACCCATGGCATCGCCACCCACCGCTATACGGATGCAGGCGGGATCAAGGCCGCCGTCTTTGCCCATGTCGGCCCCTGGGAAGAGGGGGCGGTGGTGCTGTCGGGGCATACCGATGTGGTGCCGGTGGACGGGCAGCACTGGACATCGGACCCATGGACGGTGGTGGAACGGGACGGGCGGCTCTACGGGCGCGGGACCTGCGACATGAAGGGGTTTGACGCGCTGGCGCTCTGGGCGCTGGTGGAGGCGCAGCGTCGGGGTGTCCGGCGGCCGTTGCAGATCGCCCTGAGCTTTGACGAGGAAGTGGGATGCACCGGCGCCCCGCCGATGATCGCGGCCATGCAGGGCGTGGTGCCGAAGGGTGCCGCCGCCATCATCGGCGAGCCGTCGAACATGAAGGTGATCAACGGGCACAAGGGCGGGACGGGGTTCTTCGTCCATGTGAAGGGATACGAGGTCCATTCCTCGCTGCTGCCCTACGGCGTGTCGGCCATCATGGAGGGGGCGCGGCTGATCCAGTGGGCGAATGACCGCAACGCATGGATACAGGCGCAGCCGCGGGGCGCGCAGGCGCTGGCCTTCGATCCGCCGTTCACGACGCTGCATGTCGGCATGATCAATGGCGGGACGGCGCATAACATCACCGCCGCAGATTGCCGCTTCGCGCTGGAGATGCGGGTGGTGCCCGGCGAGGATCTGGAGGCCCATGCAGCGGCCTTTGTCGCCGAGGTGGCGCGGCTGGATGCGGCCATGAAGGCGGTGCGGCCGGAGGCGGGGGTGCATCTGGACCGGTTCTTCGGCGTGCCCGCGCTGGTGCCCGAAACGGGCGGCGCGGCCGAGGCATTGGTGCGGCGGCTGACGGGGGGCAATGCTGTGGGTGTCGTGTCCTATGGCACCGAGGCGGGGCAGTTCCAGGAGGCGGGCTATTCCGCCGCCATCTGCGGGCCCGGCGACATCGCGCAGGCGCATCAGGCGGATGAATGGCTGGCGGTTTCGGAATTCGAGGCGGGGCAGCGGTTCATGGAACGGCTGCTGGAGGAATTGGCGCGATGATGCGGTTTCCGATTTCCGAAGCCTCGCCCGTGCGCTTTGCGGGGCCGCTGCCTGCGGCCTGTGACGTGGTGGTGCTGGGCGGCGGCGTGATCGGGGTGATGACGGCGTGGTTCCTGGCCGAGAAAGGCCTGCGCGTCACGCTGTGCGAGAAGGGGCGGATCGCGGGGGAACAGTCCAGCCGCAACTGGGGCTGGATCCGCCAGCAGGGGCGGGACATGGGCGAATTGCCCATCATGATGGAAAGCCTGCGCATCTGGAAATCGCTGGCGCAGGAATTCGGCGAGGGGCTGGGGTTCCGGCAGGAGGGCGTGCTGTATCTGGCCAAGACCGAGGCCGAGATGGGCCGGTTCGAGGCATGGCTGGACGAGGCGCGGGCCTTCGGCGTGGATACGGGGATGCTTTCGGCCGGGGCCGTGGCGGGGATGCTGAAGGGCAGCGCGAAGGGCTGGGTCGGCGGGTTGTGGACCCCGTCCGATGCGCGGGGGGAGCCTTGGCAGGCGGTGCCCCTGCTGGCAGAGGGGGCGGTCGCGCGGGGGGCGGTGATCGCCGAGGAATGCGCGGTGCGGCGGCTGGATGTGCAGGGCGGGCGCGTGGTGGGCGTGTTCACCGAGAAGGGCCGTGTCGCCTGCGATCAGGTCGTGGTGGCGGGGGGCGCGTGGTCGTCGCTGTTCCTGCGGGCCGAGGGGGTGGAGATCCCGCAACTGGCGGTCCTCGCCTCGGTTGCGGCGACGGAGCCGATGGCGGAGATCTTCCCCGGCAATGCCTGTGACGACGATTTCGCCTTCCGGCGGCGGGCGGATGGCGGCTATTCCATCGCGCCGGGGGCGGGGCATGATTTCTTCGTGGGGCCGGATGCGTTCCGCAACCTGCGGACCTATCTGCCTGTGCTGAAAAAGGATTTTCGCTCGACCTCCTTCCGCGTCACGGCACCGCGCGGCTATCCCGATGGCTGGGGGACGAAGCGGCGCTGGGGCGGGGACGAGGTGTCGCCCTTCGAGGGCATCCGCGTGCTGAACCCCGCGCCGAACATGGACCGGATCGACCGGGTGCAGCGGTCCTTTGCGGCGGCCTTTCCGGGTCTGGGGCGGCCGAGGTTGCGGGCGGCCTGGGCGGGGATGATCGACACGATGCCCGATGTGGTGCCCGTGGTGGACCGCGTGGAGGCGGTGCCGGGGCTGGTCGTCGCCACGGGGATGAGCGGGCACGGCTTCGGCATCGGGCCGGGGATGGGGCGCGTGGTGGCGGACCTTGTCGCGGGCGGGGCGGTCGGCCATGACTTGTTGCGCTTCCGTCTGGCGCGGTTCACGGACGGATCGGCGCTGGTGCCGGGGCCGTCGCTTTAGGGCCACCCCTGCCCATTTTCCGTCTTCAGGTATCCTCGGGGGGTGAGCCGCCAGCGGCGGCGAGGGGGGGCAGACGGCCCCCCTGCACCGGTAGGGTCCGGCTTGACGCTGGGCCGTCTTGGCCCCCTTATGTCCAGAGGCGGGGGAATAGGGCCAAATGGCGATACCGGTCGAAAGTTTCTTTCTGGCAGAAGGGGTTGGCGGGACGCTGCAGCAGCGCATCCGGTCGATGGTGGCCGATGGCATCCTGACGGGGCGGTTCCGCGCGGGGGAGCGGATGCCGTCGTCGCGGGGCTTGGCCGCACATCTGGGCGTCAGCCGGATCACGGTGACGCTGGCCTATACGGAGCTGGTGGCGGCGGATTATCTGACGGCGCGGGGGCGGTCGGGGTATTTCGTCAGCGACGGCGTGCCGGTGCAGCCCGGGTTCCGCCCCGCGCCGAGGGCGCAGAGCAGTGTGGACTGGGCGGCGATCCTTGCCGGGCGGTTCAGCCGGATGGAGCGGGTGGAGCGGCCGGAGGACTGGCGGGCCTATCCCTTTCCCTTCATCTACGGGCAGGCGGACCCGACGCTGTTCGACCACCAGAACTGGCGGCTTTGCGCGTTGCAGGCGCTGGGGCGGCGGGAGTTCGAGACGCTGACGGCGGACCGCTACGAACGCGACGATCCGATGCTGATCGAATACCTGCTGCGCAACATCCTGCCCCGGCGTGGGATCGAGGCGCGGCCTTCGGAAGTGCTGGTCACGATGGGGGCGCAGAACGCGCTGTGGCTGGCGGCGCAGGTGCTGCTGCGGCCCGGGGGACATGCGGTGGTGGAAAATCCGGGCTATCCGGGGTTCCGCGCGATGGTGGCGCAGGCGGGGGCACGGGTGACGCCCGTGGAGGTGGACGAGGGGGGCTTCCGGTGGAGGCCCTGCCCGAGGGGGTCGATGTCGTCTTCACCACCGCAAGCCACCAGAGCCCGACCAATGCCACCATGCCGGTGGCGCGGCGGACGGCCCTGCTGCGGGCGGCGGAGGAGCGGAATTTCCTTGTGGTGGAAGATGATTACGAGTTCGAGATGTCTTTCCTGACCCCCGTTTCCCCGTCGATCAAGAGCCTTGATACCGGCGGGCGGGTGGTCCATGCGGGGTCGTTTTCCAAGTCGATCTTTCCCGGTCTGCGGCTGGGCTGGCTGGTGGGCCCCGAGCCTTTCATCCGCGAGGCGCGGGCGCTGCGGGCGCAGGTCCTGCGACATCCGCCGGGCCAGTTGCAGCGGACGGCGGCGCATTTCCTGAGCCTTGGCCATTACGACGCGCTGGTGAACCGGATGAAGTCGGCCTTCCGCAAGCGGCGGCAGGCGATGGAGGAGGCGATCGTGCAGGAGGGTCTGAAGGTCGCGGGACAGGGGGGCTTTGGCGGGTCGTCCTTCTGGATGGAGGCGACGCGGTATATCGATACCGAGGAGCTGGCCCTGCGGTTGCGCGCGGAGGGCGTGCTGATCGAGCCGGGGCGGGTGTTCTTTCACCCCGGGACGGAGCGGCGGAATTACTACCGGCTGGCCTATAGTTCCATCCCCGTGGGCAAGATAGCCGAGGGGATCGGGCTGGTCGCAAAGGCCATGCGGAGCTTCTGAAACGGGGCGTCGCGGAGGGGACATTCTGTCCCCTCTTGGCCTGCGGCCAATTCACCCCTGGAGGATATTTGGGGACGGAAAATGACCGGGGGTGTCTTTGCCAAGGGTTTGCGGGCGCTGCATTTATTTCCGGACCCGGGCGATTTTGGCCGTGCCGTTCCCCGTGCCGCAGACTGTACCGCAGACTGTACATACGCGCGGTGGGGAAAGCGGGCGTTAACCTTAATCGGGAGGGGCGAGTCGGGGTGGGGCTGCGGGGCCTTTGCGGCAATCTGGACCGATTGGCGGGGCGGGCTGGACTTACGGGGTCGGACGTCCGGCGATGCGCTTGCCTGAGGTGATCCTTCGGCCTGTGTGGCGGGGGCGGTCGGGGTGCGGGCGGGCCGGACGGGGCATCTGGACTTAAGCGGCCCGATTTTCTGGCCCTAAGGCGCGGGGACGGGGCGCGGGTAGAAGGGGGGAAAGCGCCCCTGCCGGGCGCGTCTGGACTTTGATGGAGACGGCCCATGCGGATGACCACGGAAGAAGCCTTCGTGAAGGTGTTGCAGATGCATGGCATCGACAATGCCTTCGGGATCATCGGGTCGGCCTTCATGCCGATCTCGGACCTTTTTCCGAAGGCGGGGATCGCCTTCTGGGACTGCGCCCATGAAGGGTCGGGCGGCATGATGGCGGACGGGTTCACCCGCGCCAGTGGCCGGATGTGCATGATGATCGCGCAGAACGGACCCGGGATCACCAATTTCGTGACGGCCGTCAAAACGGCCTACTGGAACCATACGCCGTTGCTGCTGGTCACGCCGCAGGCGGCGAACAAGACCATCGGGCAGGGTGGCTTCCAGGAAGTGGAGCAGATGGCGCTGTTCAAGGACATGGTCTGCTATCAGGAGGAGGTGCGGGATCCTTCGCGGGTGGCCGAGGTGCTGAACCGCGTGATCCTGAACGCCAAGCGCCATTCGGCGCCGGCGCAGATCAACATGCCGCGCGATTACTTCACGCAGGTCATCGACATCGACCTGCCGGCGGTGGTGGAGTTCGAGCGGCCTTCGGGCGGGGAGGCGGCGATTGCGGAAGCGGCGGCGCTGCTGTCTTCTGCCAGGTTCCCGGTGATCCTGAACGGGGCGGGGGTGGTGATCGGCGGGGCCATTCCGGCGAGCATGGCGTTGGCCGAGCGGCTGTCGGCGCCGGTCTGCGTGGGGTATCAGCATAATGATGCGTTTCCGGGGAGCCATCCGCTGTTTGCGGGGCCTTTGGGGTATAATGGCAGCAAGGCGGGGATGGAGCTGATCCAGAAAGCGGATGTCGTTCTGGCCTTGGGAACGCGGCTCAATCCGTTTTCCACCCTTCCCGGCTATGGGCTGGATTACTGGCCCAAGGAGGCGAAGATCATCCAGGTGGACATCAATCCTGCGCGGATCGGGCTGACGAAGCGGGTGACGGTGGGCATCGTGGGCGATGCGAAGAAGGTCGCGGAGGGGATTCTGGCGAAGCTGTCGTCGGCTGCCGGCGAGGCGGGGCGGACGGAGCGGCTGGACCTGATCGCCACGACCAAGAGCCGTTGGGCGCAGCAATTGGCGTCGATGGACCATGAGGATGACGATCCGGGCACCACGTGGAACGAGCGGGCGCGGGCGGCGAAGCCGGATTGGATGAGCCCGCGCATGGCGTGGCGGGCGATCCAGTCGGCGCTGCCGAAGGAGGCGATCATTTCGTCCGATATCGGGAACAACTGCGCCATCGGGAATGCCTATCCGACCTTCGAGGCAGGGCGGAAATATCTGGCACCCGGCCTGTTCGGGCCTTGCGGTTACGGGTTGCCTGCAATCGTGGGGGCGAAGATCGGCTGTCCGGATGTGCCGGTGGTGGGTTTTGCCGGTGACGGGGCTTTCGGGATTGCCGTGACGGAATTGACGGCCATCGGGCGGCCGGAATGGCCTGCGGTGACGATGGTGGTGTTCCGCAACTACCAGTGGGGGGCGGAGAAGCGGAATTCGACGCTGTGGTTCGATGACAATTTCATCGGGACGGAGCTGAGCGACCGCGTGAGCTATGCCGGGATCGCGCAGGCCTGCGGGTTGCAGGGTGTGCAGGCGCGGACGATGGACGGGCTGCGGGATGCGCTGGCGAAGGCCATCGAGGACCAGATGGAGCATGGCAGGACCACGCTGATCGAGGCGCTGATCAACCAGGAGCTTGGCGAGCCGTTCCGGCGCGATGCGATGAAGAAGCCGGTCGCGGTGGCGGGGATTTCTGCTTCGGACATGCGGCGGCAGGTCGTCTGAGATGCCCTTTGACCTGTCCCTTGCAGGGACGGTGTGGATGGCGGTGGCCGTGCTGGTCGCCGCCTTCATCCGGGGATATTCGGGCTTTGGCTATTCGGCGATGGTGATTGCGGCCTCGTCCCTGGTCATGAACCCGCTGCATATGGTGGCGGTGGTGGTGATCCTTGAGACCGCGATGAGCATGCAGGCGGCGCGGGGCGTTTCGGCGGATGTGGACTGGCGGCGGGTGGGGTTCCTGCTGGCGGGGGCGGCGGTTGGGTTGCCGCTGGGTCTGTGGGCGCTGACGGGGATATCCGAGGATGCGGCGCGGGCGGTGATTTCGGCCTATGTGCTGTTCATGTGTTTCGTGCTGATGGCCGGGTGGAAGCTGGCGGGCGAGGCGCGGGGGCTGTCCAATCTGGGGATGGGGGTGGTTTCGGGTCTGGCCAATGCGCCGGGGATGGGGGGGCTGCCGGTGGCGGCCTTCTTTGCCGCGCAGCCGATGCGGGCGGCGGTGTTCCGGGCGACGTTGATTGCGTATTTTCCCTTGTTGGACCTCTATTCGGCGCCTTTGTACTGGTGGCACGGGCTGGTGACATGGGACACGTTGTGGGCGTCGTTGATTGCGCTGCCGCTGACGTTCCTCGGGAATTGGCTGGGGGGGCGGCATTTCCTGAACACGGACCCGCAGGATTTCCGGCGCTTTGCGATCCTGCTGCTGGCGGGGCTGGCGGGGTTGGGGCTGTTGAAGGCGGTGCTGTGATGGCGGTGCTGGTCGTCAATGCGGGGTCTTCGTCGCTGAAGGTGGCCGTGTTCGACGAGGGGTTGCGCGAGGTGCTGGGGGGCCGGGTGACCGAGATCGGCGGCGCGGCGGCGCGGGTGGAGGTGGGGCCGCTGGTCGGGGCGCGGGTCGTGGCAGACCATGCGGCGGCGCTGGCGCTGTGCTTCGAGGCGATGGAGGAGGCGGGGGTTCCGGTGGCCTCCCTGCGGGCGGCGGGGCATCGGGTGGTGCATGGCGGGGCGGCGCTGGTGGCGCCGTGCCGCGTGACGGAGGCGGTGCTGGCGGAGGTGGAGGCCTGCGTGCCGCTGGCGCCGCTCCACAATCCGGCGAACCTGACGGGGATGCGGGCCTTGGCGCGGGTTGCGCCGGAGTTGCCGCAGTTCGCGAGTTTCGACACGGCCTTTCATGCCACCGTGCCGGATGTGGCGCGGCGCTATGCGCTGCCTGCGGAGGCAGAGGCGCTGGGGCTGCGGCGATACGGGTTTCACGGGATCAGTTACGCGGCGCTTGTTCGAAAAGTGCAAGGAATGGCCTCTGGTGAGCTGCCGGAGCGGATACTTGCGTTCCATTTGGGCAATGGGGCGTCGGCCTGTGCCATCGTCGGCGGGCGGTCCGTGGCGACGACGATGGGCTATTCGCCGCTGGACGGGCTGACCATGGGGACGCGGACCGGGGAGATCGACGGGAACGCGGTGCTGCGGCTGGCCGAGCTGTTCGGGGTCGCGGGGGCGGGGCGGATATTGAACCGCGAGAGCGGGTTGCTGGGGCTGGGGGGCGCGTCGGACATGCGGGCCTTGCGGCGGGCGGTGGCGGGTGCGGGGCCTGCGGCAGAGGCGGCGCGGTTTGCCTTGGCGCATTTCTGTTACTGGGCGGTGCGGCATGGGGGCAGCCTGATCGCGGCGATGGGGGGCCTGGATGCGGTCTGCTTTACCGGCGGGATCGGCGAGAATGATGCGGGGGTGCGGGCGGAAATCCTTCGCGGTCTGGGATTTGCGGGGGTAGAGTTCGACGAGGCGGCGAATGCGGGCGGCGCGACCGTGCTGCATCCCGAGGGGGCGCGGGTGGCGGTGCGGATCGTCGCTGCGGAGGAGGAGCGCCAGATTGCGATGGAGGCCATGCAGGTGATGGCGGGGGGTCTGTGATGGGGCAGCCGAAGGTCGAGACATCGCCGAAGGTGTCGGACGAGGTGCGCAAGACCACCTGCTACATGTGCGCCTGCCGCTGCGGGATCAACGTGCATCTGACGAGTGGCAAGGTCACTTACATCGAAGGGAACCGCGACCATCCGGTGAACAAGGGGGTTCTCTGCGCCAAGGGGGCGTCGGGGATCATGCAGGTGACGGCGCCCAGCCGTCTGCGTGCGCCGCTGCGGCGGGTGGGGCCGCGGGGGTCGGGGGCGTTCGAGGAGATTTCCTGGGACGAGGCGCTGGAGACGGCGGTGTCGTGGCTGAAACCGCTGCGGGAGGAGGCGCCGGAGAAGCTGGCCTTCTTCACGGGGCGGGACCAGAGCCAGAGTTTCACGGGGTGGTGGGCGCAAGCCTTCGGCACGCCCAATTATGCGGCGCATGGGGGCTTCTGTTCCGTCAACATGGCGGCGGCGGGGATATACACCATCGGCGGGGCCTTCTGGGAGTTCGGGCAGCCGGATTGGGCGCATACGCGGCTGTTCGTGCTGTTCGGTGTGGCCGAGGATCATGACAGCAACCCCATCAAGATCGGCATCGGCAAGCTGAAGGCGCGGGGGGCGAAGGTCATCGGGGTGAACCCCGTGCGGACGGGCTACAATGCCGTGGCCGACGAATGGGTGGGCATCACGCCGGGGACGGACGGGCTGTTGATCCTGTCGCTGGTGCATTGCCTGCTGGAGGCGGGGAAGATCGATCTGGATTACCTCGCCCGCTGGACGAATGCGCCCTTGCTGGTCAATGGCACGGAGGGGCCGGAGAAGGGGCTGATCCTGAAGAACGCCGAAAGCCAGCCCTTCGTGATCGACAAGCGGACGGGGATGCCCGCGCCCTGGGACGGGGCGGGGGTGCAGCCGGATCTGGGCGCGGTGTGGCAGGGGCATCGGACGGTGTTCCAGCATATGGCGGAGCGGTATCTGTCGGAGGACTACGCGCCGGAGGCGGTGGCAGCGCGCTGCGGGGTTCCGGCGGGGCGGATACGGGCGCTGGCCGCGGAGATGGCGCGGGTGGCGTTCGATGAGGCGTTCGAGTTGCCCGTGGCGTGGACGGATTTTCGCGGGGACCGGCACGAGGGCATGACGGGGCGGCCCGTGTCCTTCCATGCCATGCGGGGGATTTCGGCGCATTCCAACGGGTTCCAGACGGCGCGGGCGCTGCATCTGTTGCAGATACTCTTGGGGACGGTGGAGGTGCCGGGGGGATATCGGCTGAAGCCGCCCTATCCGAAGCCCGTGGAGGCGCATCCGACCCCGCATTTCGTGGCGGCGCCGGGAAAGCCCCTGAGCGGGCCGCATCTGGGCTATGTGCGGGGGCCGGAGAACCTTGCGCTGAAGGAGGACGGGACGCCTTGGCGGATCGACAAGGGGTTCACCTGGGAGAACCCGTTTTCGGCGCATGGGTTGATGCACATGGTCATCCCGAATGCCCATGCGGGCGACCCCTACAAGGTGGATACGCTGTTCCTGTATATGGCGAACATGTCGTGGAATTCGTCGATGAATACCGCGCGTGTCATGGAGATGCTGACGGACAAGGGGGATGACGGGGAATATGTGATCCCCCGCATCATCTATTCGGACGCCTATGCGTCGGAGATGGTGGCCTATGCCGACCTGATCCTGCCGGATACGACCTATCTGGAGCGGCATGACTGCATCTCGCTTCTGGACCGCCCGATTTCCGAGCCGGATGCGGCGGGGGATGCGATCCGCTGGCCGGTGGTGGAGCCGGACAGGGATGTGCGGGGGTTCCAGTCGGTGCTGCTGGACCTTGGGGTGCGGCTGGGGCTGCCGGGGATGGTGAAGGAGGACGGGTCCGCGAAGTTCAGGGACTATGCGGATTACATCGTGAACCATATCCGGCGTCCCGGTGTGGGGCCGTTGATCGGGTTCCGGGGGGCCGAGGGCGACAAGGAGGGGCGGGGGGAGGCGAACCCCGACCAGTTGGCGCGGTATATCGCGAATGGCGGCTTCTATCAGGCGCATGTGCCGGAGGGCGCGGCCTACATGAAGCCGTGGAATGCGGCCTATCAGGACTGGGCGGTGGCGACGTCGTTCTACGAGAGCCCGCAGCCCTATCTGTTTTCGATCTGGTCCGAGCCGATGCGGAAGTTCCAGCTGGCCGCCGAGGGGCATGGCTTCCTGCAACCCCCCGATCACCTGCGCGAGCGGTTGAAGGTGGCGATGGACCCTTTGCCGGTCTGGTATCCGCCGTTCGGGGACGAGGCCGGGGCGGCGTTTCCGGTCCATGCGATCACGCAGCGGCCGATGGCGATGTATCATAGCTGGGGGTCGCAGAATGCGTGGCTGCGGCAGATTCACGGGAAGAATTACCTCTATGTCCCGACGGCGATCTGGGAGGGGCAGGGGTTCGCCGAAGGGGATTATGCGCGGGTGACGTCGCCCGATGGAGAGATCGTGGTGCCGGTGGCGCATATGGCGGCGCTGAATGCGGATACGGTCTGGACCTGGAACGCGATCGGCAAGCGGCGGGGGGCCTGGGCGCTGGACGAGGGGGCGGCGGAGGCCAATCAGGGATTCCTGCTGAACCACCTGATTTCCGAGGTGCTGCCGGGCGTGGGGCGGGTGTCGAACAGCGATCCGGTGACGGGGCAGGCGGCGTGGTTCGACCTGCGCGTGCGGGTGGAGCGGGTGGGGCCGAGGGACGTGGCGGAGCCGGTGTTCCCCGTGCTGCCGAGGGTCGTGCCGAAGGGGAGGGCGCGGAGGTGAGCGGGGGACAAAATTCTTGGAAGAATTTTGCAAATCTTTTCGAAAAGATTTGCGGGGCGATTTCTGACGCGGAAATCGCGCCGAATTCTGGCGCAGATTTCGGGGCTCTGGCGGCGGAGTTTGCGTCAAACTCCGCTCCGTTTTCTGCGTCAGAAAACGGGGGTGCGGCATGACCTGCCTTCCCCCGCACACGGACAAGAAGCTGGGTCTGGTGATCGACCTTGACACCTGCGTGGGCTGTCATGCCTGCGTGACGGCCTGCAAGGGGTGGAACGATCAGGGCTATGGGGCGCCGCTGTCGGACCAGACGCCCTATGGGGTGGAGGCGTCGGGGACCTTCCTGAACCGCGTCCACAGCTATGCGGTGCAACCCGATGACCTGCCTGCGCAAACCATCAACTTCCCCCGGTCCTGCCTGCATTGCGAGGATGCGCCCTGCGTGACCGTCTGCCCGACGGGGGCGAGCTACAAGCGGGCGGAGGACGGGATCGTCCTGGTGAACGAGGAGGCCTGCATCGGCTGCGGGCTGTGTGCCTGGGCCTGCCCCTACGGGGCGCGGGAGATGGACCTTGCGGCGGGGGTGATGAAGAAATGCACGCTCTGCGTGGACCGCATCTATAACGAGGAACTGCCGGAGGAGGACCGCCAGCCTGCCTGCGTGCGGACCTGCCCGACGGGGGCGCGGCATTTCGGGGATCTGGGCGATCCGGAGAGTGCGGTCAGCCGTCTGGTGGCCGAGCGGGAGGGGTATGCGCTGATGCCCGAGATGGGGACGAAGCCCGTCAACCGCTATCTGCCGCCGCGCAGTAAGGACCGGCCGGAGGAGGCGTCGCTGCTGGCGCCGCTGCTGGACATCAAGGCTGCGGGGCTGGCCGGCTGGCTGGACCGTGTGCTGGGGAAACTGCCGTGAATCCCGCGCCTTCGGTCATCGTCTTCACGGTGCTGTCGGGGATGGGGTTCGGCTTCCTCGCGCTGCTGGGCCTGTTCGGGGTGCAGGGGTGGCTGGGGTTCTTCTTCTGGGGGACGGGGTTCGGGTTGGCGGTGGCGGGGCTGGTGGCCTCCACCTTCCATCTGGGCAATCCGCAGCGGGCGCTGCGGGCCTTCACCCAGTGGCGGACGAGCTGGCTGAGCCGCGAGGGATGGGCCGCCGTCATCACGCTGGGATTGCTGGCACCGCAGGCGCTGTCGGACTGGCTGGGGCTGGGCTGGGGGCGGGGCTTCGGGATCGCGGGGGCGGTGGGCTGCGGGGTGACTGTGGTCTGCACCGGGATGATCTATGCTCAGCTGAAGACCGTGCCGCGCTGGCATCACTGGACGACGCCTGCGGTGTTTCTGGCCTTTGCGCTGGCGGGCGGGTTGATCCTGTCCGGGGTGCGGGGGCTGGCGGTGATCGCGCTGTGCCTGCTGGGCGTGCTGATGGCGGTGCAGTGGTTCGGCGGCGCGGGGCGGTTCGCCCGGGCGGGCG
Source organism: Rhodobacter sp. CACIA14H1 (assembly GCA_000500915.1). GTDB lineage: Bacteria > Pseudomonadota > Alphaproteobacteria > Rhodobacterales > Rhodobacteraceae > Paragemmobacter. The sequence goes on from AYNO01000052.1 coordinate 17,598, forward strand.
TCACGATGGAGAGCGCGACGGGGCTGGGGCGGATCGGCCGCGTGGCTGTCTTCGAGCAGCCGCATACGGGCGGGAACTACCTGATGCGCGAGATGATCTTCACCGTGGGGCGCCGACATGCCGAGCGGGTGCGGATGATCGCCATGGTGTCCGGCGGGCTGCTGCCGGTGGTGGCGCTTGTCTTCGTGCCCGGGGTTGCGGGGATCGGGCTGGCGGCGGTGACGCATCTCTTGGGGGCCTTTGCGCATCGCTGGCTGTTCTTTGCCGAGGCCGAGCATGTGGTGGGCCTGTATTACGGGCGGCGCTGAGGTTGCCCTTGCACGGGGGGCGTCCTAAGACAGGGGCGGGGCAGGCACGCCCCTTGCGGGGGACTTGCGGGCATGGGACTTGATCTGGCGACGCTGCTGCCGGTGATCGGGGCACTGATCGTGGCGGGGGGGCTGATCGGCCTGCTGGCCGGGCTGTTCGGCATCGGGGGCGGGGCGATTTCGGTGCCCGTCTTCTTTGAACTGTTCCGCGTGCTGGACTATCCCGAAGAGGTGCGGATGCCCATGGCGGTGGGCACGTCGCTGGCGGTGATCATCCCCACGTCGCTGAATTCGGCGCGGGGGCATTTCCTGAAGGGCACGGTGGACATGGACCTGCTGCGGCTCTGGGCCGTGCCGGTGGTCCTTGGCGTGCTGGCCGGGTCGGTGATCGCGCGCTTTGCGGATCCGGTGGTGTTCCAGCTGGTCTTCATCGCGGTGGCGGTGACGAATGCGGCCAAGCTGTTGCTGGGTGGCGCGGGCTGGCGGCTGCGCGAGGGCCTGCCGGGGCGCGGGGTGCTGCTGGGTTATGGCGGGGGGATCGGGGTATTGTCCGCGCTGATGGGGATCGGCGGCGGGGCCATCACCAACCTGCTGCTGACGCTGCATGGCTATGACATAAGGCGGGCGATTTCGACGGCGGCGGGGGTGGGCGTGCTGATCGCGCTGCCCGGGACCATCGGCTATATGGCGGCGGGATGGGGCAAGCCGGGGCTGCCCGCCGATGCGGTGGGATATGTGAGCCTGCTGACCTTTGTCCTGACGATCCCGACCACGCTGCTGACGACGCGGCTGGGGGTGAAGCTGGCGCATACATGGTCGAAGCGGGCGCTGGAGACGGGGTTCGGGCTGTTCCTGCTGACGGTCTGTGCGCGGTTCGTCTGGGATATTCTGGCATAGGGGGTTGGGATGGGGCTTGCGGTCGTCACGGCGGGGACTTCGGCCATCGGGCGGCATCTGGTGGTGGCGCTGGCGGGGGCGGGGCATGACGTGGCGCTGACCCATGTGGGCAGCGCGGATGTCGCGGCGCGGGTGGAGGCGGAGGTGGCGGCGCTGGGCCGCCGGTGCCTGTCGGTGGAATGTGACGCGGGGGACGAGGGGGCGGTTGCCGCGTTCCATGCGCGGGCGGCGGACTGGGCCGGGTCTGCGCCTGCGGTTCTGGTGAACAATGCAGGGATCCAGACCTGGGCGTCGCTGATGGATTTGCGGGCGGAGCAGTGGGACGCGGTGATGCGGACCAATCTGCGGGGCACCTTCCTGAACACGCAGGCGGCGGCGCGGCTGATGATCGAGGCGGGCGTGCGCGGGTCGGTGGTGAATCTCGGATCGGGGTGCAACAAGGTCGCCTTCCCGCGTCTGGTGGATTACACCGCGTCGAAGGGCGGGATCGAGCAGTTCACCAAGGCCGCCGCGAGCGAGCTGGGCCCGCATGGCATCCGCGTCAACTGCGTGGCGCCGGGGGCGATTGCCACCGAGCGGACGGCATCCGAGGCGGGCGACTATGCGGCGACGTGGTCGCCGCTGACGCCGCTGCGGCGGGTGGGCACACCGGCCGACATTGCGGGGCCGGTGCTGTTCTTCTGTTCGCCTGCGGCGGATTTCGTCACGGGCCAGACGCTGTGGGTGGACGGGGGCGTCTTCTCGCAGGCGCCCTGGCCCTATCCGACCTGAGTCAGTCCGCCGCGCCGTCCTGCTTTTCGGGCGGGATGACGAACTGGTTGGCCTGTGCGTCGGGGTCGGTGAGGAGCGGCTGATCCCCCCGGTTGGCCCCGTTCACGCGCAGGATATAGGCCGTGATCGCGGCGTAGGTTTCCGGCGGCAGCGATGCGGGGCGCGAGGGCGGCATCTTGTCGTGGCTGTAGGCGTAGAGGTCGGCCACGGTCTGCGATTTCCACTTTGCCTCGAAGTTCTGGCCGGCGAGGGGCGGGCCCATGGTCCCGTTCTGCAGGGTGTTGCCGTGGCAGGAGGCGCAGGCGGAGTTGTAGCTGGCCTTGCCGGAATTGACCTGTTCCTCGGTGAAGGTGGCGGGCAGGAACTGGCCGGTGGCGATCTGTTCCTCGGCGGCCAGCGGTTCGGACTGGCCGGGCGCGGGGTCCGTGCTGCCCGTCACCATCTGGCCGTCCTGCGGCTGCGCGCCGCCTTCGCGCCATGTGAAGGCGAGGATGGCGCCGGGGTTCTGCATCTGCTGGGTGGTGCCGCCGTCCAGCGACTCGGCCAGACCGCCGGGGTCGGTGGCGACATAGATCGTCAGGCCATCGGGCGAGAGGGCGGTGTCGCGGAAGCGGTTTTCGGACTGGAAATAGCGTTCGAAGGGGGGGAGGACGGACTGGCCGTCTGCTTCCAGCCCGATGCGGTAGAGCGAGCCGCGTTTCAGCGTGGTGACGATGAGCGAGTTGCCCCAGCCCGGAACGCCGCCGGTGGCGGGGTAGTGTTCGATGGAGGAGGCGGCGACGGTGGGCCAGCAGATGAAGTCGATGCCGCCGCAGGCGGGGTCGGCAAAGTTCCAGTCATTGGGGACGGTGAACAGGGTGGCGACGGGGGGGATCATGCTGTCCTGACCGTCCCAGTCGGTTTCGCGGTCGAAGGGGACGCCGGAGGGAATTTCGAGATCCGAGAATTCCAGATCGGCGCAGGGGGTGTCCCCGGATTCGGCCCAGCGGGCATAGACATAGGCGTTGTTGTCGGCATAGCCCGCGACATGGGGCCAGCCGTAATTGCCGCCCTTTTTCAGGATGTTGATCTCGTCATCCGTCTTTGGCCCCTGTTCGGAGGCGTAGAGCGTGCCGTCGGGACCGAAGGCGATACCCTGCATGTTGCGGTGGCCATAGGTGAAGACGTGGCTTTTCACCCCGTCGAGTTCGGGGTTGTCCACGGGGATCGTGCCGTCGGGGGCGATGCGGAGCGACTTGCCGACATAGGCGGCGTAATCCTTTGCCTCCAGTTCGGCCTTGGTGGGCAGGCGCTGCGCCTCGATCGGGATGCACCAGTTGCCGAGCTGGTTGTTCCCCTGATCGCCGATGGTGAGGTAGAGCATCCCGTCGGGGCCGAATTTCAGGCGGCCGGAATTGTGGTCGTTGGAGGCGGGAAGGCCGGTGATGATGTCCTGCGGGTCCTCGAGCGCGCCGGCCTCGGGCGACCAGGTGAGGCGGACGATCTTGGTATGGAGGTGGAGATAGGGGCTGTCGGGGTCCTGCACATCCGGGTCGGGGGGGAGTGCGGGGTCGATATAGGTATAGGCCGCATAGACGTGGTCGCGCCCCGCCCCCTGCAGCATCGCAGGGTCCAGCGCCATGCCGAGGAGGCCGTCCTGCCCGCCGGGGGCTTCGACTTCGGGGAGGGTGGCGAGGGTGGTGGCGGCGCCGGTCGAGGGGTCGATGCGGGTGATGCGTCCGGCGGTGCGTTCCGTCACCCAGAGGTGGTCGTCGGGGCCGAGGGTGAGTTCCCACGGACCTTCCAGCCCTTCGGCGATGATGCGCATGTCGAAGCCTTCGGGGCCGGGCTGCACGCTGTCGGGGCTGTCCTGCGGGGCGGCGGCGGTGGCGAGCGCCACGGTCAGGGCGGCGGCGAGGGTGAGGGCAAGGGCGGGGATTGGCAGGGTGGGGGCGGTCGCGGTGGCGGCCTTGGCCCGGGGAGTGGGGCCCGGGGGCGGGGCGGGGGGTCGATGCTGTCCTCCGTGACGCTGGGATTGACCCGGGGCCAACGGCGGGAGGCAGGCACGGGTTGCGGCGGCGCGGCGGAACCTGCGGGGAATTAGAACGGGGTCAGGGTCGGGGGGCCTGCGGGGGCCATGGGGCCGCAGGCGCAGGCGGGGGCTGTGCCGGACCCTGCCGGGAGCGGTGCCGGGGCGTGGGGGCGGCGGGTGGTCAGCCGTTGCCGGTAGGGGCGGCGGCGAGCCAGCGGTCGAGCATGGTGCGCAGCGCGGCGCTGCCGACCGGTTTCGTCAGGTAGTCGTCCATGCCGGCGGAAAGGCCTTCGGCGCGGTCCTGATCTTCGGCATTGCCCGAGAGGCCGATGATGGGCACCCGCCCCCGATTTTCCGGCAGGGCGCGGATGCGGCGGGTGGCTTCCAGCCCGTCCATGACCGGCATCTGGCTGTCCATCAGGATGATGTCGAAGCTGTCTGGCCCGGACAGGATCTCCAGCGCCTCGGCCCCGTTTGCGGCGGTGCGGGTGGCGAGGCCCTGTCTG
>AYNO01000053.1 GCA_000500915.1 Rhodobacter sp. CACIA14H1
GTGCGCGCCCATCTGACGGCCACGGGGGGGCTGAAGGGCTTTGCGGGGGCGCAGTTCACCGAGGACGGGGCGGCGGTGCTGGAAAAGGAGTGCGACATCCTGATCCCCGCCGCGATGGAGGGCGTGATCCACCAGGGCAACGCGCCGCGCATTTCCGCGCCGCTGATCATCGAGGCGGCGAACGGCCCCGTCACCTTCGGCGCGGACGAGATCCTGCGCCAGAAGGGGACGGTCATCATCCCCGACATGTATGCCAATGCGGGCGGGGTGACGGTGTCCTATTTCGAATGGGTCAAGAACCTGTCCCATATCCGCTTCGGCCGGATGCAGCGCCGCGCCGAGGAGGCGCGGTCGCGGTTGATGGTGGAGGAGCTGGAACGCCTGTCCGCCGACAAGGGGCTGGGCTGGACGCTGTCGCCCGATTTCAAGGAGAAGTTCCTGACGGGGTCGGACGAGCTGGCGCTGGTGCGGTCGGGTCTGGATGACACGATGCGCACGGCCTACCAGTCGATGCGCGAGGTCTGGCATTCGCGCGGGGATGTGACGGACCTGCGGACGGCGGCCTATATCGTGTCGATCGGGCGCGTGGCGCAGACCTACCGGTCCAAGGGGCTGTGACGGTCGCGGGTAGGGTGCGCCCTGGCGCACCCTACGGGCCGGAGGGCGGGTGATCCGGAAAGCGACATTTTTCTGTCGCGGGCGGCAATGGCTTTGCGGGGCGGGGGTTGCATCCTCCGCCCCGCCGCGTTTCATTTCGTGGCGGGGCGAACGGGACGGACGGGATGCGCTATTCTGGGCTAAGGGTCATCACCGAGGGGCTTTTCGGCAACAAGGGCTGGAAACCCGCCTGGCGCGATCCGGCGCCCAAGGCGGACTATGACGCGATCATCATCGGCGGCGGCGGGCACGGGCTTTCGACGGCCTATTATCTGGCCAAGAACCACGGGATGACCAATATCGCCGTGCTGGAGAAGGGCTATCTGGGGTCCGGCAATATCGGGCGCAACACGACGATCGTGCGGGCGAATTACATCCTGCCGGGGAATTCGGAATTCTATTCCCATTCGCTGAAGCTGTGGGAAGGGCTGGAGCCCGACCTGAACTACAACGTGATGCATTCGCAGCGCGGGCTGATCAACCTGTTCCATTCCGACGGCCAGCGCGACGCCTTTGTGCGGCGCGGGAATTCGATGGTCAACCAGGGCGACGACGCGATCCTCCTGGACCGCGAGGGGGTGCGGGAGCTGCTGCCCTATCTGGATTTCGAACAGACGCGCTTTCCGATCTATGGCGGGCTTTTCCACCCGCGCGGGGGGACGGCGCGGCATGATGCGGTGGCCTGGGGCTATGCGCGGGGCGCGGACCGGCGCGGCGTGGACCTGATCCAGAACTGCGAGGTGACGGGGATCGACGTGCAGGGCGGCCGTGTCACGGGCGTGCAGACGACGCGGGGCGCGATCCGGGCGAAGAAGGTGGGAATCGTGGTCGCGGGGCGTTCGTCGCAGGTTGCGGCGATGGCCGGGCTGCGGCTGCCCATCGAGTCCCACATCCTGCAGGCCTTCGTGACCGAGGGGTTGAAGCCCGTGATCGACCATGTCGTCAGCTTCGGCATGGGGCATTTCTACATCAGCCAGTCGGACAAGGGGGGCCTCGTCTTCGGCGGCGATCTGGATTTCTACGCCAGCTATGCCGCGCGGGGGAACCTGCCGATGGTGGAGCATGTGATGGAAGCGGGCATGACGCTGATGCCGATGATCGGACGGGCCAAGGTGCTGCGGTCCTGGGGCGGCATCATGGACATGTCCCCCGACGGGTCGCCCATCATCGACAAAACGCCCGTTGATGGGCTGTTCATCGATTGCGGCTGGAATTACGGGGGCTTCAAGGCGGTGCCCGCCTCCGGCTGGTGCATGGCGCATCTGATGGCCACGGGCGAAAGCCACCCCGTCGCCGCCCGCTTCAAGCTGAACCGTTTCGCGACCGGCCATATCCTCGACGAGGAAGGCACCGGGTCGCAGCACAACCTGCATTGACCATGACCTTCCTGCGGCACCTGCGATTTGGCCCGACCTGCGCCTCCGGCGGGGGTATTTGTCCCGAGACGAAGCGGCATGTCTTCGTCTTGGCCCAAATACCCCGGGGTGAGGCCGAAGGCCGAGGGGCAGCGCCCCTTGGCGACGCCCGACGGAAGAACCACCAAGGGAAGACCCGCCCATGCGCCTGACCTGTCCGCTTTGCGGCGAGCGTGACCGCCGCGAGTTCTATTACTACGGGGCGGAGGATTACCTGAACCGCCCCGCGCCCGATGCCGCCCCGCAGGCTTGGGACGACTACCTGCACAACCGCGACAATCCGGCGGGGGTGACGCGCGATCTGTGGTATCACGACATGGGCTGTTCCAGCTGGCTGGTCGTCACCCGCAACACGGTGACGCATGAAATCCTCGATGTGCAGGCGGTGGCCGACCGCAAGGGCGGTGCGGCATGAGGCTGGAGGGCAAGGGTCTGGTGGACCGGTCGCGTCCCGTCGGCTTCACCTTCGACGGGCGCAGCTACATGGGCTTTGCCGGCGACACGCTGGCCTCGGCCCTGCTGGCCAATGGCGTGCGGCTGGTGGGGCGCAGCTTCAAGTACCACCGTCCGCGGGGCGTGCTGACGGCGGGGTCGGAGGAGCCGAACGCGCTGGTCGAGGTGCTGGAGGGCAACCAGCAGACGCCCAATGTGCGGGCCACCGTGCAGGAGCTGTTCGACGGGCTGGCGGCGCGGAGCCAGAACCGGTTTCCGTCGCTGTCCTTCGACCTGCTGGGGGTGAACGATCTGGCTGCGCCCTTCCTGTCGGCGGGGTTCTATTACAAGACCTTCATGTGGCCGCGCCCGTTCTGGGAAAGGCTCTACGAGCCGCTGATCCGCCGTGCGGCGGGGCTGGGGCGGCTGTCGGGGCGGCATGACGAGGCGCAGTATGAAAAGGCCTGGGCCTTCTGCGACCTGCTGGTGGTGGGGTCCGGCTCTGCGGGGCTGATGGCCGCGCTGACCGCCGCGCAGGCGGGGGCGGATGTGATCCTTGCCGAGGAAGATGCGCGGATGGGCGGGCGGCTGCTGTCCGACACCGGGCGCATCGACGGGCAGCCGGCGCTGGACTGGGCCGAGGCGGTGCTGGCCGAGCTGCGGGGGATGCCCAATGTGCGGCTGATGACCCGCACGACGGTGACGGGCGCCTATGACGACGGCACCTATGGCGCGCTGGAGCGGGTGGGCCTGCACCGCGCCCCCGCGCCGCATCTGCCGCGGGAATGTTTCTGGCGGATCGTGGCGGGGCAGACGGTGCTGGCGGCCGGCGCCCTGGAACGGCCGCTGGCCTTTCCCGACAATGACCGTCCGGGGATCATGCTGGCCTCTGCCGTCCGCAGCTATCTGCACCGCTATGGCGTGGTGCCGGGAAGCCGCGTGGCGCTGGTGGCCAATAACGACGCCGCCCGCGCCACGGCGCGGGATCTGATGGCGGCGGGGGTGAAGGTGGTGGGTATCCTCGACACCCGGCCCGATGCGGGGGCGGTGGAGGACTGCCCCGTCTACCTGAACGCCCGCATCACGGGGACGGCGGGGCGGCTGGGCCTGTCGTCGATCCGGTTCCGCCATGCGGGGGGCGAGGCGACGCTGGAGGTGGATCTGCTGGCCGTGTCGGGCGGCTGGAACCCGACGGTGCATCTGACCTGCCACATGAACGGCCGCCCCGTCTGGCGCGACGACATCGCGGCCTTTGTCCCTGCGGCGGGCGCGGTGCCGCGCCTGACGCCGGCGGGGGCGTGCAACGGCGCGTTTTCCACCGCTGCCTGCCTGCGCGAGGGGCATCAGGCGGCGCTGGCGGCGCTTGCCGCGCTGGGCAAGGCCGCGCCGGATATGGCGCTGCCGGTGGCCGACGACACGCCCTATGCGATCACCCCCTTCTGGGAGACGGAGGGGGTGGAGGGCCGCCAGTGGCTGGACTTCGCCAATGACGTGACGACCAAGGATGTGAAGCTCTCCGCGCAGGAGAATTTCCGTTCGGTCGAACATATGAAGCGCTACACGACGCAAGGGATGGCCCCCGATCAGGGCAAGAATTCCAATGTGGGCGCCTTGGCCGTGCTGGCCGATGTGACGGGGCGGGCGATCCCCGAGACGGGGACGACGACCTTCCGCCCGCCTTTCGTGCCCACTTCCATCGCCGCGATGGGGGCGGGCGGGCGCGGGGCAGGCTTCGCGCCGCAGCGGTTCATGACATCCGATCAGGCCAGCCGCGACCGGGGCGCCCCGATGATCGAGGCGGGGCTGTGGTACCGGCCCAGCTATTTCCCCAAGCCCGGGGAGAAGACATGGCTCGACTCCTGCAACCGCGAGGTGCGGATGGTGCGCGAGGCCGTGGGGGTGGCGGATGTCTCCACCCTCGGCAAGATCGATATCCAGGGCAAGGATGCGGCGCGGTTCCTGGACCTTGTCTATACCAACACCTTTTCCACCCTGCCGGTGGGACGTGTGCGTTATGGCCTGATGCTCCGCGAGGACGGGCTGGTGCTGGATGACGGCACCACGGCGCGGCTGGGGGACCAGCATTACCTGATGACCACCACCACGGCGGCGGCGGGTCTGGTGATGCGGCATCTGGATTTCGTGCATCAGGCCTTCTGCGCGGAGTGGGATGTGCGCTTCATCTCGGTCACCGAGACATGGGCGCAATTCGCCGTGGCGGGGCCGAAGGCGCGGGAATTGCTGGGCTCGCTTCTGGGCCATGTGCCGGACCTGCCCTTCATGGGCGTCACGGATGTCAGCTTGGGCAGCGTGACGGGGCGGCTGTTCCGCATCTCGTTCAGCGGCGAGGAAGGGTACGAGATCGCGGTTCCCACCCGCCATGGCGAGGCGCTGTTCCGCGACCTCGTGGCGCGGGCCGAGACGATGGGGGGCGGCCCCTACGGGATGGAGGCGCTGAACGTCCTGCGGATCGAGAAGGGCTTCATCACGCACGCCGAAATCCACGGGCGGACCAATGCCTTCGACATCGGTATGGAGAAGATGGTCAGCGCCAAGAAGGACTGCATCGGCAAGGCCGCCGCCGCCCGTCCGGGGATGGTCGGGCCGGAGCGGGATCAACTGGTGGGACTGAAGGCCCTGCAGCCGATGACGGCGGGGGCGCATCTCTTCATCCCCGGCGACAGGGTGCATCGGGAAACGGATCAGGGATACGTCACCTCGGTCTGCTGGTCGCCCACCGTGGAGGCGCATCTGGCCCTGGCCTTCCTGAAGGACGGGCGGGCGCGTCACGGGGAACGCATCCGCGTGGTGGATCACCTGCGCAAGGTGGATGTGGTGGCGGAAGTCACCGATCCGGTCTTCCATGACAAGGAAGGGGCGAAACTCCGTGCCTGAACTCATCGCCAAATCGGCCCTCGCGGGCTTTGCCCCCCTCACGCGGCTGGATACCACATTGGCCAAAGGCCAGACGCTGCGCCTGACCTCCGTCGCGCCCTGGCCGGGCCGCATGGCGCAGGTGAACGATGCGCTGGGCGCATTGGGCCTGTCCTTCCCGGCGCCGAACACGCAAAGCGTGGCGGGGTCGGCGCGGCTGGTCTGGACGGGGCGGGATCAGGCCTTCCTTGTGGGGGCAGAGGCCCCCGAAGGCCTCGCCGCCCATGCCGCGCTGACCGACCAGTCGGATGGCTGGGCGGTGCTGACCCTGTCCGGTCCCGCCGCCGCCGATGCCCTGATGCGCCCCGTCCCGCTGGACCTGCGGCTTGCGGCCTTTCCCCCGGGCCGCACCGCCCGCGCACCGCTGAACCACATGCAGGCGATCCTGACCCGCACGGGGACGCAGGCCTTCGAGGTGATGGTCTTCCGCTCCATGGCCCGCACCGCATGGCAGGAACTGGCCGAGGCGCTGGAGGTTCTGGCGGCGCGGGCCAAGGCAGGCTGACGCTGCGCGTCCTGGCCGGCCGCCGGGGTTTCACCCCGGACCCCAGGGTATTTGGGCCGAGATGAAGACCGAAGCCCGTTCGTCTCGGTGACAAATACCCTCAAGGGGTGAGGCGCGGCACGCGCCGAGGGGACGGAACGTCCCCTGACGGGCCCCGCAGACGGCGCAAGCCGGCTGTGGGGTGGAAAGGCTCCGGCGCCCTGCGCCGTCCTTGTGGTGGCTGGACAGGAGGGCGTGGCGGACCGATATAGGGACCATGTCCCTGCCGCCCGGATTCATCGACGAACTCCGCACCCGTGTGTCCCTCAGCCAGGTCGTGGGGCGCAAGGTCACATGGGACATGCGCAAGTCCAACATGGCCAAGGGCGACTGGTGGGCGCCCTGTCCCTTCCATCAGGAGAAGTCGGCCTCCTTCCATGTCGATGACCGCAAGGGGTTCTATTACTGCTTCGGCTGCCATGCGAAGGGCGATGCCGTATCCTTCGTGACGGAGGCGGACAACGTGTCCTTCATGGAGGCGGTGGAAATCCTTGCCCGCGAGGCGGGGATGCAGATGCCCGCCCGCGACCCGAAGGCCGCCGAAAAGGCCGACCGGCGCACGCAGCTGGCGCAGGTGATGGAAGAGGCGGTGAAGTGGTTCCGCCTGCAACTGAAGACCTCTGCCGCCGCCGAGGCGCGGGCCTATCTGGAAAAGCGCCGCATGTCGCCTGCGGCGCAGGAGCGGTGGGAGATCGGCTTTGCCCCGGACCAGCGGCAGGGGCTGTTCCATGCCCTGACGCAGAAGGGAATCGCGGCGGACCTGATCGTGGCCGCCGGCCTTTGCGCGAAACCCGATGACGGGGGGGCGCCCTATGACCGCTTCCGCGGCCGCATCATCTTTCCCATCCGCGACGCGCGGGGGCGGGCGATTTCGCTGGGCGGGCGGTCGATGGACCCCAATGCGCGGGCCAAATACCTGAACGGGCCGGAGACGGAGCTGTTCGACAAGGGGCGCAACCTGTTCAACCACGGCCCCGCGCGCGAGGCGGCGGGGAAGGGGATGCCGCTGATCGTGGCCGAAGGCTATATGGACGTGATCGCCCTGTCCGAGGCCGGGTTCAGGGCGACCGTCGCCCCCCTTGGCACTGCCGTGACGGAGGACCAGCTGCGCCTGATGTGGCGCATCAGCGACGAGCCTGTCATCGCGCTGGACGGCGACACCGCAGGGTTCCGCGCTGCGCTGCGGGTCATCGACCTTGCGCTGCCCCTGCTGGAGGCCGGGAAGGGCCTGCGCTTTGCCATCCTGCCGCAGGGTCTGGACCCCGACGACCTGATCAAGGCGCAGGGGGCGGGGCGATGCAGAAGGTGCTGGAGGCCGCGCAGCCCATGGTCAACCTGCTGTGGCGGCGCGAAACCGAGGGCCGCGTCTTCGACAGCCCCGAACGCAAGGCCGCGCTGGACAAGGTGCTGCGTGCCGCGCTGAAGAAGATCGCGGATCCGTCGATCCGCGCCCATTACGGCGAGGATATAAAGCGGCTGCGGCTGGAGCTTTTCGGCCAGAACGCCCAGCCCTTCCGGCCTTATGTCCCGCGCGGGCAGGGGCGCGGCGCGGGGCGCGTGCCGTTCCAGCCGGTCGCGCCGATGCCGTCCACACGGTCGTCGCTGCTGGCCTCTGCCACCCAGCCGGTGGAGGAGCAGCTGCGCGAGGCGGTGATCCTTGCGACGCTCTGCACCCATCCCGGCCTGATCCACCGCTTCGAGACCGCGCTGGAGCGGCTGGACTGCACCGGCCCGGGCCATTCGCTGATCCGTGACCTGCTGCTGGCCCATGCCGACGATCCCGACCCGCGCGGCGCGGTGGGCGCGGCGGCGCCCGCGCCGCTTGACGCGCTGATGTCGCATCCCCATGTCAGGAATGCGCCCGCCATCCTTGACCCTTCGGACGCCGGGAAGGCCGAATTCGCGCTGGCACAGGATTTCTTCATCCTGCAGGCCGAACGCGGCCGCCGGCGCGAGATCGAGGAGGCGGCGCTGGATATCGAGGGCGTGGTTGACGAAGGCCTGACCTGGCGCATCGCCAAGGCCAACGAGGCACGGGCCGAGGCGCATCGCGGCCCGCAGGACAAGACCGGCGACGCCGTGATTTCCCCCAACGGGGTCGCGCTGGACAAGGAGGAACTCGCCGAGGCGCGGAAGGTCTATGACAGCATCCGCTTCGACCGCCCGAACCGCAGGCACTGACCCGATCCGACCGCGACCCTGCGTGGCCCGCAGGTTGCCCATGGAAAAGAATCACCGTACGCACCCTTTCGCCCGACATGATTCGCGTTATTGATTCGCTGTGACGCGAGTCGATTCGCCCGCCCCCGCGCCCGAGGAGCACACATGGCACTCAAAGACACTGACGACGCGAAGCCCGAAGAGCAGGAGGCCGATGTCTCGCTCGACATGAGCCAGGCGGCGGTCAAGAAGATGATCGCCGACGCGCGCGAGCGGGGCTACATCACCTACGAACAGCTCAACACCGTGCTGCCGCCCGATCAGGTGTCGTCCGAACAGATCGAGGACGTCATGTCCATGCTGTCGGAGATGGGCATCAACGTCATCGAGGACGAGGAGGCCGAAGAGGGCGAAGCCGGCGGGGAGCTGGTGGAAACCTCCACCTCGCGCGAGGTGGCCATCGTCGGTGCCGCGACCGAGACGCTCGACCGCACCGATGACCCCGTGCGGATGTATCTGCGCGAGATGGGGTCGGTCGAGCTTCTGTCGCGCGAGGGCGAGATTGCCATCGCCAAGCGGATCGAGGCCGGCCGCAACACGATGATCGCGGGGCTTTGCGAAAGCCCGCTGACCTTCCAGGCCATCACGATCTGGCGCGACGAACTTCTGAACGAAGAGATCCTGCTGCGCGACGTGATCGACCTTGAAGCCACCTTCGGCCGGTCGCTGGATGGCGATGACGAGATGGACGGTCCGGTGCTGGACGATGTGGACGTGTCCGCCGCCGCGCCGCGCCGCGCCTCGGGTGGCGGGGAGCCGGAGCTGGATGCCGATGGCAACCCGATCATGCGGGCCGAGGAAGAGGATGACGACGACGAGGCGTCGAACATGTCCCTTGCCGCGATGGAAGCCGCGCTGAAGCCCAAGGTGCTTGAGACGCTGGAAATCATCGCCCGCGATTACGGCAAGCTGGCGCAGATGCAGGACCGCCGGATGTCGGCCACGCTGTCCGAGACGACGTCCTATTCGGCGGCGGACGAGGCGGCCTATCAGAAGCTGCGGTCGGAAATCGTGACGCTGGTGAACGCGCTGCACCTGCACAACAACCGGATCGAGGCGCTGATCGACCAGCTTTACGGGATCAACAAGCGCATCATGTCGATCAATTCCGGCATGGTGAAGCTGGCCGATGCCGCCCGCATCAACCGCCGCGAATTCATCGACGAGTATCAGGGCTACGAGTTGGACCCGACATGGCTGGACCGCATGGCCGCCAAGGCGGGCCGCGGCTGGCAGGCGCTGATGGAGAAGTCGCGCGACAAGGTCGAAGAGCTGCGCGCCGAGATGGCGCAGGTCGGCCAGTATATCGGCGTGGACATTTCCGAATTCCGCCGCATCGTCAATCAGGTCCAGAAGGGCGAGAAAGAGGCGCGGCAGGCCAAGAAGGAGATGGTGGAAGCCAACCTCCGCCTCGTGATCTCGATCGCCAAGAAATACACGAACCGCGGGTTGCAGTTCCTTGACCTGATCCAAGAGGGCAACATCGGCCTGATGAAGGCGGTGGACAAGTTCGAGTATCGGCGGGGCTACAAGTTTTCCACCTATGCGACGTGGTGGATCCGGCAGGCGATCACCCGGTCCATCGCGGATCAGGCGCGGACCATCCGTATTCCGGTCCATATGATCGAGACGATCAACAAGCTGGTCCGCACGGGCCGCCAGATGCTGCACGAGATCGGGCGGGAGCCGACGCCCGAGGAGCTGGCCGAAAAGCTGCAGATGCCGCTGGAAAAGGTCCGCAAGGTGATGAAGATCGCCAAGGAGCCGATCTCGCTGGAAACGCCCATCGGGGACGAGGAAGACAGCCAGCTTGGCGACTTCATCGAGGACAAGAACGCGATCCTGCCTTTGGACAGCGCGATTCAGGAAAACCTGAAGGAAACGACGACGCGGGTTCTGGCCTCCCTGACGCCGCGCGAGGAGCGGGTGCTGCGGATGCGCTTCGGCATCGGGATGAATACGGACCACACGCTGGAGGAGGTCGGCCAGCAGTTCAGCGTGACCCGCGAACGCATCCGCCAGATCGAGGCGAAGGCTTTGCGGAAGCTGAAGCATCCGTCAAGGAGCCGGAAGCTGCGGAGTTTCCTGGATCAGTGATTATCGTGAAGCACTGTGATGAGAATAGTATACTTTGACGAAGTAAAGCCGAGTCCTGGCGCCTTTCCAGATTATCTGATCGCAGGGATATCTTTTTCAGAAGCTTCCCTGCGGTCAACGCTAGATAGATTTTTTGAGATCAGACATCAGCGATTTTCGGCCCTTGGAATTTCAGAAGAGAACGAAGTTCACGCTCAGCATATTTATCATGGGAAGGGAGTGTTCAAGAAACGGGATTTGGAACTACGGCTTCAACTTATTGCTGACTTGGTGAAGCTTCTAGAGCCTGAGGATGTGCGGTTGGTTTACTCGTGGATTAATGTCAAGAAATTATATAACGAGGAAAATGCGCTGGATCAATGTTTTACGCATTTCTGTGAGCGTGCACACAATACCCTCTCTGGTACGAATACCGGCCTGCTGATTGGTGATTTAGACCCAAGTTCACGAAACCATTTGTGGGCAAAATTTGGTGAGTTTCGTAAAAACGGAACTCCATGGGCTTTTGGGAAAAGTTTGCCTAAGTTTGCTGACACTGTGCATTTTGTTGATTCAGGAGCATGCGAGATGGTGCAACTCGCAGATGTATACAGTTTTGTGCTTTCCAGCCGTGCTGGTACGAGGTCTGGATATCCCGCAGATCGACTAAAGGAGCTCACAAAGGGAGTGAATCTATTCCCGTGTTCTTACAAGCACTTTCCCTCGTGATTGTCGGACTTGCCAAAACGTACACCGAGACGTACATTCCACCCCATGAAAACCCTCACCTCCACCGAACTCCGCGCCAACCTCTCTGCCGTCATGGACCGCGTGAACGATGACCATGAACCCGTCATCGTCACCCGTGCGGGCGGGCGGCCGGTGGTCATGGTCAGTCTGGAAGACTGGTCCAGCATGGACGAGACGACCTATCTGACCGCCTCTCCCGCCAACAAGGCGGCATTGGATCGGGCGGTTGCGGATTTCAGGGCGGGTGTGCCCGGCGTCGTGACTACGGTCGAAGAGCTTGAGGGGTACGAGAAGGGGTGAGGGTCCTCTTCCTGCCCGATGCCTTCCAGCAATATCTGCACTGGCAGGAGCGCGACCGTGCGATGCTGGCAAAGATCAACCGCCTGATCCGCGAATGCCAGCGTCACCCGTTCGAGGGGACGGGGAAGCCGGAACCCCTGCGCGGCGACTATTCCGGCTTCTGGTCACGCCGGATCGACCGCGAACACCGGCTTGTCTATCGCGCCGAGGGCGACACGCTGGTCATCCTGCAATGCCGCTATCACTATTGATGCGGGCCGGAAAAGCGACCTACCGCACCCATTCCCGCAGGACGCAGCCCGGCCCGTCCTCGCGCAGGCGCCTTTCCCAGATGACGCGCCACGCCCCTTCGTCGAAGGCGGGGAAGAAGGCGTCCGCGCCGTCCACGTCCATATCCACCTCGGTCACCAGCAGCCGGTGCGCGAGGGGCATCAGCGCGGCATAGACCGAGCTGCCGCCGATCCCGTAGATGCGCGCATGGCCTGCCGCCTGCGCCATCTGCACCGCCGCCTCGGGCGTCGGCGCGACCGTCTCCCACACCGCCGCATCGCGGGAGACGACGATGTTCAGCCGGTTCTTCAGCGGTTTGAAGGGCAGGCTTTCCCATGTCCGCCGCCCCATGATGACCGCGCCCCCCGTGGTTTCGCGCTGGAAGGCGGCGAGGTCTTCGGGCGCGTGCCAGGGGATGGTGTTGCCCTTGCCGATGGCCCCGTTGCGGGCGCGGGCGACGATGAGGGTGATCATGCCGCGCTCATACCGCCACGGGCGCCTTGATGGCGGGTGGGGGTCGTAGCCGGTGATTTCGAAATCCTCGTACCGGAAGTCGAAGATGGAGGGCACCTGACGGGTGATCCGCAGCGCGGGCAGCGGGCGGGGGGCGCGGGCGAGTTGGGTCTGCACCTGTTCCATATGGTTGGAATAGATATGCGCGTCGCCGATGGAATGGATGAAATCGCCCGGTTCGTAACCCGTGACATGGGCCAGCATCACGGCCAGCAGGGCGTAGGAGGCGATGTTGAACGGCACGCCCAGGAACATGTCCGCGCTGCGCTGGTAAAGCTGGAGGTGCAGCTTGCCGCCGAGGATGCGGACCTGCCACATCGTATGGCAGGGGGGCAGGGCCATGTGCGGCACGTCCGGCGGGTTCCAGGCCGAGACGATCAGGCGGCGGGAGTCCGGGGATTTGCGGATCATCTCGACCAGCGTGGCGATCTGGTCCACCCCGCCGAAATCGCGCCACTGCCGCCCATAGACGGGGCCGAGGTCGCCGTTTTCATCCGCCCATTCGTCCCAGATGCTGACCCCGTTTTCCTTCAGGTAGCGGATGTTGGTGTCGCCCTTCAGGAACCAGAGCAGTTCGTGGATGATCGACTTCACATGCAGCTTCTTCGTCGTCACCAGCGGGAAGCCGTCGGCCAGCGGATAGCGCGATTGCAGGCCGAAATGGCTGATCGTGCCGGTTCCCGTGCGGTCCGACGAGGGAATGCCGTGTTCGAGGACGGTGCGGAGCGCGTCGTGATACTGCTGCATGGGGCCGGTCGTGGTTGGATGAGTCGGGAACCACTATATCTTGCGGTGGCGTCCGGGGCGACGGGCTGTGTAATGTAGGCGGGGAAAAAGGAGGACGCGATGGGTATTCGCTATCTGCACACGATGGTCAGGGTTCTGGATCTGGAGAAGTCGATCGCCTTCTACAAGCTTCTGGGGCTGGAGGAGACGCGGCGCTATGACAACGAGGGGGGGCGTTTCACGCTTGTCTTCATGGCGCCGCCCGGCCAGCCGGAATGCCCGGTGGAGCTGACCTATAACTGGGATGGCGATGACGGGTTGCCGTCGGACAGCCGCCATTTCGGGCATCTGGCCTATGAGGTGGACGACATCCACGCCACCTGTGCGCATCTGCAGGCCAATGGCGTGGTGATCAACCGCCCGCCCCGCGACGGGCGGATGGCCTTTGTCCGGTCGCCGGACAATGTGTCGATCGAGCTGTTGCAGAAGGGCGGCGCGAAGGAACCGGTGGAGCCGTGGAAGTCGATGCCCAGCGTCGGGCACTGGTGAGTTCCGGCAGAGCGGGGGGCATCCTGCCCCCCGCACCCCCCTGAGGGTATTTCGGCCGAGATGCAGGTGTTTATCCGAAGGCCCAGCGCGTGAGCGTGTCGGGTCCGCAGGTCGTGGCCTCGATCAGGCGGGGGCGGGGGGCTTCGGCGAGCGCGGTGAGGGAGAGCGGGCCGAGAACGGCGCGGCCTTCGGTTCCGATCAGGCAGCCCGCCTGAAACAGGGCAAGTTCGTCCACCAGTCCGGCGCGGATCAGGGCGGCGGCGAATTGGCCACCGGCCTCGACCAGGAGGCGGGTCAGGCCTTCGGCGGCGAGGGCGCGGAAGGCGGCAATCAGGTCAAGATGTGCACCCGCCGTCGCGCAGGGGATGAGGCGGGCGCCGGTGGCGGCCCATGCGCTGCGGGCGGCGGGGGGGCTGTCGCCGTGCAGCACCCAGACGGGGGTTTCGCCCGCCGTCCGGCCGAGGCGCGAGGTGGCGGGCACGCGCAGCCCCGCATCGCAGAGGATGCGCAGCGGCTGCTGCGCCGCGCCCATGTCCCGCGCCGTCAGGTCGGGGTCATCGGCCAGCGCGGTGGCGGAGGAGGTCAGCACCGCGTCATGGGTCATCCGCATCAGATGGACGCGGCGGCGCGACTCTGGCCCCGTGATCCAGCGGCTTTCGCCCGTGGCCGTGGCGATGCGCCCGTCCAGCGAGGCGGCGAGTTTCAGCGTGACGAAGGGCAGCCCGCGTTCCACCCGTTTCAGGAAACCCGCCTGCAGGTCCCGCGCCCGTGCCGCGCAGATGCCTTCGGTCACGGCGATGCCGGCCGCGCGCAGGATGGCGTGGCCCTTGCCCGAGACGCGGGGGTCGGGGTCCGTCAGGGCGGTGACGACGCGGGTGACGCCCGCCGCGACCAGAGCTTCGGCGCAGGGCGGGGTCTTGCCGTGATGGGCGCAGGGTTCGAGCGTCACATAGGCCGTCGCCCCCCGCGCCGCATCGCCCGCCGCATCCAGCGCCATGCGTTCCGCATGGGGCCGTCCGCCCGGCTGTGTCCAGCCGCGCCCGACGACGCGGCCGTCCTTGACCAGCACGCAGCCGACGGCCGGATTGGGCCATGTCCGCCCCAGCCCCCGCGCGGCCAGCGCGAGGGCGTGGGTCATATGCGCCTCGTCTCCGGTCACTCGTCCGGCGATGCGCCGGGGCGCAGCTCGCTTACGAATTTGTCGAAGTCGTCGGCGGCCTGGAAGTTCTTGTAAACGCTGGCAAAGCGCACATAGGCGACCGTGTCGATGCGGGCGAGGGATTCCATCACGATCTCGCCGATCACCTTGGACGGGATGTCGGTTTCGCCGAGGCTTTCCAGCCGCCGCACGATGCCGGAAATCATCTGGTCGATGCGTTCGGGGTCGATGGGCCGTTTCTGCATCGCGATGCGGATGGAGCGTTCCAGCTTGGAGCGGTCGAAATCCTCGCGCTTGCCACTGGATTTGATGACGACGAGGTCGCGCAGCTGCACCCGTTCATAGGTGGTGAAGCGCCCCCCGCAAGCCGGGCAGAACCGGCGGCGGCGGATGGAGACATGGTCTTCGGCGGGACGGCTGTCCTTCACCTGGGTGTCGATATTGCCGCAGAATGGGCAGCGCATGGCCCCCTCCTTGCTTGTTATGGTTTACGCCTGCCTCATGACGGGGTGTCCCCCCCGTTCTGCCGCAAACTATAGGGGCGCGGGCGAGGTTTCGGCTAGGGGGGATTTCGCGGCCCCAGATGCAGGGGCGTGGATGTGTGGCGGCGCGGACTCAGGCGGGGACGGGCGGGGGCTCTTTCCCGCACCGTTCGCCGCGCTACCTCTGGCACCGATGAAGGAGCCAGAGATGCAGATCGCCGTCCTCTACCTGTCCACCGCCGCCGTCTTCCTGATCCTCGATGCGATCATGCTGTCACTGGTGATGAAGCCGCTGTTCAGCCGGCATATCGGGCCGCTGATGCTGGACGATATCCGCGTCCTGCCGGCTGCGGCCTTCTATGCGGCCTATGTGGCGGGGCTGCTTTACCTCGTGTCGCTGCCCGCGCTGAAGACCGGGGCGCCGGTGCTGCTGCCCGCCGCGATCATCGGGGCGATGGCCTATGGCACTTACGAATTCACCTCCTATGCCATCATGAAGGACTGGCACTGGCAGATGGTGGCGACCGATACGGTCTGGGGCACGGTGCTGACGGCGCTGTCGGCCTGGGCGGGGGTGGCGATCACGCGGGCCGTGACGGGGTGAAGGCTGGTCAAGGCGGCGTGCGCCTTGTATGCACGCCTTGCGGCACAGGATGCGGCACGGACCACGGCAGGGGCATCGAGACATGATCCTTTATGGCATTCCCACCTGCGACACCTGCAAGAAGGCGCTGAAGGCGCTGGAGGCCGCGGGTCACGACGTCACCTTCCGCGACGTGCGGGCCGCGCCCTTGTCCGAGGCGGAGATCGCGGAAATCGTCACGGAATTCGGGGATCGGGTGATCAACAAGGCATCGACCACCTACCGGTCCTTCAGCGATTTCCTGAAAGCGTCCGAGCCGGAGGCCCAGATCGCCGCCCAGCCCACGGTGATGAAGCGCCCCGTGATCCGCGACGGCGAGGCGTGGCACCTTTGCTGGGACGATCAGGTGCAGGCGAAGCTGCTGTAAGGCAAAAGGCCCGCAGCGGATGCGGGCCTTCCGTTCCGACGGGCTGGGCCGCCGTCAGAGAAGTTTCAGCTCGCTTGCCGAGGCGCGGCCATCGCGGCCGGACTGCAATTCGTAGCCGATCTTCTGGTTGTCGTTCAGGCCCTTGAGTCCCGCACGTTCCACGGCCGAGATATGGACAAAGACATCCTTGCCCCCGTCATCCGGCGCGATGAACCCGTAACCCTTCGTCGTGTTGAACCATTTCACGGTGCCGGTCGGCATTCCCGCTTCTCCATTCAGAACCCCCCTGCGGCGTTATTGCCGTCAGGCCGTGCAGCAGGTCTTCCTCGGTCCGGCCTGTGCGTTGCAGGAGGCGGTCGAAAGTCTGTCGTCACTGGCGAAAATCATGCCAAAGCGCACATTAAAATCAAGCAAGAATCCGCAGCGCCGACTCAGGGTGCAACCCAATGAAATAAGGGGAAAATCGGCGCTCTGCCCGTTTTTGCGGCGCCGGCTGGACAGGGCGGTCAAGCGAAAAAGGCCCCTGCGGGGGCCTTTTCCATGCGTCATGATTGCCGCCCGTGACCGGTTTCAGCGCAGGTCCGGCGGCAGCGCGGCGGCGGCCATTTCGGCGACCACGGCCTCCAGCGGGAGGGTTTCGGTCCGCGTCTCGCCCAGACGGCGGACGGAGACGGTGCGCTCTTCCACCTCTTTCATCCCGATGGCGAGGATGACGGGGACCTTGCCCACGGAATGTTCGCGGACCTTGTAGTTGATCTTTTCGTTCCGCACGTCGGCTTCGGCCCGGACGCCCGCCAGCGTCAGCGCGGTCACGACTTCCTCGACGAAGGGATCGGCGTCCGACACGATGGAGGCGACGACGACCTGACGCGGGGCCAGCCAGAAGGGCAGCTTGCCCGCGTGGTTTTCGATCAGGATGCCGATGAAGCGTTCGAAGGAGCCGAGGCAGGCGCGGTGCAGCATGAAGGGGCGGTGCTTCGCGCCGTCTTCGCCGATATAGCTGGCGTCCAGCCGCTCCGGCAGGTTGGGGTCGAGTTGCAGCGTGCCGCATTGCCAGTCGCGGCCGATGGCATCGGTCAGCACGAATTCCAGTTTCGGCGCGTAGAAGGCGCCTTCGCCGGGGTAGAGTTCATAGGGGTAGCCGGCGGCCATGCAGGCATTGGCGAGGGCGGCTTCCATCTTGTCCCAGATCTCGTCCGAGCCCACGCGCTTTTCGGGGCGGGTGGAGAGCTTCACGCGCCATTTGTCGAAGCCGAGGTCGGAGTAGATCTTGGCGAGGAATTCGATGAATTTCTTCGACTCGGATTCCACCTGATCCAGCGTGCAGAAGATATGCGCGTCGTCCTGCGTGAAGCCGCGCACGCGCATGATCCCGTGCAGGGCGCCCGAGGGTTCATAGCGGGCGCAGGAGCCGAATTCGGCCATGCGGATGGGCAGGTCGCGGTAGGATTTCAGGCCCACGTTGAAGATCTGCACATGGCAGGGGCAGTTCATGGGTTTCAGGGCGTTGACGACCTTTTCGCGTGCGCCTTCCTCGTCCACTTCCACGATGAACATGTTTTCGCGGTAGTTTTCCCAGTGGCCCGAGGCTTCCCAGAGCTTGCGGTTCACCACCTGCGGGGTGTTCACCTCGACATAGCCGTCGCGGCGCTGCTGGCGGCGCATGTAATCCTGCAGCGTGGTGTAGATGGTCCAGCCGTTGGGGTGCCAGAAGACCTGACCCGGCGCTTCCTCCTGCATGTGGAAGAGGTCCATCTCGCGGCCCAGCTTGCGGTGGTCGCGCTTGGCGGCCTCTTCCAGCATGGTCATGTGGGCCTTCAGGTCGTCGCGGTTCCTGAAGGCCACGCCATAGATGCGTTGCAGCATGGGGCGCGTGGCATCGCCCAGCCAGTAGGCGCCCGCGACATGGGTCAGCTTGAAGGCATCCGCCGGAACCTGCCCCGTATGTTGCAGGTGCGGGCCACGGCAGAGGTCCTGCCAGTCGCCGTGCCAGTACATGCGGATGTCCTGATCCGCCGGGATCTTGTGGACGAGTTCGACCTTGTAGGGTTCGCCCGCCTTTTCATAATGCGCGATGGCATCGGCGCGGGACCAGACTTCGGTGCGGATCGGGTCGCGGGCGTTGATGATCTGCTTCATCTTCGCCTCGATCTGACCGAGGTCGTCGGGCGTGAAGGGCTCTGCCCGGTCGAAATCGTAGAACCAGCCGTAGTCGCGGACGGGGCCGATGGTGACTTTGACGTCCGGCCAGATTTCCTGCACGGCGCGCGCCATGATATGCGCAAGGTCGTGGCGGATCAGTTCCAGCGCGGGCACGTCGTCCTTCATCGTGTTGATGGAGATGCGGGCGTCGGTGTGGATGGGCCATTGCAGGTCCCAATGCACGCCGTCCACCTGCGCGGAAATGGCGGCCTTGGCCAGCGAGGGCGCGATGGCCTGTGCCACCTGTGCAGGGGTGATCCCCGCATCGAAGTTGCGGATGTTGCCATCGGGGAATGTCAGGGAAATCTGGGCCATATGCGGCTCCCTCGTCGGTTTGGCGCCCACGGAACGCCCGGTTGCGGGTTATGTCGCGCCTTCCTGCGCGGGCGGGGGCGGAATGTCAACCTGCGCCAAAGGCGGGGCGGGCTGTCCTGTGGCATCCGGCGCGGCGGGGCGGTATGAGGGGGGCGAGGCACGTAAGGGGCAGCAGGCATGACGGACTATCTGGACACAGCGCAGGGACGCCGGATCGCCTATGTGCGGACGGGCGGGACGGGGCCGGGGGTGGTGTTCCTTGGCGGGTTCATGTCCGACATGACGGGGACCAAGGCGGTTTTCCTGCAGGACTGGGCCGAGCGGACGGGGCGGGCCTTCCTGCGCTTTGACTATTCGGGGCATGGCCAGTCGTCGGGGGCCTTCGAGGAGGGCGCGATCGGCGACTGGTTCGAAGATGCGCTGGCGGTGGTGGAGGCGTTGACGGAGGGGCCGCAGGTCCTTGTCGGGTCGTCGATGGGCGGGTGGATTTCGCTGCTGCTGGCGCGGGCCGTGCCGGAGCGGGTGAAGGCGCTGGTCGGCATCGCCCCGGCGCCGGACTTCACCGAGGACAGCATGTGGGCCGGTTTCACCGACGCGCAGCGGGCGGAGCTGATGGCGGCGGGGCGGATCGTCATCCCGTCGGATTATTCGGCCGACGGATACCCCATCACGCGGCGGCTGATCGAAGAGGGGCGGGGGCGGCTGGTGCTGCGGTCTCTGTTGCGGCTGCCCTTTCCGGTGCGGGTGCTGCAGGGGACGGCGGATACCGATGTGCCGCCTGCGGTCGCCCTGCGGCTGATGGATCACGCGGACTGCGACGACTTGCGGGTGACGCTGGTGAAGGGGGCCGATCACCGCTTTTCAACGCCCGCCTGCCTTGCCATGATCGCGGCGGCGGTCGAAGAGGCGGGTGGTCGGTGATACGGGTGGCGGGAAGATGGCTGGGGCGGCTGCTGGCCCTGCTGGTGCTGGCGGGGGCCGTGCTGTGGTTCGCGGTGCCGCGGACGGGCATCGACCGGACCATCGACTTTTCCGAAACGGACATTCCTGCCGATCCGGAAGCCTATATCCTGCAGAGGGAACAGCAATTTCCCGACATCCGCCCCGGTGACGGCAAGCAGATCGTCTGGGCCGCCGGAAAGGGTGTGCGGACGCCTTTGGCCATCGTCTATGTGCATGGCTTTTCGGCCAGCCCTGCCGAGATCCGGCCCGTCCCCGACAGGGTCGCGCGGGAGCTGGGGGCAAACCTCTTTTTCACGCGCCTTGCCGGACATGGCCGCGACGGGGCCGCGATGGCCGGGGCCGAGGCCGAGGACTGGCTTTACGACATGGCCGAGGCGATGGCGGTCGGGCGGCGGCTGGGCGAGCGGGTGGTGGTCATCGGCACCTCGACCGGCGCGACGCTGGCGGCGCTTGCCGCGACCGATCCGGCGCTGAACGGGGGGCTGGCGGGGACGGTGCTGGTGTCGCCGAATTTCGGCATCCATGCCCCCGCGCAATGGCTGCTGGACGCCCCGCTGGTGGAACGCTGGGGCGCGGCGGTGGCGGGCGAGGTGCGGTCCTTCGTGCCGGTCAATGACGGGCAGGCGCGGCACTGGACGACGGAATATCCGACCTCGGCGCTCTATCCCATGGCGCGGCTGGTGCGGGCGGCGCGGGCTGCGGATTACGGCGCGGCGAAGGTGCCCGCGCTGGTGCTGTTCTCGCCGCAGGACCGGGTCATCGATCCCGACCGCATCGGCCCTGTCATGGCCGGTTGGGCGGGCGGGGTGCAGGTCGTGGAACGGGTGCTTGCGGCGGGCGACGATCCCTTTGCGCATGTCCTTGCGGGCGAGATCCTCAGCCCGTCGCAGACGGACGAGACGGTGCGCATCATCACCGGATGGACTAGGCGGCCTGTGAACGAACCCATCGTCATCATTCCGGGCCTGCTGTCCGATGCCGCGGGTCTTCCTGCCGCAGATCGTGCATCTGGGCGCACGCCACCCGCTGCACACTCGCGCTGCCGACGGCGGGCGACAGCGTGGAGCAGATGTCGGAAGCCATCCTTGCCACCGCGCCGCCCTCCTTCGTGCTGGTCGGGCACGGGCTGGGGGGCGATGTCGCGCTGGACATCCTGCGGCGCGAGAACGGGCGTGCGTCGCGTGCGGTGCTGATCTCGACCGATCCGCTGGCCGAACCGCCCGCGACGGCGGCCGCGCGCGAGGCGCGGATGGTCGCGGCCAAGGCCGGACGGTTGAAGGAGGTCGTGGGTCAGGAATATCCGGACACCGCCTTTGCCGCCAGCGAATGGCGGGCCGAGATCGTGGCGCTGCTGCGCGATATGGCGCTGTCGCTGGGCGAGGGGGTCTTCCTGCGGCAGTCCCGCGCCCTGCAGCGCAGGCCGGACCAGCAGAAGACGCTGCGCAAGGTGAAGCTGCCCGTGCTGTGCATCGCGGGGGCGGAGGACACGCTTGTCCCTGTGCGCCGGCAGGAATTCACTTCGCAGCTTGCGCCCTATGGCCGGTTGGAGGTGATCGCCGGCGCGGGGCACATGCCCATGCTCGAACAGCCCGAAGCCGTGACGCGGGCGATCGAGACCTTCCTGAAGGGCCCGATGATGCTGCGGACTATTGCGAAGCCGCCAGGCTGATCTTGGCCTTCGTCTTCACCGGTGCGCCGGAATTGGCGTCGATGAAGTTCAGGACCAGCGGGCGGATGTTCAGACGCCAGGACTTGCCCGCGAAGATGCCGTAATGGCCCGCGCCGGGTTCGAGGTGGGACGCCTTCTTTTCCTCGGGCAGGCCGGTCAGCAGTTTCAGCGCGGCGATGCATTGGCCGGGGGCCGAGATGTCGTCATTCGCGCCTTCCACCGTCTTGACGGCGACCTGCGTGATGGCGCCGATATCCACCCGCTTGCCGTTCACGGTGAATTCGTTCTTCGCGATCTCGCGGTTCTTGAAGATGCGTTCGACGGTGGAGAGGTAGAATTCCGCCGTCATGTCCATCACGGCAAGGTATTCGTC
>AYNO01000054.1 GCA_000500915.1 Rhodobacter sp. CACIA14H1
ACCGCGGAGCCGGAGCCGAAGGCGCAGGCGACAGGAAAGCCGTGCGGCGGCACGCCGCTCCGCCTGACAAGGAAAGGGGAGGCAACCGCCTCCCCCCGAATTTTCGCGGAAAATTCGCCCCCCTCCGGGGCCTCTCACCGCCCCGCGTAGATCTGCGCGATCCGGTCCACCGCCGCCTCGGGCGACATCTCCTCGCTCTCGCCCGTCCGGCGCGAGGTGACTTCCACCACCCCGTTCGCCAGCCCGCGCGGGCCGACCGTGATTCGCCACGGCAGGCCGATCAGGTCCATGGTGGCGAATTTCGCCCCCGCCCGCTCGTCCCGGTCGTCGTACAGCGCCTCGAGCCCCCGCGCCGCCAGCGCCTTGTAAAGCCCCTCGCAGGCCGCATCCGCCGCGCCATCGCCCTGCTTCAGGTTCACGATCCCCACCGGGAAGGGCGTCACGCCCTCCGGCCAGATGATCCCCTTGTCGTCATGGCTCGCCTCGATGATCGCGCCCAGCAGACGCGACACGCCGATCCCGTGCGACCCCATCTCCACCGGCACCCGCGACCCGTCGGCGGTCACGACCGTCGCCCCCATCGCCTCGGAATACTTGGTTCCGAAATAGAAGATCTGCCCGACCTCGATCCCGCGCCCGACCTTCCGATGCGCCTCCGGCACCTGTGCAAAGACCGCCTCGTCATGCGTCTCGTCGGTGCGGGCATAAAGCGTGGTGAACTCCTCGCAGACCTTGGCCACCTGCGCGCGATCGTCATAGTCGATATCCCGCTGGCCCAGCTTCAGCCCGGTCACGCGGTCGTCATAGAACACTTCCGACTCCCCCGTCTGCGCCAGCACGAGGAATTCATGCGTATTGTCCCCCCCGATGGGGCCGGACGCCGCCCGCATCGGAATGGCCGTCAGCCCCATCCGCTCATAGGTCCGCAGATAGCTGACCATGTGGCGGTTATAGGCATGCAGCGCCGCGTCCCGGTCCACGTCGAAGTTGTAGCCGTCCTTCATCAGGAACTCGCGCCCCCGCATCACGCCGAAACGCGGCCGCATCTCGTCGCGGAACTTCCACTGGATGTGGTACAGCGTCAGAGGCAGGTCCTTGTAGCTGTTCACATGCGAACGGAAGATGTCGGTGATCATCTCCTCGTTCGTCGGCCCGTACAGCATCTCGCGCTTCTGCCGGTCGGTGATGCGCAGCATCTCCTGCCCGTAATCGTCATAGCGCCCCGACTCCCGCCACAGGTCCGCCGGTTGCAGCGTGGGCATCAGAAGCGGGATATGCCCCGCCCGCACCTGCTCCTGATGCACGATCTCCTCGATCCGTTTCAGCACGCGATAGCCCAGCGGCAGCCACGAATAAATCCCTGCCGCCTGCTGCTTGATCATCCCCGCCCGCAGCATGTAGCGGTGCGACACGATCTGCGCCTCGGCGGGGTTTTCCTTCAGGACGGGCAGGAAGTAGCGGGTCAGACGCATTTTGGCCTCGTGAGAACGGTTCGGCCCCGTTCCTAGCGGGAAGCCGGGGGTGAGGCAACATCCGACGCCCGCTCCGCCCGCAGCGCCGCGACCAGCCACCACAGCGCCCCGGCCGCCACGGCCAGCGCCGCCAAAAACCCCAGCACATCCACCGCCATGCCCGATGCCGCCGTCAGATTGCCCGCCACCGACCAGCCCGCCCCGACATAGACCGCGACCCAGACCGCCTCGCCCGCCACGCCCCACAGCGTGAACCGCGCCCAACCCTGCCCCGCCGCCCCCGCCGCCACGTTGACATAAGGCCCAAGCGCCGAAAACAGCCAGCGCGACAGGAACACCGCCACGCCCCCCCGCCGTGCCAGCAGTTCCACCGCCTTACCGACCGGCGCGGCCCTCGCCCCCAGCCGGGCCAGCAGCCCCGACCCGCCGACCCGCCCTGCGAAGAATCCCGCCTGATCCCCCGCCACGGCCCCCGCCAGCGCCGCCCCCGCACTGCCCGCCAATGTCAGATCGCCCGCCGCCGCAAACCCGCCCGCCGCCAGCATCAGGATCGACGCGGGTATCGGCAGCGCCAGACAGGACAGGAAGGTCGCCCCTGCCAGCAGCCAGCCGCCATAGGCCGGAACAAGGCCCAGCAGCCATTCCGTCACGGCTGCCCCCCTTCGCCACCCCGGGTGCCCGACCCGCCGCCATCCTCCGCCGCCCGCCGCGCCTGCAACACCTCCAGCGCCGCCTCGACCTGCGCCACGACCTCGGCCACGGGAACCCCGCGATCCCGCGCAATCTCTTCCAGCGTGAAGGGCCGCCCCTCCGGGAAGGGCAACCCTGCCAGAGCGTCGATCTCGCGCGGATCGAACCCCCAGCTGCGCCCCACGTAGCCGACCGTCATCCAGCCCGCGACCGGCTCCTCGCGGTGCTGCGCGAAATAGACCGCCCGCACGGCGAAGCGGCCTGCAAAGAACAGCGCGAGCAGCAGCGACAGCACCAGAACGGCGACAAGCACAAGGTGCCTGCGGAAAACGCGGATCATCGAACCCTCTCCCCCATCCCGCACCGTCCCATCCTGACCGCTCTGCAACGCCGCGAAAAGAGCCGGTCCCCGCTTTCCACGGTGCAAACCGCCGTTTCCGTCGCCCGTCGGGCAAAGCGCGAGCCGGCACCCGCAAGGATACCGCCACGTCCGGAGGGCAAGCCCATCCCTCTTGCGCCGCATCGCGGCAATGGTGATATGCTCCTTCCGAACAAAAAGGATGCGCGCAAATGGCCCTGCCCGTGCGGCAACAGCTCGTCTATTGGGGGATCGCGGCCGCGCTGTTCCTCGTCCTGCTCTGGGCACTCGGCAACGTCATGCTGCCTTTCCTCGTCGGCGGGGCAATCGCCTATTTCCTCGATCCCGTCGCCGACCGGCTGGAACGCGCGGGCCTTTCGCGGGTCGGGGCCACCGTCACGATCTCGCTCGTCGCGCTGCTGATCGCGGTGCTTCTGGTCCTTGCGATCATCCCCACCCTGATCCAGCAGCTGACCGGCCTCATCAATGCCGCGCCCGAAATCGCGCAGCGCCTTCAGGGCTTCCTTGTCGAACGTTTCCCGGAACTCTCCGACAGCACATCGACCATCCGCCAGACCCTTGCGCAGATCGCCCAGGCGATACAGGCCAAGGGCGGGCAGTTGGCGGAAACCCTGCTCTCTTCCGCCATGTCCCTCGTCTCGGCCGTAATCTTCATCGTCGTCGTGCCCGTCGTGGCCTTCTACATGTTGCTGGACTGGGACCACATGGTCGCCCGCATCGACAGCCTCCTGCCCCGCGACCACGCCCCCACGATCCGCCGTCTGGGGAACGAGATCAACGCCGTGCTGGCCGGCTTCGTCCGCGGACAGCTTTCCGTCTGCCTGCTGCTCGGCACCTTCTATTCCATCGCCCTGATGGCGGCGGGCCTGCAATTCGGCCTGATCGTCGGCGCCATCGCGGGGGCCATCACCTTCATCCCCTATGTCGGTTCGCTGGTCGGCGGTGCATTGGCCATCGGCCTCGCGCTGTTCCAGTTCTGGGGCGACTGGGTCTCGATCGGCATCATCGCCGCCATCTTCGCGGCGGGGCAATTCATCGAAGGCAATATCCTGACGCCGAAACTGGTTGGCAATTCCGTGGGCCTGCATCCCGTCTGGCTGCTTTTCGCCCTGTCGGCCTTCGGATCGCTCTTCGGTTTCGTGGGGATGCTGGTGGCCGTTCCGGTCGCCGCCGCCATCGGCGTCTTCGCCCGCTTCGGCATCCATCATTACCAGTCCAGCCTGCTTTACCGCGGCTACAGCGGCAGGCCAGCCCCCGAAGCCGAAAAGGACGAGGCTGCCGGGTGATCCGCCAACTCGCCTTCGACCTTCCAGCACGCGAGGCGTGGCGGCGCGAGGACTTTTTCACCTCGCCCGCCAATGCCGCGGCCCTTGCCACGGTGGATGACTGGCGCAACTGGCCGTCCGGCAAGCTGGTCCTCGTCGGCCCGCCCGGCAGCGGCAAGACCCACCTCGCCCGCCTCTGGGCAGCCGAAGCCGGCGCTGCGGTCATTTCCGGCCCGGCACTTGCCGAAGCCGACCTTCCCGCGCTCTCGGCCCATGGCGCGGTTGCGGTGGAGGATGCGGAAGGCACCGCCGGAAGCGCCCGGGCGGAAACCGCCTTCTTCCACCTGCACAACATCGTCACACAGGCAGGCCACCTGCTTGTCACGGCAACGCGGCCGCCGCGCGACTGGGGACTTGCGCTTCCCGACCTCGCCTCGCGGCTGCAGGCCGCTCAGCTGGTCCGGATCGACGCGCCCGATGACGCGCTCCTCTCGGCTGTCCTCGTCAAGCTCTTTGCCGACCGCCAGATCACCGTGCCCCCGGCGCTGATCCCGTTCCTCGTCCTGAGGATGGAGCGGTCCATCGCCGCTGCCCGCGATCTCGTCGCCCGCCTCGACGCCCATGCCCTTGCCGCAGGACGGCCCATCACCCGCCAGATGGCGGCCCAGCTGATGGGAGAGGACGGGACAGACTGACCCTGCCCTGCGACCGGGGGGCGGACTTGCGTTTCGCTTCAACATCAACATGCGGATAATCGATTTGCGTCCCCACTGCCCCCGTGGCAGACCATGCTGAACGTCTTTCCACAGAAGGTGCCCCCATGGCCGATGCGCTGACCGAGCTTCTTTCCACCCGCGACTGGCTGATGGCCGATGGCGCGACGGGGACGAACCTGTTCAACATGGGCCTCTCCTCGGGCGAACCGCCCGAACTGTGGAACGTGGACAAGCCGGACAACATCCGCACGCTCTACCGCAACGCGGTCGAGGCGGGGTCTGACATCTTCCTGACCAACACCTTCGGCGGCAATGCAGCCCGCCTGAAACTGCACGATGCGCAAGGCCGCGTGCGGGAGCTGAACCGCATCGGCGTCGAACTCGGGCGCGAGGTGGCCGACAAGTCGGGTCGCAAGGTCGTCGTCGCCGGCTCCGTCGGCCCCACGGGCGAGATCTTCGAACCGATGGGCAGCCTGACCCACAAGGACGCCGTGGAAATCTTCCACGAACAGATGGAAGGCATGAAGGAGGGCGGCGTCGATGTCCTCTGGATCGAGACGATCTCCGCCCCCGAGGAATACCGGGCCGCGGCAGAGGCTGCAAAGCTGGCGGGTCTGCCGTGGTGCGGCACCATGAGCTTCGACACGGCGGGGCGGACGATGATGGGCGTGACCTCTGCCGCGCTGGCCGAACTGGTCGAGAAACTGCCCAACCCGCCCATCGCCTTCGGCGCCAACTGCGGCGTGGGCGCATCGGACCTGATGCGGACGGTTCTGGGCTTCGCCTCGACGGGGACGGAACGGCCGATCATCGCCAAGGGCAACGCAGGCATCCCGAAATACCATGACGGCCATATCCACTATGACGGCACGCCGGAACTGATGGCGGAATATGCGGTGCTGGCGCGGGATGCCGGTGTACGGATCATCGGCGGCTGCTGCGGCACGATGCCGGACCACCTGCGGGCCATGCGCAACGCGCTGGAGACGCGACCGAAAGGTCCGCGCCCGACGCTGGAGGATATCTCGGAAAAGCTGGGCGGGTTCTCGTCCACCTCGGACGGGACGGGCGACGATGCCGGCGGGCCGCGCCGGGAACGGCGCGGGCGGCGCGGGTAAGGCAGACAGCGCCCCGGACCCGATCCGGGGCGCCCCTTGCCCCGAACGAGGCATTTGCCCCGGTCCGACACGAGACATTCCGGCCACTGTCCGGGTGCAATAAGGGCGAAACGATAGGGTGGCGGCCGTCACGCCGGGGTGGTCGCACGGACCCCGTGCGGCCGCCCCGGGGGGGCGGGGCGGCCGCCACCCGTGGCTTAGGGCCACGGGTGATGACCGACCGTTCCGCGCAGCCGCTCGATTGCCTTCCTGCGGCACTTGCCCCGTCCCCCCTCGCCCCCCAAGAACCGCCCTTGCACCCCGCCCCGCCCCGCCCTAAGAAGCGCGCGGAAAACAGGGGTCTTGCGGGGGGAACCATGCCGCTTCTCGTGATGAAATTCGGCGGCACCTCGGTGGCCGACCTCGCGCGGATCGAGAATGCCGCGAAGAAGGTCCAGAAAGAGGTCGAACGCGGCTATGACGTGATCGTCATCGTTTCCGCCATGTCGGGCGAGACGAACAAGCTCGTCGGCTATGTCGAAGGCACGTCGAAGCTGTACGACGCCCGCGAATATGACGCCGTCGTCGCCTCGGGCGAGAATGTGACCGCTGGCCTCATGGCCCTGCGCCTGCAGGAAATGGGCATCCCCGCCCGCAGCTGGCAGGGCTGGCAGGTGCCGATCCAGACCACCGCGCAGCACGGATCGGCCCGCTTCGTGGACATCCCCCGCGCCAATATCGACGCGAAATTCGCCGAAGGCTTCAAGGTCGCGGTCGTCGCGGGCTTCCAGGGCATATCGCCCGAAGGCCGCATCACCACGCTGGGCCGGGGCGGGTCCGACACCACCGCCGTCGCCTTCGCCGCCGCCTTCGGCGCGGAACGCTGCGACATCTATACCGACGTGGACGGCGTCTATACCACCGACCCGCGCGTATCGTCCAAGGCCCGCAAGCTGGAAAAGATCGCCTTCGAGGAGATGCTGGAACTCGCCTCGCTCGGCGCCAAGGTGCTGCAGACCCGCTCGGTCGAACTGGCCATGCGCTACAAGGTGCGCCTGCGCGTCCTCTCATCCTTCGAAGACACCGACGAAACGTCCGGCACCCTTGTGTGCGACGAGGAGGAAATCATGGAATCGAAAGTCGTCTCTGGCGTCGCCTTCAGCCGCGAGGAAGCCAAGATCACCCTCTTCACCATCGAGGACCGCCCCGGCGTCGCCTCGGCCATCTTCGGCCCGCTGGCCGATGCGGGCGTGAATGTGGACATGATCGTCCAGAACATCAGCGAAAAGGACTATGACGACGCCCATCCGGGTGCCGTGACGGACATGACCTTTTCCTGCCCCATCAATCAGGTGGAACGCGCCAAGAAGGCCATGGAAGACGCCAAGTCTGCCGGTCTGATCGGCTATGACGAACTGATCGTGGATACCGATGTGGCCAAGGTGTCGGTCGTCGGCATCGGGATGCGGTCCCATGCGGGCGTCGCGGCCAAGATGTTCAACGCGCTGGCCGCCGAGGGCATCAACATCAAGGTCATCTCCACCTCCGAGATCAAGATCTCCGTCCTGATCGACCGGAAGTACATGGAACTGGCCGTGCAGGCCCTGCACGACGCGTTCGAGCTGGAAAAGGCCTGACCGCCCTGTCCCGCAAATTTCTCCGAAGAAATTTGCAAAAGTTTTCAAAAACTTTTGCCCCCGCCCCGTCCCGGGCGGGGGTTTCGCATTCCCCGTCGCCTTTCGCGCACCGTCCGTCGCCACCCGTCGCGTGAGGCTATGCCACGGCTCTAGACAGGCAGGGCCCCGCAAAGGACCCGCCCGCGCCATGACTGCCAGCACCCCCCCGCGCACGGGCTTCGATCCGGTCTTTCCGCTCCTGTCCGCCTTTCTCGTCCTTGCATGGTCCACGGGCTTCCTCGGCATCCGCGGCCTGTCCGGCACCACACCGGTCCTGACCATCCTGTTCTGGCGCAGCCTCGTCTCCGGTCTGGTCCTGCTGCCCTTCGCTTTCGCCATCGGGCCGAGGCTGGACTTGCGGGCCGTCGCGGAACAGGGCCTTTTCGGGACGCTCGGGATGTTCCTCTATCTGGGGGGCTTCTCGCTGGCCATCGGGCAGGGCGTGCCGACCGGGCTCGTGGCGCTGGTCACCGACATGCTGCCGCTCGGCGTCGCGCTGTTGGCGGGACCGATCCTCGGGCAAAGACTGACGACGCGGCAATGGCTGGGAACCGGGATCGCCGTGGCCGGCGTCCTGCTGGTATCGGGCGAAGGCTTGCGCTTCGGCACGGCGCCGCCATGGGCGCTGGTTCTGGCCGTGGCGGGGACGATGTCCTTTGCCCTGTCCGCCGTGCTGCAAAGGCGACTGCGCCCCGCTTCCGTCGCGGTCCACCAGTCGCTCTGCCTGCAATGCCTGACGGCAGCAGCCCTTTTCGCCCTCACCTCCCTGCCCTTCGGCGGCGTCACCCCGCCCCTGGACGGCAGCTTCGCCTTCGGCATCGGCTGGCTTGTCCTCTTCGCCACCTTCGGCGGCTACGGCACCTATTACCTCTGCCTGCGGCGATACCCTGCCGCCCGCGTGACGGCCGTTCTCTACCTTTCGCCACCCGTCACCATTCTGGCGGCGCATCTGGCCTTCGGGGAACCTCTGTCGTCGCTGATGCTGGCCGGGACGGGTGTCACGCTGGCCGGTGTCGCGCTGGCCGCGCGGGCCTGAAAGCCCCGGATGACGGGGGTTCCGCAATCCGCCGACCTGTGGTCTAAAGACCGCAACAGGGACAAAAAGGCCGAAGATGCCGGAACGGACGGAAAGCGAAAGCCGCAAGCTCTTGCGCCGGTTGCGCGATACGCTGGCCACCACGGGCGGCGGGCAGGACAGGCTTGACCGCATCACCCACCTGATCGCGGACTCCATGGGGACCGAGGTCTGTTCCATCTACCTCTTCCGCGACGAAGACACGCTGGAACTTTGCGCCACCGAAGGCCTGCGCCCCGAATCCGTCCACCAGACCCGCATGAAACTGGGCGAAGGTCTGGTGGGCCGCGTCGCCCGCACGGGCCTGCCCGTCAACACCGCGAATGCGCCGCAGGAAAAGGGCTTCCGCTACATGCCGGAAACGGGGGAGGAGATCTATTCCTCCTTCCTCGGCGTCCCGATCCAGCGGGTGGGCGAGAAACTGGGCGTCCTTGTCGTCCAGTCCCGCACCGCGCGCGAGTTTTCGGATGACGAGATCTACGCGCTGGAAGTCGTCGCGATGGTCCTGGCCGAGATGACGGAGCTGGGCGTGTTTTCCAACGACGGCGACGGGATGCGGGCGCTGCACAAACAGTCGGTCATGATCCGCGGCAGCACCGGGCAGGAAGGCGCGGCCGAGGGGCGCGTCTGGCTGCACGAACCCCGCGTGGTGGTCACGAACCCCGTCGCCGACGACCCGCTGACCGAAATCGACCGCATCCGCGAGGCGGTGGGGAAACTGCGCGTGTCGGTGGATGACCTGCTGTCGGCCGAAAGCCTGGACAAGGACCAGAAGGCGGTTCTCGAAGCCTACCGCATGTTCGCCAATTCCCGCGGCTGGCTGCGCCGGATGGAGGAGGACATCCAGCGCGGCCTGTCGGCCGAGGCCGCTGTGGAAAAGGAACAATCCGCCGCGCGGGCAAGGCTGGAACAGGTGCCCGACGCATACCTGCGCGAACGCCTGCATGATCTGGACGACCTGTCGAACCGCCTGCTGCGCATCCTGACCGGACAGGGCACCGATACGGGCGCGACGATGCCCGAAAACCCCATCCTCGTCGCCCGCAACATCGGGCCTGCGGAACTTCTGGATTACGGGCGCAAGCTGAAGGGCGTGGTGCTGGAGGAAGGCTCCGTCGGCTCCCATGCCGCCATCGTCGCCCGGGCGCTGGCCATCCCGCTGGTCATCCATGCCGACCGCATCACGACCGAGGCGCTGAACGGCGACCCCATCCTCGTGGACGGGGATCAGGGCATCGTCCACCTGCGCCCCGAGGAAACGGTGGCCCGCGCCTTCCGCGACAAGATCGCCATGCAGGCGGCGGCGCAGCAGCGCTACGCGTCCCTGCGCGGACTGCCCGCCGAGTCGAAATGCGGCACCGTCACCACGCTGATGATGAATGCGGGGCTGATGGCCGATCTGCCCAGCCTTGACGGTTCGGGGGCCGAAGGTGTGGGCCTCTTCCGGACCGAACTGCAATTCCTCGTCCGCAACAAGATGCCGCAGCGGGCGGAACTGGCCGCGCTTTACGCCCGCGTCATGGACGCGGCCCATGGCAAGCGCGTCGCCTTCCGCACGCTGGACATCGGGTCCGACAAGGTGCTGCCCTACATGAAGCCGCAGGACGAACCCAACCCTGCGATGGGCTGGCGGGCGATCCGCGTCGGGCTGGACAAACCGGGCGTGCTGCGGATGCAGTTGCAGGCGCTGCTGCGGGCGGCCAAGGGGCGACCCCTGACGGTCATGTTCCCCTTCATCACGGAACTGTCCGAATTCCGGACCGCACGCGACCAGCTGCTGCACGAACTGAACCGCGAACGCGCCATGGGTCACCCGACGCCCGCGCGTCTGGAAATCGGGGCGATGCTGGAAACGCCCAGCCTTGCCTATGCCCCCCGCGAATTCTTCGAACTGACGGATTTCGTGTCCATCGGCGGCAACGACCTGAAACAGTTCTTCTTCGCCGCCGACCGCGAGAACGAACGCGTCCGCCGCCGCTATGACACGCTGAACGCATCCTTCCTCGGCTTCCTGCGCCAGATCATCGGCCGCTGCGACGAAACGGGAACCCCGCTCTCCTTCTGCGGCGAGGATGCGGGGCGGCCGATCGAGGCGCTGGCCTTCGCCGCGCTGGGCCTGCGGGCGCTGTCCATGCGCCCGGCCTCCATCGGGCCGGTGAAGGCGCTGCTCCGGCGCGTGGACCTGACCGAGGCGCGGAGCGTGATCGATGCCGCCATCGCGGCAGGCGCGGAAAGCGTCCGGCCCGCGCTCATGGACTGGCTGGCCGCCCAGCCGGAATAGGCGGTCAGTTCTGCGGCGGCTGGCACAGGGGGTAGCCCTGTGCATCGAACCCCACGACCACGCATTCGGAACCGTCCGACAGGATCAGGACCGTGCCGATCGCGATGGCAGCCGCCTTGGCACGGCTTCCGCCCTTCTTCTTCTCAAGCTCCTGCGGCGCGACGATCGCAGCAATATCGGGGATCGGCGGAAGGTCGATGGCCATCGGCATGTCCTTTGCGGCTTGGCGCTTCCTCTGCATATCGGAAGCCAGGGCGCAGGTTTCCAGAGCCGCCCGCCCCGAAAGCCATCCCCCGCCCCGCCAAAGGTCCGGGGCGCTGGGGAAAGCCGCGTCAGACCCTCGGGTTGCCGGCCGCCACATCGCGCCAGAACGAGTTGGACCATGCCCGCTTGCCTGCCGCATCGATCACCGTCACCCGCAACCACGGGCTGTTCAACAGCCGCGCCAAGGGCACCTCGGTCCGCGTCATGGAATGGCCATGCACGCCCTTCGCCCCCGTCCCCCACCCCTGCACGATCACGGACCCGACGGCAGAGCTTTCGACGATCACGCTTTCCCCTTCGATCCGGATATCCCTGATCTCCGGCCCCTGCGAGGAATAGAAATCCCCCCGCTTCAGCGCGGCCAGCAGCGCGTCGGGTTCGTTCCGTTCCGCCTTCACCATGACCCAGCCGCCGAAATGGTCGGGTTCATAGAAATGCGCGTCATCCGTGGCGATCATCGTCAGCTTGCGCCCTTCGGTCAGCAGCAGGTCCGCGATGGCGAAACCGTCCGGCCGGTCACATCCCGCCGCGCAGCCGTGGTTATAGACCTCCACCGCATGGGCCGCCGTGATGGCACGGGCATCGGCCAGCGTCAGGCCCGACCACTGCGGATGCGCAATGGCGACGAAGGCCCCCGCCGCCACCGCCCGCGCCGCGATCTCCGCCGCGCTTTCCTGATCGGGACGCGGCACGAAATCCGGGCTGTTCGACGGCGCGAAATCCGGCGGCAACCCGACCGCGAGGATGTGCCACAACTCGCCGTTGGACATCGCCCCCGAATGCAGCTCTGCGCCTAGGATCGTCGTGAAGCCTTCGCTGCGGAATGGCACCGTATCCACGATCGGATAGCCCCACAGACCCACGAAATGGTCGGTCAGCGCGATGAAGTCATACCCCTCCGCCCGGTAGCGGCGGCAGACCTCCTCGGGCGACAGGACACCGTCGGACCGGGTGGAATGGGTATGGATGTTTCCCCTCCAGAAACGCCCCGACGCCTTGAATGCAGTCAGTCCCTCGGTCATCCGTGCCTCCATCCTGTGCAACCGCACCCTATCCGATGCCCTGCCATCTTCCACGCCGGTTGCGACATGGCCGTGTCGGGGTCTTTGCCATTGCCGTTGCGGCGGAAACCCTTATCTGTGGCGCCGGACAGTGCAAGGGCCACAGGATGCAGACGGAACTGATCACCGAATTCACCCCGGGCGGCGAGGCGACGCGGGCCTTCCGCGACGCGCTCGGCCGTTTCGCGACCGGCGTGACGGTGGTGACCTGCGCCACGCCCGCAGGTCCGCAGGGGATCACGGCAAACAGCTTCTCCTCAGTCTCTCTGGACCCGCCGCTCGTGCTGTGGTCCATCGCGCGCAGCTCGACCCGCTTCGCCGCCTTCTCTGCCGCAGGGCACTTCGCCATTCACATCCTTGCCGAGGATGAACGCGACCTCGCGGCGCGTTTCACGCGGGGGGGTGCGGGCTTCGACGGTCTGGACTGGGCGCCCGGCCCGGGCGGTGCGCCCGTCATCGGGGGCACCTTCGCCCGCTTCGATTGCCGTCTCCATGCCGCACATGACGGGGGCGACCATCTGATTCTGGTCGGACAGGTCGAACGCGCGGCGCAGCGTGACGGGGCGCCTCTGGTGTTCTCGCAGGGCAATTTTGGCGCTTTTGCCCGCTAATCCCCCTTTAAATCGCCATTTTCGGTACCAAATAGGCAGAAACGGCCAAACTTTCCCGCCGTGACCGCGTTCCGGTCGCAGTGCAGGGGGCAATATGGTAAGCCGTGATCATCCGGCAGGGAGCGACGCGATGCAGATGTCTGTGCAGAAGGACTACCTACCGGCCGCCGAACGGGGCGATGCCTGCGCCGCCCTCGCCGTGGACGAGATGACGGACCGCGCCACCGCAGCCGCCGCCTTCCTCAAGGCGCTGTCGCATGAAGGGCGCCTGATGATCCTCTGCCACCTGTCCTCGGGCGAGAAGTCGGTGACGGAACTGGAACGCCTGCTGGAACAGCGGCAGGCCGCCGTCAGCCAGCAATTGGCCCGCCTGCGCCTCGAAGGGCTGGTCGCCTGCCGGCGCGAGGGCAAGGCGATCTACTATTCCATCCAGGACCCGAAGGTCAGCCGCACCATCGCGCTGGTCTATGACATGTTCTGCAAGGACGCCTGAAGCTCATCCCCGCCCGATATAGGGCATATCGCGGGCCATGATCGTCAGGAACGGGATGTTCACCGACAGCGGCAGCCGCGCCATGTGCAGCACGGCTTCCGCGACGTGACCCACCTCCATCACGGGTTCGGCGCGGATGCTGCCATCCGCCTGTGGCACACCGGACGGGAACTTCGCCGAAATCTCGGTCAGCGCATTGCCGATGTCGATCTGCCCGCAGGCGATGTCGAAGGGCCGCCCGTCCAGCGCCAGCGTCCGCGTCAGCCCCGTCACGGCATGTTTCGACATCGTATAGGGCACCGACCCCGGTCGCGGCACATGGGCCGAGATGGAACCGTTGTTGATGATCCGGCCACCCTGCGGGCTCTGCCGCCGCATCATCCCGAAAGCCTCCCGCGCACAGAGGAACATGCCCGTGATGTTGGTCTGGCAAAGGCGCAGCCAATCCTCCACCGCGATCTCGTCGATGGGCGCCCCGGGCAAGGCGATGCCCGCATTGTTGAACAGGACGTCCAGCCGCCCCCATTCCGACCGCAGCCTTGCGAAGGCCGCCGCGACCTCGGCGGGATCACCGGCATCGGCCTGCAGCACAAGCGCATCGCCCTGCCCCGCCGTTTCCTCCAGCGCGGCCTTGCGGCGCCCCAGCAGCGCGACGCGCCACCCTTCGGCAAGAAAGGCCCGCGCCGTCGCCCGCCCGATCCCGCTGCCTGCCCCCGTGACGAGGATCGTTCCCGCTGTCCTGTCCGGCACTGTCAGCCCCCCTGCGCCGCATATCCGTATTTCGACAGCCATAGCAGGCAGCGTTCCACCTTCAAGACCCCGAAACCGGTCACGGCCGCAAGGTCCCGCGCCGTTGCCTGCCCCGCGCCGCGCAGCCCCTCCGCGACCCGGTCCACATCCCCCGGCAACTCGAACTGCCGCCGCGTGGCAGCGTAGTTGCGCAGCGCCAGCGCCCGCTCCACCGGAACAGCCCCGCCCTGCCAGAGGAAGACCGCGTCCTTCGCCAGCAACTCCGTCGGGAACGCCTCGAAATAGGCCATGGGCGACGGCGCGACGGGCAACCGTCCCGGAATGGGCGGGTGGTCGGCAGCGACGGCGGCCCGCCGCCGCGCATCCAGATCCGCGAACAGGTCCTGCATCTGCGGCACCACGGCGGACCAGTCGAACAGGGACCTCGCCCTTTCCCGCGCCGCAGCCCCCATCCGCGCCCGCAGACCGTCATCCAGCATCAGCGCCCGCACCGCCTCTGCCAGATCGGCCAGATCGATCGACGTCACCGCCGAGACCTGCGACAGGTACTGCACGTAGCTGTCCGTCCCGCCATGATACCGCCGCCCCGTCATTTCCACATGCTCGGGCCGGGCGCCCGTGGTGCGCACCCGGATGCCCGCCCCGCCATCCACCGTGTCGCGGATGCCGTCCCAGTCCGACGCGATCACCGGCAGTCCTGCCGCCATCGCCTCGACCGGCGCGATGCCAAAGCTTTCCTGCAGATTGTCGATCGGGAACAGGAAAATGTCCGAAGCAGACAACGCAGCCAGCCGCCGGCCCGCATCCCGATGCGGAAGATGGTGCAGCGGAACATCGGGCATCACCTCGCCCGCCGAGGCAAGAAAGACCTTGCGCGAATAGTCATCCGGAAAATCCCCGTAAAGGACCAGATGCAGCCTGCGCCCCGCCCCCTCCTGAGCCCGTTGCAGGGCGACATAGACGGGCAGCGGATCGAATTTCTCGTGCGGCGACAGGCGGGCCACGATCAGGGCCGCGACATCCCACTCGGCAATGCCCAACTCCTCGCGCAGCGCTGCACCGGCTGCGGGATCACGCCGGAACTCGTCGCAATCCACCCCGAGCGGGATCACCGGAAGCTGCGGGCGCGGCGGCACCACCCCGCCGAAGCGGCGGGCAAGGAAATCGTCGATCAGGTCCATTTGCATCCCGACCGCCGCCCTGACCGCCTGCGACGTGCAGATCACCGCATCCCATTCGGTCTGTGGCGAGGCCCGCAGATGCCACGCCCCCTCCATCACGGCCTTGGTGGAAATCGTATGCGTGACCCCGCAGATCGAATAGGCCGTCGCCCCGAAATTCTCGCGCCGCCATGTCTCGCCCGCGAAATTGGGCCCCGAGAAGAACACCGTCCCCACCGGCGCGATGCCCTTCGCGCCGTCCAGACGGACAGTCCGGGCCGCAATCCCCCGCCCCAGATCGGCGGCCAGCGCCGTGAAGGCCGCGCCATCCGAAGGGCCATGCGTCAGCGCGACCCATTCCGACACCTCGGCATGGCGGAACCAGCCGCGCAGCAGGCTTTCCCCCGCCATGCGCCGCCCGTTCACCCCCTTGCCGGGATCGAAACCGTCCGGCGCATACCAGATCGCCGCATTGCGCGCCGGGGTCATCGCCCGCCCTCCCGCCGGCGCATCCACAGCCATGGCGTCGGCGTCGATCGCCACTCCCACAACAGCAGCAGCCGGTCCAGATCGCCCAGCCCGTCCGCCCAGTCCGGCAGGCCGCTGTCGTCCAGCCGCCTCTCGATCCGCTGCACGTCATGGGTGGCGGCAAAGCGGCGCGTCAGCAGATCGACACGGCCCGCCTTCATGCCCTCATGCACCTCGACGATGACATCCGCCTGCAACAGCCCCGGCGCAGCCTGCGGGTCCAGCAGCACCTCCTCGGCCCCTTCGGTATCGCAGAAGATCACCGTCCGCCCCGCAACCAGCGCCGCCAGTCCCGGCGCGTCCACCTC
Source organism: Rhodobacter sp. CACIA14H1 (assembly GCA_000500915.1). Classification (GTDB taxonomy): domain Bacteria; phylum Pseudomonadota; class Alphaproteobacteria; order Rhodobacterales; family Rhodobacteraceae; genus Paragemmobacter. The sequence goes on from AYNO01000054.1 coordinate 15,827, forward strand.
GCCCCCGATGTCGATCCGGTCCGCAACGCCATTCGCCTCGGCCAGCCGCAGGCACAACTCATGCGCCTTCGGGTCCGTGTCGCGGGCAAAGACCCGCGCCTGCGGCAGCCGCAGGGCAAGGCCGACGGCATAATATCCCTCGGCACAACCGACATCGACGACACGGTCATATCCGCCCGCCGCGATCTCCTCGATCACCGGCGCAAGGCAGGCCTCGTAACTGCCGATCAGACGCGGATTGCGCGATCCTTCCGAGGTGCGGACCGGATAGGCCATCCCCCTGAACGGCCCTGACAGGATACGGTCGCCCGACCGTTCCACCAGATGGTTTTCCAGCACATGCGCCCGCCACTTCGCCAGATGCCGCAGCGCCATGTTCAGCCGCTGGGGCGTCGGCTCGTCCCCGAGGATCTCGTCCAGCCGCCTGCGGACCGTCCTGTTGAACTGTGAAACCATCCCGACCAGACTCCCACTCGATACACGCGCCCATGCTAGGGTCGCCACGCGCGGCGGTCCAGCCCGCGCCCGATGCTTGACGCAACATGCGGCGGCAGGGCATCACGGGGCAGTGCGGAACAGGTGAAGGGTCAGGGATGAAGGCGGAACGCAAGCCGAAACGGCCACGCGGCGCATCCGACCTCTGGGGCACGGTTCCCTTCGGCCTGAAACGCCATGTCAGCCCCCACGGCCAGGTCACCGCCGTCTCGATGATGAAGGACGAAGGCCCCTTCGTCATCGAATGGGTCGCCCACCACCTTGCCATCGGCTTCACCGACCTCGTCGTCTATACCAACGACTGCTCGGACGGCACCGACGACATGCTGATCCGGCTGGAGGAACTGGGCCTCGCCCACCACCGCCGCAACGTCATCCCGGAAGGCATCCGCCCCCAGCCCAGCGCGTTGAACTATGCACAGGACGAACCCGTGGTGGGCAAGTCCGACTGGGTCATGGTCTTCGACGCCGACGAATTCCTCTCCATCCGCTTCGGCGACGGCACGCTGGATGCGCTCATCGGCGCGGCGCGGGAAAAGGACGCCAACGGCATCGTGGTGACATGGCGCATCTTCGGGTCCGGCGGCGTCGTGGACTGGTCCCGCGCCCCCGTGACCGAACAGTATCTCTATGCCGCGCCGCCGATGTGGAACAAGGGCTGGGGGGTCAAGACGCTCTTCACCTTCGACCCCGACTACTGGAAACTCGGCATCCACCGCCCCAAGATGAAGACCCGCCACATCAAGACCGATTTCCCCGACCGCGTGAAATGGCTGAACGGGTCGGGGCGCGAGATGGAGGATTACTTCAAATTCCGCGGCTGGCGCTCCATCACCCGCACCATCGGCTATGACTGGGTCCAGCTGAACCACTACGCCGTGAAATCGGTGGACAGCTACGCCATCCGCAAGATGCGCGGCAACGTCAACAACAAGAAGGACAAGTACAATTCCGACTACTGGTCCCTGCAGGACCGGAACGAGGTGCGCGACGAAACGATGCTGCGCTACACCGAAGCCCGCAACCGCATCATGGCGCAACTCCTCGAAGACCCCGTCCTGCACCGCCTGCACCACGCCGCCGTGGAACGGGCCGAGGCGCGGCTTGCCGAACTGAAACAGACCGAAGCCTACCACCAGCTCGTCGCCGACCTGGCAAAGGCGTCCGCCGTCCCCATCACCCAGATCACCGCCAAACCCCCGCAGGCCCGCGACAAGGAAAAGATCGCCGCGCTGATGTCCGACGTGGAAAAGCGCCGCAACACCAAGGCGAAAGAGGACCGCAAGGCCGCCCCCGCCGAACCGAAGCCACCCGTCACCCCGATGGGCAGCTATGTGTCGGGCGGCATCGACGCCTCGGCCGAGGTGCCGATGGACTGGAAACAGAACCACACCGTCCTCGTCCCGATGGACCCGCGCGTCTTCACCCCCCCGCCCTCATCGTGATCGAGGCGGGCAAATTCGAACGCGGCCTTGCCCGCAAGATGCCCTTCGTCCTGCCGAAGGGCGGCACGCTGCTGACCGTCGGCGCGGGCTGCGGCTTCCTCTCCGCGCATCTGGCCCGCGTCAGGGGCGACCTGACCATCCTGATGCAGGAACAGGACAGCGGCCTCCGCACCGTCCTCCAACGCCTCTGCGCCCATAACGACCGCCCCTTCTCGGACCGCTTCCGCCTGCTGGACACCCCGCTTGCCCCCGACCCCGCAGGCGCCCTGCTGGCCCTCGTCGCGGACCACCGCCCCGACGCGCTGATCCTCGCCGATGCGATGCTGGACCCCGACGCGCTGACCCGCGCCATTCCCGCGCTCGCGCCCGTTCCGGCGCAACTCCACCTCACCGCCCGATGGATGGAGGCATGGCACACCGCCCTGCCCGCCGTCGAAACCCTGCTGGCAGAGAACGGCTGGCACGGCCCGCAATTCGGCTTCGACCCGATGCTGACACGGGGCTACGGGCGTGTCGCCGCCCCCACACCCCCGCCCGAAGCGTGACCGCATCGCCGAAAGGATGGACAGCGCACCGCGCTTTCGGGCATCTTGGCGGCAACGAAAGAAGAAGCCCGCAACGGGCAATGTGAGGCAGGATGTCAGTACCCCAGCGCCGCCCCGTCGCATCCCTCTGGATCGGCGAGAGGCTCCACTACCTCAACCAGCTTTGCCTACTGTCGCATGTGCGGCAGGGCCACCCCACCATCCTCTACCTGCACCCATGATGTCACCAACGTCCCCGACGGGGTCGAGGTCCGCAAGGCCACGGACATCATGAAGATCGACATGGACATCGTCGCGCAGACGTCCGAGTCCTTCCTGTCCAACGTCTTCCGCTACAAGATGATCAAGGCGATCGACGCCGTCTGGATCGACTGCGACGCCTATTGCCACAAGCCCTTCCCCGACGAGATGGACAACATCTTCGCAGGCCACGGCTTCCGCGGCGCGCTGAATTGCGGCGTGGTCTATATCCCTCAGAAGGGCGAGCTGATCGACCGCCTGCTCGACTATTACGAAAACCTCCCCGATGCGCCGGCATGGTTCAACAAGCAGCAGCGCAAGAAGCTGGACAAGCAGGACCGTTCCCTGCCGCAGGCCGTGCGCATCTACAACGCCGAACGCACCGCCTTCGGCCCGCAGGCCTTCACATGGTTCGCCCAGCAGACGGGCGACTATGACAAGGCGCTGACGCCCGATTACCTCTATCCCGTGCCGTTCCAGCTGAACGACGTGTTCTATGACCCCTACGGGCGCGTCGAGGGGCACTTCACCGACAACACCCTGTCCGTCCACCTCTATACCAACGGCACCAAACCGTGGTGGCGCCGCAACCCGCCCCTGCCCAACTCCTACGCCGCCCGCATGTGCGAGGTGGAGGGCGTCGATCCGTCCAAGGCACTGGAGGAATGACCACCTGCCTTCTGTCCGCCATGCGGAACGAAGGCCCGGATGTGCTGGAATGGGTGGCGTGGCACCGCATCGCGGGTTTCGACCGCATCGTGGTCTGGACGAACGACTGCACCGATGGCAGCGACGACCTGCTGGATGCGCTGGCCCGGATCGGTTGGGTGACGCATCACCGCCACCACCCGGCGCCCGGGGCCTCTGTCCAGGGCGACGTGGCGAAACTGGCCTTTGCCGACCCGGATGTCATGGGGTCCGACTGGCTGATGTGGCTGGATGCCGACGAATTCCTCCGCGTCAACACCGGCAAGGGGCGGCTTGCCGACCTGATCGCGGCTCTGGGGAACGCCGACGGCATCGCCGTGAACTGGCGCCTTTTCGGCGACAGCGGACATGACCGCAGCCCTGACGGGCTGGTCACGGAAAACTTCACCCGCGCGGCCAGCCTGAAATTCCGCCTGAACCGCAGCGTCAAGACGCTGCACCGCGTGGACGGGCGCATCACCCGCCTGTTCATCCACCGCCCCGTCTGGCAGGACGATCCCGCACGGCCCATCATCCTCCTGTCCGGCGCGGGCGAAAGCCTTGCGAAGGACTTCATCCACCGGCCCAAGGATAACGGCAACCCGCAGGAGATGGTGGAGAAACGCCAGCAAAGCTGGCACCTCGCACAGGTCAACCATTACGCGGTCAAGGCTCTGGAACGGGTGGCCGCCAAGAAACTGCGCGGCGACGGGCTTTACGCCGACTGGACCAGCCGCTTCGACTTCCGCTACCTCAAAAGGTTCAACAAGAACGACGAAGAGGACAGGACAGCCCTGCCACTGCTCCCCGCCCTGAAGGCGGAAATCGCTGCGGCCCTGTCGGATGCTGGCGTGACAAAGGCCCATGCGGACTGCACTGCCCGTTTCCGGGCGATGCTGGACGGCCTGTCACGCGAAACCGCCTTCCTTGCCACCGACCGGCACGGCGAAAGGGTGGGCGGCAAGGAAGACGGCTAACCTGCCGCCACCGCGCCATCCTTCGACACCTGCGAGATCCGCCTTACCCCTGCAGCCTGTTCCAGCATATCCTTGGCCTGCCGCACCAGCCCGTATTCCCGCACGATGTCCCAGTTGCGGTAATGCACCGTGAACACCTCGCGGTCCTTCGGCAAAGGCTCCCCCCGCTTCATCCCGCCAAGGATGTAATGCTGCTCCTTCGGCAGGATATGCCAGTCCAGCCCCGCCTTGCGGATCGCCAGCGGCAGGGTCATCTGGTCCAGATAGGGCCGCTTGGCAGGAATGTCGGGCGCCGCCTCGATCGCCGCGGCCACCTCCATCCAGACCTCGGCAAAGCGCTTGCCCTCGACATTCACATGCGCCTCCGGAAAGCAGAACAACCCGCTGGAGAAATAGGGCATCCGGTCCTTCCCCCCGCGCTGGTTCATCAGGCGGATACGTTCCTCGGGCATCTCCACCCCCGCCGCGCCATAGATCTTCGGCCAGACATCCTGACCCGCCCATCCCATCGACGCGGCAGGCGTCAGGCTGACGGTGCCCTCATGGATCAGGTTGTCGATGCTGTTGGGCCGCAAAAACAGGATGTCGCTGTCGAGGAAACAGGAATACTCCGTCTCGCGCCGCTCCAGCGTGGCCAGCATCTTGTTGCCATGCGGATAGGGCGGATCGAAGCGGCCGGCGGTCAGCATCGGACGCACCTCGCACCCCAACCGCGCCAGCACCGCCACGGCATCGGGGTCCAGCTCCGCCATCCTGTGCGCGGGGCAATAGCCCACCAGCGCCACCTGATCGCCGAAATTCACCCGGATCGACCCCGCCAGATAACAGGCCATGTGCTGGTACTTCGGCGGCTCGACGATGAAATAGAAGGTCAGCCGCGCCATCACGCCTCCTCGTCGCCGTGCCGTTCGCCCTGACGCAGCGGGCGCATCTCGCCGCCCCGCCGCGCCGTGAACTCGGCCAGCATCGCCGCCACCTCGGATGCCTTGGGCAGCTTCGGCTTGAACCCGCCACTGACATAACCACCCTTCGCCAGCGCCTTGAACAGGTCGCCGAAATGCACCTCCCCCACTGACCGGAAATCGACCCGGTCCGCCTCGCCCGAAACCCAGTCGGTGCGGACCACGTCGATCACATCGATCTCCACCCCGCAGAAGCTGCGGAACTGCAGCCTGTAATCCCCCGCATTCGCCCGGCTGCGCCGCAGGATCATGGCAACCCGCGTGCCCGTCCCCGCGACAAAGGCCGC
>AYNO01000055.1 GCA_000500915.1 Rhodobacter sp. CACIA14H1
ACTTCTTTGTCGGGCAGGAGGGGGCCTTCTGCCACCACCCGGACTACCGCTTTGACACCGGGATCATCCCGGTCGCGGCGTCCATCCTGATCGATCTCGTCCTTGGCGCATCCGCAGAGGCCTGCGGCTGAACGCGCCGTCACATCGCAATTCTAGGGAGGAAAGCGCGATGACACTGAAGACTGCCCTGATCACTGCCGCGTTCGGGCTGGGGCTTGCCGCCGCAGCGCAGGCGGAAACCGTCCTGACCGTGTCGAGCTGGGTGCCGCAGACCCATTTCATCTACACGGACATCCTTGTCCCCTATGCCGAGAGCGTGGCCAAGGCGACCGAGGGCCGCGTGACGCTGAACATCATGCCCGCGCCCCTTGGTGCGCCGCCGCAGCATTTCGAGCTGGCGCGGACGGGCGTGGCCGACATCACCTGGGGCAATTTCACCTATGAACCCGAGCGGTTTACCGCGATGTGGTTCGCCGAATTCCCCTTCGTCGGCACCGATGCCGAGGCGGCATCCGTCGCGCTGTGGCGCACCTATGAAAAGCACCTTGCCAGCGATCCCGTCTTTGACGGCGTGCATATGCTGGGCGTGGGTCTTCTGGGGGGCGGGCAGATCCACCACGGATCGAAGCCGGTGATCACGCCCGAGGACATGGCCAACCAGAAGGTCCGTATCGGCGGCCCGATCCAGACGCGGATCATGGAGGCGCTGGGTGCGGTTCCGGTCGCTGCGCCGCCGACGAAGGCCTATGAGCTGCTGGAAGGGGGGGTGATCGACGCCTCGCTGCATTCGGTGGAATCGGTGATGAATTTCCGGCTGGAGGAGGCGCTGACCCACCACACCATCGTGCCGGGCGGTCTTTATGACAGCACGTTCTTCATCGTGATGAACGAGGCGCGGTGGCAGGGACTGGAGGAAGCCGACCGTGCCGCCATCGCCGCGATCTCGGGCGAGGCGCTGTCGCGTCTCTGGGGCCAGCAGTTCAACGCCCAGCACGAAAAGGCGATGCAGCTTTTCACCGCGAGCGGGCACCAGTTCCATGAACCGTCGCCCGAGTTGATGGCCGCCATCACCGCCGTCTCGGACGAGATGACCGGCGCCTGGGTCGAGGCGGCGAAGGCTGCCGGCGTGGCCGATCCTGCGGCGATGCGGGCCGACTACCTGGCGGCCTATGCGGAACTTGACGCGGAATGACGCAAGCGGCCCGGCGCGGTGCGCCGGGCCTGTTCGCCGGGTCCTGGGAGGGGACAGAACATGCAATTCGCAAACATGATCAGACAGGCGGTCGAAACCGTGCTTGTCTGCCTGATGTCGGCCATGGTCGCCCTGACCTTTGCCGATGTGATCGGCCGCCGCCTGCTTGGCACGCCCATATTCGGCGCGCATGACCTGACGGAACATCTGATGGGGCTGCTGGTCTTTACCGGCCTGCCGCTTGTCACGCTGGCCGCCATGCACCTGAAGGTCGATCTGTTCGACAAGGCCCTGCTGCATCCGCGACTTGCGTGGTGGCTGAAGACCACGGTCTTTGTCGTGGCGCTGGTCTTTGCCGTGATGGCATGGACGCTGACGCGCAGGGCCATCGATGCGGCGGGATTTTCCGAGGTGAGCCAGGGCCTGAACATCCCGCGCACGCCGCTTTACGGATGGATGGCGCTTTGTGCCGCCCTGTCTGCGCTGGCCGCGCTTTACACCGCCTTTGCGGCACCGATGTCCGTGGCCCATGACCGGGAGGACGTGCTGTGACCGTCGGATTCACCGCCATGGCCGCAGTGATCCTGCTGGCCCTGCTTCGCGTGCCGCTGGGCATCGCGCTCATGTCCGTCTCGCTGGCGGGGCTGGCCTGGATCACCAGCACGACCACCGCGCTGACGCTATTTCCGATGACCGTGTCGGAAGCCGTGCTGTCCTATGATCTGGCGATCGTGCCGATGTTCATCCTGATGGGCAACATCATCTCGCGCACCGGCATCGCGCAGGACCTGTTCCGGGCAGCCAATGCCTATCTGGGGTCGGTGCGGGGTGGCCTGTCGCTGGCGACCATGGTCACCTGTGCGGGGTTCGGGGCGGTGTGCGGGTCGAGCTATGCGACCGCCGCCACCATGGCCAAGGTCGCCTATCCTAGCATGCGCCGTTACGGCTATTCCGACGGGCTGGCATCCGCCACCATCGCGGCGGGCGGGACGCTGGGCATCCTGATCCCGCCGTCGATCATCCTTGTGATCTACGGCATCATCACCCAGACCAATATCGGCGACCTTTTCGTCGCCGGTGTCCTGCCCGGTCTGCTGGGGCTGGCGCTGTACATGGTGGCGGTGGTCTGGGTCGCATGGCGCAGCCCCGATCAGGCCCCCAAGGGCGAGCCGAGCAGCTGGCGTGACCGCATCGCGTCGCTGCGCGGGATATGGCCCTTCCTGTTCCTGTTCGCGCTGATCATCGGCGGGCTTTACGCCGACCTCTTCACCGCGACCGAAGCGGCAGGGATCGGGGCGGGCATGGCGGTTCTGGTGGGGTTCTTCCATGGCCGCCTGACGCCGAAGATGCTGCGGACCGTGATCCTCGAGACGGCCTATACCTCGATCTCGCTTTACGTGGTGCTGTTCGGGGCGATGATGCTGTCGAAACTGCTGACGATGTCGGGGCTTTCGGTCGGCATCCTCGGGCTGGTCGAGGGGATGGGGCTGACGGGGTACTGGCTGATCCTTGCGATCATCCTGATCTTCCTTGTCCTTGGCTGCGTGCTGGATTCGATGGCGATCATCCTGATCTTCGTGCCGCTCTTCGCACCGGTGGTCGCGGCGCAGGGCTTCGATCTGGTCTGGTTCGGCATCATCGTCGTGGTGGTCACCGAAATCGCGTTGATCACGCCGCCGGTGGGGATGAACGTCTTCGTGCTGAAGGCGGTGCTGCCCCATGTGCCAGTGCTGCGCATCTTCCGCGGGCTGGTGCCCTTCATCGCGGTCGATCTGGTCCGGCTGGGGCTTCTGGTCGCCTTTCCGGCCATCTCGCTCTGGCTGGTGACGCATGTCTGACGTCACGGCACAGGCTGCGGATATCCTGCGCGTGCTGGACCTTGCATCGGTGGTCGTATTCGCGATCACCGGTGCGCTGGTCGCGTCGCGCAAGCAGATGGATATCGTGGGGTTCCTGTGGCTGGGCGTGATCACCGGCGTCGGGGGCGGCACGCTGCGCGACCTGCTGCTGGATGTTCCCGTCTTCTGGGTCGTGGACCCGACACCGCTGGCGCTGTGCCTCTGCGCGGCGGGGCTGGTGCATTTCTCGGCGCATCTGGTGGCTTCGCGCTATCGCTTCCTGCTGTATCTGGATGCGTTCGGAATGGCGCTTGTCACGACTGTCGGCACGGCAAAGGCGCTGGACATGGGGACGGGTGCGCTGGTGGCCATGGGCATGGGCGTGGTGACGGCGGCCGTGGGGGGCATCCTGCGCGACATTCTGGGACAGGAGCCGTCGATCCTGCTGCGGCGCGACATCTATGTGACGGCGGCTGTCCTGGGATCGGGCACCTATGTGCTGGCCGATGCCGCAGGAGCGCCGGGCGGGTGCAGCACGGTGCTGGCCGTCTGCGCGGGGTTCGGCTTGCGGGCCTGTGCCATCCGGTTCGATCTGTTCCTGCCGATCTTCCGCCCGAGACCCGGCCGGATGCCCGGACACCGCGGAGAGGTGCGGTAAGCGGGCAAGGCCGGGGATGCGGTGATTGCCGCCCGCCTTCCGTTTGCCCCGGCGCGGGCATCCTTTTCCTTGTCGAAGGTCCGGGCTGTGGTGTAGATCACGCCCCCATTGCGGGTTCCCTTGAACTGCGCCGTTTATCCGACGGTGCCATCCTTGGGGGGGCGGGGGATCATCGCTGCCGCCGGTCCTACATCGCCTGGAAACGGTCCTGCATTGCAGGACCGGCGGTGCGGAAACCGTCAAGGACGAACAGAAACCGGCGGAAACGCACGATGCAGAAGGACGGGGACAGGCCTGTGGACGTTGAAAAACCCAAGGATTTCGGGGCCTTCCGTCTGAGCGTGGCGCCGATGATGGATTGGACGGACCGGCATTGCCGGTTCTTCCACCGTCTGATGACGCGCCGCGCGATGCTTTTATACCGAGATGGTGACGGCGCCCGCCGTGATCCACGGGGACCGGGCGCGGTTGCTGGGTTATTCCCGCGAGGAGCATCCGGTGGCGCTGCAGCTTGGCGGGTCCGATCCGGCGGAACTGCGCGAGGCGGTGCGGCTGGCGGTTCCCTATGGCTATGACGAGATCAACCTGAATGTCGGCTGCCCTTCGGACCGTGTCCAGTCCGGCTGTTTCGGTGCCGTGCTGATGGAGCGTCCGTCGCTGGTGGCGGATTGCGTCGCGGCGATGCGCGAGGTGTCGGATGTGCCCGTGACGGTGAAATGCCGGATTGGGGTGGATGACCAGGACCCCGAGGCGGTGCTGCCCGATTTCCTTGACCGCGTGTCGGCGGCGGGGGTGGGCCATTTCGTCATCCATGCCCGCAAGGCGTGGTTGCAGGGGCTTTCGCCCAAGGAGAACCGCGAGATTCCGCCGCTGGATTACGGGCTGGTGCTGCGGATGAAGGCGGCCTTTCCGCATCTGGTGATCTATATCAACGGGGGTTTCACCTCGCTGGATCAGGTGCGGGGGATGCTGGAGGCGGGTCTGGACGGGGTGATGCTGGGGCGGGCGGCCTATCACGATCCGGGGTCGGTGCTGATCGGGGCGGATGCGCTGTGGGGCGACGGCCCGGGGCTGGATGCTGTCGGGGTGGTGGAGGCGATGCGGCCCTATATCGCGGACCATCTGGCGGGGGGCGGCCGGCTGCACCAGATCACGCGGCACATGCTGGGGCTGTTCCACGGGCGTCCCGGTGCGCGGGGCTGGCGGCGGGTGCTGTCGGAGGGCGCGTCGCGGCCCGGTGCCGGGCTGGCGCTGGTCGATCAGGCGCTGGCCGAGGTGACGCGGGCCGCCGCCGATCAGGCGGCCCTTTCCGCCTGAGGACGCGACAGCGCCACGCGGGACAGGACCAGCGCGAGGATGCCGCAGAGCGCGATGGCGGCCAGCATCGGCGTGGGCGTGCCGTCGAAGAAGGGGCCGGTGGCCGCGATCATCAGCCCGCCCGCCAGCATCTGCAGCGTACCGCCGAGCGAGGAGGCGAGGCCCGCGATATCGCCGTGGTCGTCCAGTGCCATGACCATGGTGGTGGGGATGACGAGGCCGAGGCAGGCATTGGCGAGGAACAGGCCCGCCACGCAGACGGCCAGCGTCGCAAGCTGCAGCAGGGCAAGGACCAGTAGCCCCGCCGTCGCCAGCGCGAAGCCGAGCGCGGCCCATGCCATGACGCGCCGTGCGCCCAGCCGCATCCCGAGGGGGCCGGCGGCCTGCGAGGCGGCGAAGAAGCCGATGGCGTTGATGGCGAAGGCCAGCGAGAAGCCGGTGGGGGTCAGGCCGAAGCTTTCGGTATAGACGAAGCTGGCCGAGGCGATGAAGACGAAGAAGCTGGCCATGCCGAAGCCGCCGAGGAAGGTCAGTCCCATGAAGCCGCGATCCGTCAGCAGGCGGCGTGCGCCGCGCAGGGTGGCGGCCATGTCGAAGGGCTGGCGCTGGTCGGGGCGCAGGGTTTCGGGCTGGGCGAGGGCTAGGATCAGCAGGCTGGCCACACCCGCGACAAGGAGGGTGGCGAAGATGCCGCGCCAGCCGGTGACGGCCATGAGGCCCGCGCCGGCAAGCGGGGCGAGCATGGGCGAGACGGAGATCACCAGCATGACGGCGGCCATGAGGCGGGTGGCGGCATGGCCCGTGTACATGTCGCGGATGATCGCGCGGGGCACGACCATGAGGGCCGCCCCGCCGAGGCCCTGCACGAAGCGCCCGGCGATGAGCCAGCCCGCATCGGGGGCGAAGGTGCAGATCACCGAGCCTGCAAGGAAGATGGCGATGCCCGCATAGAGCGGCTGCTTGCGTCCGGCCCTGTCGGCCCATGGGCCATAGACCAGCTGCGCCAGACCGAAGGCGATGAAATAGGCGGTTATGGTCGTCTGCATCGCCGTGACGGGCGCCCCGAGCGCCGCGCCGATTTCCGGCATGGCGGGCAGGTACATGTCGATGGCGAAGGGTCCGATGCAGGACAGCAGTCCGAGGACGAGGGCGGGGCGGAGGATGCGGTCGGTCATGGAAAGGCCTTGGGTAAAGAGGCAGGCGGAATACGCCTTTTCCGTGCCGATGACCAGACGGGGAATTCCTGCCGCCGCGCGGAATGGCCGGTAGGGGGGCGGTCAGTCCTGCAGGCGGCCCATGCGCCCGCCGCGGCGCTTGGCAAGGCGGGGGGCGCGGGCGGGCAGGTCGGCCATGATGGCGGAACGCGCCTCGTGCGTGAGGCGGGACCAGGCGGAGATTTCCTCGATCGTGCGGTAGCATCCGACGCAGATGCGTTCGGCGGGGTGGATCGTGCAGAGCTTGATGCAGGGGGACTGCACCTCGTCGCGCTTCCAGACGTCGTCCTTCAAGGCGTCACCCCGTTTCCCATGTGGCCCATCCGGTCGAGGGCTCCTTGCAGGATATAGCCTGCGGCGACGGCATCGATCACCTCTTTCCGACGCTTTCGCGACGTATCCGCCTCCAGCAGTGCCCTTTCTGCCGCAACGGTGGACAGCCGTTCGTCCCAGAAGGTGATGGGGAGGTCGGTCAGGCGGGTCAGGTTGCGGGCGAAAGCCTGTGTCGCCTGCACGCGCGGGCCGGTGCTGCCGTCCATGTTCAGCGGCAGCCCGAGGATGATGCCGCGGATGTCGCGCTGGGTCAGGAGGGCGAGGAGGCGGGTGGCATCTTCGGTGAATTTCACGCGGCGGATGGTTTCGGTGGGGGTGGCCACCATCCGGCGCAGGTCCGAAATGGCGATGCCAATGGTCTTGTCGCCGAAATCCAGCCCGCAGATGGCGCGGTTGGGCGGCAGTGCGGTGACGAATTCCTCCAGCGTGGGGCAGATCACGGGGTCAGCCCCGCATTCAGCGCCTGTTCGCGCAGGAAGCTTTGCTGCGAGGGGGAACCTTCGAACTTCGCCAGCGCCTCGGCATAGATTTCCTGCGCCTCGGCCTTGCGGTCCAGCACGGCGAGCGAGGAGATGAGCCTTGCCCAGTCCTCGACCGTGCCGCCTTCGGTGGCGAGGCGGTCGCCGAGCTGGGCGACCATGCCTTCGATCATGGCCTGCCGGTCTTCGGGCGACATGTCGGCGGCGGCGGCCACGGCATCCGCATCGGGACCGGGGCCGGGGGCCGTTTCGGGGGGCAGGGTGAAGGCGACGCCGGCACGCATCGCCACATCTTCGATCTGGGCGCGGACGGGGCGGATCCAGGGGGCGTCCTGCGGGCCTTCGTCCAGAAGGGGGCGCCAGAGGGCGAAGGTGCGGTCGAAGCGGCCGAGCTGTGCGGCCATCAGGCCGTAGTAGTAGCGGGCGCTGCCGTTCTGGGGGTCCAGCGTCAGGGCGCGGGTCAGGACCTGTTCCGCCTCGGGCGAGACGCGGCCGCCGGTTGCCATGATCATCAGTTCGGCCAGCGACGCATGGTCTTCGGCGGTGGCCGCGTCGCCCTTGAGGCGGATCAGGCTTTCCGTCGCGGTGCGGGCGGCGGACAGGTTGCCCAGACGCGCCTCGTTCGAGGCGAGGAGTTCGAGCCCGCGCATGTCGTCGGGGCGGGCGGCGACGGCGGCGCGGAGTTTTTCCATCAGTTCCCCGAATTGGGCGTCGGGTTCCACGGGCGGGGGAGGGAGGCGGCGGCCTGCCGTTCCATCTCGGCCTGCGGGGGGCGGGCGGCGCGCATCTCTTCCGACATGGCGAAGCGGAGCGCGAGGGGAAGGTCGGGATAGCCGGGGGCGCCGAGGCGGGCATAGGTCCAGTAGCTTGCGCCGATCACGGCGAGGATGAGGGCCGCGGCCAGCGCGATCCCCCCGCGCGAGGCGGTGCGCGTCGCGGCGGTGGCGGCGCGGTCGGCATCCAGAAGGCGGCGCGAGACTTCGGTGCGGAGGCGCTCCGCCTCGTCCGGTGCGAGGGTGCCGCGGGCGAGGTCGCGGTCGATTTCGGCAAGCTGGTCGCGATAGACCTTGAGGTCGTAATCGGCGGCGGCGGCGATTTCGGCCCTTGCGCGGAGCAGGGCCAGCACGAGCAGCGCGGCCACGGCCAAACCCATGCCGCCTGCCGCTGCCCAGAATGCGATGCTTTCCATGCCGTCCGTCCCGTCGTGGTCTTGTCGCGGATGTAGCCGTTCGGGGGGCCGACCGGAAGGAGGGAAACGCGAAAGTGACGCCTGCGACGCTGTCGCAGCCCTGTGCCTGTCGCAAATTTCCCGATAGTGCCGCTGTCAGGGGGCGCATTCCGGTGCGCCGCGGTCCACAAGGGCCACAAGGAAACGATCAGCCGCGCGTGACGGGGGAATGCCATGAAACGCTATTCGGTCTTTGCGATTGCCCGCGAGGCGTTGCGCTATCATACGGGCTGGGAACGCGCCTGGCGCAGCCCGGAACCCAAGAAGGAATATGACGCGATCATCGTGGGCGCGGGGGGGCATGGTCTGGCAACGGCCTATTACCTGGGCAAGAACCACGGCATCCGCAACGTGGCCATCATCGAGAAGGGCTGGCTGGGCGGCGGGAATACCGGTCGGAATACGACCATCATCCGGTCGAACTATCTGCAAGACTCGTCGGCTGCGATCTACGAGAAGGCGCGGTCGCTGTACGAGACCATGTCGCAGGACCTGAATTACAACGTCATGTTTTCGCCCCGTGGGGTGATGATGCTGGCGCAGACGCATCACGAGGTGCGGGGGTATCTGCGCACCGCCCATGCGAACAAGCTGCAGGGGGTGGAGACGGAGTTCATCACGCCCCAGCGGGTGAAGGAGCTGTGCCCGATCCTGAACATCGACGGGCCGCGCTATCCGGTGCTGGGTGCGCTGTGGCAGGCGCGGGGCGGCACGGGGCGGCATGACGCCGTCGCATGGGGCTATGCGCGGGCCTGCAGCGACATGGGGATGGACATCATCCAGCAGTGCGAGGTGAAGGGCGTCCGGTCGGAGGGCGGCGTCGTGAAGGGCGTCGAGACGACCAAGGGCTTCATCGGCTGCAAGAAGCTGGGCATCGTGGTTGCGGGCCATTCCGGGCAGGTGGCGGACATGGCGGGCTTCCGCCTGCCGGTCGAGGCGGTGGCGCTGCAGGCGCTGGTGTCGGAACCGATCAAGCCCTGCATGGACATCGTGGTGATGGCCAACACCGTGCATGGCTACATGAGCCAGTCCGACAAGGGCGAGATGGTGATCGGCGGCGGGACGGACGGGTTCAACAACTACACCCAGCGCGGGTCGTTCCACCATATCGAGGAGACGCTGCGGGCGCTGATCGAGACTTTCCCGATCATCTCGCGCCTGAAGATGCTGCGCCAGTGGGGCGGGATCGTGGACATGACGGGCGACCGGTCGCCCATCATCTCGAAAACCCCGCTGGGCAACTGCTTCATCAACTGCGGCTGGGGGACCGGGGGCTTCAAGGCCATTCCGGGGTCGGGCTGGGCCATGGCCGATCTGATGGCCAAGGGCGAGCCGGGGCCGCTGGCCGCCGAGTTCGACATGTGGCGCTTCAAGGAAGGGCGGTTCATCGACGAGTCGGTGGCGGCCGGGGTGGCGCATTGATGGAACGGGTCGGAATGGAGACGCAAATTCCTTCCAAGGAATTTGCAAAAGTTTTCGAAAACTTTTGCCTCGGGGGGCGCGGTCATGCTGCTCATTGAATGTCCTTATTGCGGCGTGAAAGCCGAGGAGACGGAGCTGTCGCCCGGCTACGAGGCGCATCTGAAGCGGTTCGGGCCGGGGTCCACGGACGAGGAGTTCGAGGCCTACATGTTCGCCCGCAAGAACCCGAAGGGCGTGCATTTCGAGCGCTGGCGGCATTCCTACGGCTGCGGGAAGTGGTTCCTGGCCGCCCGTTGCACGGCGACGCTGGAGGTGTTCGGCACCTATCCGGCGCAGGTCGGAGAGCCGCCCGCAGACATCATCGAGAAGATCAAGGCCCGTCGGCCTGACTGGAAGGGTTACAAATGAGCACCCGTCTTTCGAAAGGGGGCCGTCTGATCGACCGGTCGGCGGCGATGGAATTCACCTTCAACGGCAAGCGGATGAAGGGGTATCGCGGCGACTCGCTGGCGGCGGCGCTGCTGGCCAATGACCAGATGCTGGTCGGGCGGTCGTTCAAGTACCACCGTCCGCGCGGCATCGTGGCGGCGGGGCCGGAAGAGCCGAACGCGCTGGTCAACCTCGGCAGCGGGGGGCGGCTGGAGCCGAACCAGCGCGTCACGGTGACGGAACTGTTCGACGGGCTGGAGGCGTCGAGCCAGAACCACTGGCCGTCCCTGGAATTCGACGTGGGGGTGGCGAACAACTATGTCAGCCGCTTCCTGCCGGCGGGGTTCTATTACAAGACCTTCATCCACCCGCGTCCGTTCTGGAAGCATGTCTTCGAGCCGATCATCCGGCAGTCGGCGGGTCTGGGCAAGGCGCCGAAGGACCGCGACGCGGACCGTTACGAGCAGGCCTATGCCTTCTGCGACCTTCTGGTGGTGGGCGGCGGGATCGCCGGTCTTCAGGCGGCGCTGGTGGCCGGCAAGGCCGGGGCGCGGGTCATCCTTCTGGAACAGCACGCCCATTGGGGCGGGCGGGCGCCGGTGGATGGCGACGTGATCGACGGCAAGCCTGCGGGGCAGTGGGTGGACGAGGCCGTGGCGGCGCTGTCGGCCATGGCGAATGTCACGCTGCGGGACCGCTGCATGGCGGC
This sequence comes from Rhodobacter sp. CACIA14H1, assembly GCA_000500915.1. Classification (GTDB taxonomy): domain Bacteria; phylum Pseudomonadota; class Alphaproteobacteria; order Rhodobacterales; family Rhodobacteraceae; genus Paragemmobacter. The sequence goes on from AYNO01000055.1 coordinate 10,820, forward strand.
GGGGGTCTATGACCACGGTTATGTGCTGGCGGACGAGAAGGTGGCGGATCACACCCCCGGCGACGGGCGGCCGAAGCACCGGCTGTGGCGCATCCGGGCGGGGCGCATCCTGACCGCGACGGGGGCGATCGAACGGCCGCTGTCCTTTGCGGGGAACGACATTCCCGGCGTGATGCTGGCGGCGTCGGTGCGGGATTACGTGGTGAACTGGGCCGTGTCGCCCGGCGACCGCACGGTCGTCGTGACGAACAACGATGACGGCTATCGCACGGCCATCGCGTTGAAGGAGGCGGGGCTGTCGGTTCCGGCCATCGTCGATGCGCGGGCCAATCCGTCGGGTGATCTGGTGGCGAAGGCGCGGGCGCTGGGTCTGCGGATCGAGGCGGGGCGTGGCGTTGCCAAGGTCAAGGGCGGCAAGCGGGTGACGTCGGTCGCCATCTGCCTGCAGGCGGGCGAGGGCGCGGTGATCGACGAGATCGCCTGCGATGCGGTTGCCATGTCGGGTGGCTGGTCGCCGGTGGTGCATCTGTGGTCCCATTGCGGCGGCAAGCTGGTCTGGGACACGGTGAACGCGCATTTCCGGCCCGATCCGGCGCGGCCGCCGCTGAACCATGATGGCGGGGCGCTGGTCTATGCGGCCGGTTCCGCCAATGGCGCGATGAAGGCGGCAGAAGCGCTGGTCGATGCGACGGCGCAGGCGCAGGCGGCGGTGGCGGCGCTGGGGCTGAAGCCTGCGGCGGCGATGGCGCCGGTGGCCGAGGCCGTGGCGGAAGGGCCGATGGAAGCGGTCTGGATCATGCCGCAGGGCGCGCCGGTCGAGCTGAAGTCCAAGATGTGGCTGGATTACCAGAACGACGTGAAGGTCAGCGACGTGCAGCTTGCGGCACGCGAGGGCTATGAATCGGTCGAACATACCAAGCGCTACACCACGCTGGGGATGGCGACGGATCAGGGGAAACTGTCCAATATCAACGGCCTGGCGGTTCTTGCCAATGCGTTGAACGAGGATATCCCGCAGGTCGGCACCACGACCTTCCGTCCGCCCTATACGCCCGTCACGCTGGGCGCACTGGCGGGCGAGGCGCGGGGCGAGATCTTCCAGCCGCTGCGCCGGACCCCGATGCACGCGTGGCACGAGCGGAACGGGGCTTACTTCGAGCCTGTCGGCCTGTGGCGCCGCCCCTATTGCTTCCCGCGCACGGGCGAGACCCACGCGCAAGCGGTGGTGCGCGAGGTGAACAACACGCGGTCGGCGCTGGGGCTGCTGGATGCCTCCACGCTGGGCAAGATCATCGTGAAGGGGCCGGATGCGGGGAAATTCCTCGACATGCTCTATACCGGTGTCATGTCCACGCTGCCGGTCGGCAAGTGCCGCTATGGCCTGATGTGCAACGAGCAGGGCTTCCTGTCGGATGACGGCGTGGTGGCGCGGATCGACGAGGATACGTGGCTGTGCCACACCACCTCGGGTGGGGCGGATCGCATCCACGGCTGGATGGAAGACTGGCTGCAATGCGAATGGTGGGACTGGAAGGTCTATACCGCCAACGTGACCGAGCAGTATGCGCAGGTCGCCGTCGTCGGCCCCAATGCCCGCAAGGTGCTGGAGAAGCTGGGCGGGATGGACGTATCCAAGGAGGCGCTGCCCTTCATGGGTTGGGCGGACGGCACCCTTGGCGGGTTCCCGTGCCGGGTCTATCGCATCTCCTTCTCGGGCGAGCTGTCCTACGAGATCGCGGTTCCGGCAAGCCATGGCGCGGCCTTCTGGGAGGCGCTGCATACGGCCGGGGCGGAGTTCGGGGCCATGCCTTACGGCACCGAGGCGCTGCACGTGATGCGGGCCGAGAAGGGCTTCATCATGATCGGGGATGAAACCGACGGGACGGTGATCCCGCAGGACCTGAACCTCGACTGGGCGATTTCGAAGAAGAAGGCGGATTTCCTGGGCAAGCGCGGGCAGCAGCGGAACTTCCTTGCCAGCCCGGATCGCTGGAAGCTGGTGGGGTTCGAGACGCTGGACGGGTCGGTCATCCCCGATGGCAGCTATATCATCGCGCCGGGTGTGAATGCGAACGGGCAGGGGAATACGCAGGGGCGCGTGACGTCCACCTATTATTCCCCCACGCTGAAGCGCGGCATCGCCATGGGTCTGCTGAAGCGCGGGCCGGAGCGGATGGGCGAGGTGGTGGAGTTCAACACCGTCACCGGCGCGACCGTGAAGGCGCGGGTTGTCGATCAGGTCTTCTATGACAAGGACGGGGAGAAGCAGAATGTCTGAACCGGTCAGCGCATTGGGTGGCGCTTCGGCGCAAGGGTTCGCCTCTGTCCGCGAGATCGGGCCCTTGGGCATGGTCACGCTGCGGGCCAAGCCGGATGCCAAGGGTCTGGCAAAGGCCGTGAAGGCGGCGGTGGGCACGGCGGTGCCTGCCGTCCGGCGGATCGTCCGGGACGGCGACCGCGCCTGCGGCTGGATGAGCCCCGACGAGTATCTGCTGGTCATGCCCTATGCGGCGGTGGCCGGCGCTCTGGAGGCCATCGGGACGGCCATGGCGGGCGAGCATCACCTTGCGGTCGACGTGTCGGATGCCCGCGCCGTGTTCCGCGTGGAGGGCGCGAAGGCCGATCAGGTGCTGGCCAAGCTGTCGCCGGTCGATTTCGCCACGCTGGAGGCGGACGAGCTGCGCCGGACGCGGGCGGCGCAGGTGGCGGCGGCCTTCTGGAAGGAGGGCGACGGGTTCACCGTGGTCTGCTTCCGGTCGGTGGGGCGCTATGTGTTCGACCTGCTGGCGACGGGTGCCAAGCCGGGGTCGGAGCTGGCCTGAGAAAGGCGCGTCCGAGGGATGGGCACGGGGCGCCGGTGTCATCCGGCGCCCCGTTTCCTTTGGACCTGTTGCGGCAGGGACCGCCACATGCAAGGGTTGAACACGCAAAGATGTCAGCAGTGAGGTCCGGGTGTTCCGGAGGGTGTGTTGGACGAGGCTTGCCGGATTGCCTGCGTGACGATGGTTCGGGATGAACCGGTCTTTCTGCCGCGATGGATCGCCCATTGGAGCAGGACCGTTCCGGCCGGGCATATGTTCATTCTGGTGGACGGGTTCGATCAGCAACTGACGGGCGAAGCGGAGGGCTGTCAGGTGCTGCGCCTGCCGCGCCGTCCGCCATCGGCCGGTTGGGACGATGCGCGATGGCGGATGCTGACGGGCTTTGCCAATGCCTTGCTGGAGCGGTTCGATGTCGTCGTCCTGAACGATGTGGATGAGCTGGTGGTGCTGGATCCGGCGGCGGGGGGCAGTCTGGCGGAGGCGCTGGCAGAGGCGCGGGATCTGGGGGTCATCACACCCTTCGCCATCGAGGTGGTGCAGCGTGTCGATCTGGAGCCTGATCCGCTGGTTGCGGGAGAGCCGGTTCTGGGGCAGCGCCGCTATGGCAGGGTCCACGCCAGTTATTGCAAGCCCTGTATCATTGCGCGGCCTGTGCGCTGGTCCCTCGGCGGGCACTATTCCGACTTTCCGCAGTTGAACCTCAGTGACAAGCTGTTCCTGTTCCACCTCCGGGCGATGGATGCCGGGCTGTTGCGTGCGCGGCAGGCGGCACGGCATGCGATGGTGACGGATGCCGAAGGCCGTCCGGTCGCGGGGGTTGCCGGCGGCGGCTGGGCGCGGGACGGGGCGGGGACCGACCAGTTCCTGCGGTCCTTCACGACCACCGCGCCCGAGGTGACGGATTTCACCTTCGGCTGGCAGAGGGAGCGCATAAGGAAGAGCTGGCGCTGCGACCGGTCCACGGGTCTGTGGGTGCATGACCGGCTGCACAACCGCCGCAGCTATGCCATTCCGGAGCGGTTCTTCGGCATCATCTGAACCGGCGCTGCGGCGGGTCGGGCGGCGAAATATGGCTGTTCGGGCTTGACCTTCCGCCTACGAGGCATCTTATCTGCCCCATCTTCGTGAACCGCGAACTGAAAGGAACATCCCATGGCCTTCACGCTTCCCGATCTTCCCTATGCCCATGACGCGCTGGCGTCGCTGGGCATGTCGAAGGAGACGCTGGAATATCACCACGACCTGCACCACAAGGCCTATGTCGATAACGGCAACAAGCTGATCGCCGGGACCGAGTGGGAGTCGAAGTCGCTGGAGGACATCGTCCGCGGCACCTACCAAGCGGGCGCCGTGGCGCAGAACGGCATCTTCAACAACGCCTCGCAGCACTGGAACCACAACCTGTTCTGGGAAGTGATGGGCCCGGGCGAGGACAAGAAGATGCCCGGCAATCTGGAAGCCGCGCTGGTCGAGGCCTTCGGGTCGGTGGCGAAGTTCAAGGAGGACTTTTCGGCCGCCGGTGCGGGCCAGTTCGGCAGCGGCTGGGCCTGGCTGGTGAAGGACAAGGACGGGTCGCTGAAGGTGACGAAGACGGAGAACGGGGTGAACCCGCTGTGCTTTGGCCAGACCGCGCTGCTGGGCTGCGATGTGTGGGAGCATTCCTACTACATCGACTTCCGCAACAAGCGTCCGGCCTATCTGACCAACTTCCTTGAAAAGCTGGTGAACTGGGAAGCGGTGGCGGCCAAGCTCTGACCGCATTGCCGCAGGTTTCCGGGAAGGCCCGTCGCATCGCGGCGGGCCTTCCTGCTTCTGTCGGGACCGAAGCGGAGCGGGCGTGCCGCCCGCACGTCCCTGAGCCCGGTCCCGCGCCGGGGCGCGGCACCGGGCGCGGGGGGCATTCTGCCCCCGTCGCCGCAAGGGCGGCGACTCCCCCTGAGGATATTTGGGAACGGATGAAGCCGGGGGGCGGAATTTGCAGCTTCGGGTCGCGGATCGGCTTGCGGCTGGCCGGAGGCGGTGCGAGGAGGGAGGCGCGGGAGGACGGGACGTGGGCGAGGCGGGCAAGGGCATTCTGGCGATCGTGGGGGCCTGCACGATCTGGGGGCTGGCGACGCTTTACTACAAGGCGATGGCGCATGTGCCGCCGCTGGAGGTGCTGGCGCACCGGACGCTGTGGACGCTGGCCTTCTTCGGCGTGATGCTGGCGGTGCAGGGGCGGTTCGGGGCGGCGGTGGCGCTGCTGCGGGGGCCGTTGCGGCGGCGCGTCTGGCTGGCGGCGGGGATCGTGGCGGTGAACTGGGGGCTGTTCATCTGGGCGATCCAGACGGGCCATGCGGTGCAGGCGAGCCTTGGCTATTACATCTTTCCGCTGGTGTCGGTCTGTCTGGGGGTGCTGGTCCTCGGCGAGCGGTTGACGCGCGGGCAGGGGGCGGCGGTCGGGCTGGCCTGCGGGGCGGTGGCGGTGCTGACCTGGGGGCTGGGCGTGGCGCCCTGGGTGGCGCTGGCGCTGGCGGTGACCTTTGCGCCCTATATGCTGATCAAGAAGCAGCTGGCCGCGCCGGCGGCCGTGTCCGTGACGGCGGAGGTCCTGCTGCTGTTGCCGCTGGCCCTGGTCTGGCTGGGGCTGGCGCATTCGGGTGCCGTGGGCGGCGGCTGGTTCGGGCGGGATGCCTTTACCACGCTGATGCTGCCCGTCAGCGGTCTGATCACCGGTGGGCCGCTGATCCTGTTTTCCTGGGGGGCGCAGCGGGTGCGGCTGTCCACGCTGGGGCTGGTGCAGTATCTGAATCCGACGCTGCAGGCGGTGTCGGCGGTCCTTGTGTTCCGCGAGCCGTTCACGGGCTGGCATGGCGCGGCCTTCGGAATGATCTGGGCGGCGCTGGCGCTCTATTCGCTGGAGGGGTGGCGTCAGGAGAGGGCGGCGCGGAGCCTTGCCACGAGCGAGGGGACGTCGGGGACGCTGATGTAGTAGTCCTGCATCGTCTCTTCGGCGAAGCCTTCGTCGATGACGTGGCGGATGAGGGTGGCGAGGGGCTGCCAGTAGCCGCCGGTATCGAGGAGGAAGATGGGCTTGCGGTGCAGGCCGATCTGGCGCCAGGTCAGGACCTCGAAGAATTCGTCGAGGCTGCCCGCGCCGCCCGGCAGGACGACGATGGCGTCGGAGTTCATGAACATGACTTTCTTGCGTTCATGCATGTCCTCGGTCACGACGAGTTGCGACAGGTCGCGCCGGCCCTGTTCGCGGGCCATGAGATGGGTGGGGATCACGCCCATGGTGCGGGCACCGTCGGCCTGCGCGGCGCGTGCCACCTCGCCCATCAGCCCGACATCGCCCGCGCCATAGACGAGGCGCCAGCCTTCGGCGGCGATGGCCTGTCCGAAGGCGCGGGCTTCGGCCGCATAGGCCGGGCGCAGGCCGGAACGTGAGCCACAGAAGACACAGACGGAGCGGAGCGGGGCCATATGGATGCTTTCGGGGTGTAGGATGTTGCCGTCTTCCGTGTTATCGGGCTTGGTCAGGGAAGGGAAGAAGGGGCCGGGACAGGCCCTGTGGTTCCGCGGGGAAATGGGGTTTTCGGATGAAGCCTTGGGCTGAGATGACGGCTGGTGCGCGCTTCGGCGTGCTGGGCGCGGTTGCGGCGGTTGTGGCTGCGATGCTCTGGGGGGCGTGGACGGTGCGTGCCGTGCCTCCGGCAGAGGAGGCATCGACCGGTGTCGCGCCCGAGGGGGCGTCGGCGCCTGCGGGGGGAGAGGCGGAGGAGGCTGCGGCTGACGGTGCCGGGACTGCGGAAGAGGCACCGCAAGAGGCGGCAGAGGCCGGTGCGGCGGAGCCTGCGGCCGGGGTTGCGGAGGAACCTGTTGCGGAAGCGGCGGCGGAGCCTGCTGCGGCAGATGTAGGGGCGACTGACGCGGCTGCGGCAGATGTTGCGGCGCCTGCGACCGAGGCCGACGCGGATGCCCCTGCGACCGAGGCGGCGGCGGCTGCGACCGATACGGCGGGCGACGCTGCGGGCGACGCTGCGGCGGGGACTGCGGAGGGCGATGCGCAAGCTGCGGCACCTGCCGCGCCGGTGGAGGCCGGGGCGGCCGAGGCTGTGGTGGCGGAACCCGCGCAGGCTGCACCGGTAGAGGCGGTGGCGGGGCCGGTGCCACCGGCCTTCGATCTGGTGCGGGTCGAACGGGACGGGGCGGCGCTCGTGGCGGGGAAGGCCGCGCCGTCTTCGATGCTGTCGCTGCGGGTGACGGGGGCCGAGATTGCCGCTGTGCCTGCGGACGGGCAGGGGAATTTCGTGGCCATGTTCAACCTCGCGCCCAGCAATGCGCCGCGGGTGCTGTCGCTGGTGATGCGGCTTGCGGACGGGACCGAGGTTGCTGCGGAAGGGTCGGTCGTGATTGCGCCGACGGTTGCGCCGGAGCCTGTGGTCGCGGCGGCGGAGCCTGCGGTCGAGCCTGCGGTGGAGCCGGAGGCGGCAGCCGGGGAAGGGGCGGAGGCGCCTGCGGCCCTTCTGGTGACGGAAGAGGGGGCGAAGGTGCTGCAATCCGCAGACACGCTGCCTGCGGAGCTGGTGGCGAATGTCACTGTGGACACAATCACTTACACGCCGGAGGGTGCGGTGCAGCTGGCCGGGCGCGGCACGGCGGAGCGGTCGGTGCGCATCTATCTGGACAATGCGCAGGTGGGGGGAGATGTGGCCATCTCGTCCTCGGGTGACTGGGCGGTGACGCTGCCGGAAGTGGCGCCGGGCGTCTATACCTTGCGGGCGGACCAGCTGGACGGGGCAGGGGTGGTGACGAGCCGGTTCGAGACGCCGTTCAAGCGGGAGACGGTGGAGGCTTTGGCGGCGGCTTCGGCGGGGGGCGCGGAGACTGCGGCGGAGGCGGAGGCGGACACGGTTGCGGCCGAGACGGCAAATGCGGCTGCGGCACCGCTTACGGTGACGGTGCAGCCGGGCTTTACCCTGTGGCGGATTGCGACGGAAAACCTTGGCGAGGGAATACGTTACGTGCAGGTCTTCGAGGCGAACAAGGACCAGATCCGCGATCCCGACCTGATCTATCCGGGGCAGGTCTTCACCATTCCCGGGACGGAATAACCGCCCGCCGGGGGCCGCCGCGGGCCGGTGGCGGCTGTGCCGTGTCCTGTGCCGCGAACTGTGCCGCAAACTGTACATACGCAGCGGGCGGTGCCTTTGCTTTGCCTTCACGGACGGGGCCGCCCGCGGCACGGCTGCACATCTGCTGTTCGGCGGGGTGTCCGGCCCTGCCTCTGGCACTTTGCGGGGAAGGGGCATAGGTAGGGGGCCGAAGAGGACCCTATCCGATGCGCAAGACCAGCCCGAATCCCGATGCCGCCGAAAAGCCCGCCTCCGGCTGGCAGACCATCCGGCGGGTGATGCCCTATCTCTGGCCCGACGGGCAGGGATGGGTGAAGCGGCGGGTCGTCGGGGCGCTGCTGATGCTGGTGGCGGCGAAGATCGTGTCGGTGTCCACGCCCTTCCTCTACAAGCAGGCGGTGGACAATCTGGCGGGCGAGACGCCGGATGCGGCGACGATCATGGGGCTGACGGCGGTCGGGCTGACGGTGGCCTACGGGCTGGCGCGGCTGGGGACGGTGGCGTTCCAGGAGTTGCGGGACGCCATCTTTGTGAGGGTGGGGCAGCGGGCGCTGCGGCGGCTGGCCCTGCAGACCTTCGAGCATATCCATGCCCTGTCCCTGCGCTATCACATCACGCGCAAGACCGGGGGTCTGAGCCGGATCATCGAACGCGGGGTGAAGGGCGTCGATTTCCTGCTGCGCTTCATGCTGTTCTCGATCGGGCCGCTGATCCTTGAACTGGCGATGGTGGCGGTGATCTTTGCCACGGTCTTCGGCTTTTCCTACATGGCGGTCGTGGTGGTGGTGATCACGCTTTACGTCATGTTCACCTTCAAGGTGACGGAATGGCGGGTGAAGATCCGGCGCGAGATGAACGAGCAGGATACCGATGCCAACCAGAAGGCCATCGACAGCCTGCTGAACTTCGAGACGGTCAAGTATTTCAACGCCGAGGCGCGGGAGGCGGCACGCTATGACCGCGCGATGCAGCGTTACGAGGTGGCGGCGGTCAAGACGGGGCAGAGCCTGTCCTTCCTGAATGGCGGGCAGGCGCTGCTGATCACCACGGGGCTGGTGATCGTCATGGTCATGGCGGCGATGGGCGTGCAGCGGGGCGAGCTGACGGTGGGCGATTTCGTCATGGTCAACGCCTACATGATCCAGATTACCATGCCCCTGAACTTCCTTGGCACGGTCTATCGGGAAATCCGGCAGGCGCTGGTGGATATGGGCGAGATGTTCGGTCTGCTGGGCCAGCCGGCCGAGGTGGTGGACAAGCCCGGTGCGCCCGCGCTGCAGGTGCGGGGGGGCGAGGTGGCCTTTGACGGGGTGGCCTTCGGCTATGACGCGGCGCGGCCGATCCTGAAGGGGATCGATCTTGTCGTGCCTGCGGGGCAGCGTTACGCGCTGGTCGGGCCGTCGGGGTCGGGGAAATCGACCATCGCGCGGCTGATGTTCCGGTTCTATGACGTGAACGGCGGGGCGATCCGGATCGACGGGCAGGATTTGCGGGATGTGACGCAGGGGTCCATCCATGCGCAGATCGGCGTGGTGCCGCAGGACACCGTGCTGTTCAACGATACGGTGCGCTACAACATCGCCTATGGCCGCGCGGACGCGACGGAGGAGGAGATCGTGGCGGCGGCGAAGGCGGCCAAGATCCATGATTTCATCGCGTCCCTGCCCGAGGGGTACGAGACGAAGGTGGGCGAACGGGGGCTGAAGCTGTCGGGCGGGGAAAAGCAGCGGGTGGGCATCGCGCGGACGCTGCTGAAGAACCCGCCGATCCTGATCCTGGACGAGGCGACGAGTGCGCTGGACACGCAGACGGAGCGGGACATCCAGGATTCGTTGCGCGAGATGGGGCAGGGGCGGACGGTGATCACCATCGCGCACCGGCTGTCCACCATCGCGGATGCCGACCGTATCGTCGTGCTGGAGGCGGGGCGGATCGCGGAATCCGGCACGCATGAGGAGTTGCTGGCCGCAGGCGGGCGCTATGCCGCGATGTGGGCACGCCAGTCCGCAGAAGAGGAAGAGACGCTGGCGGCGGAATGACCCCGCCGCCCTGCGCCGTCAGGGCAGCCTTATCAACGAGACATCGGCGGCGGTAAGCGTCGTCGTGCCGTTGACATGGGCCTGCACCACGCCGTCGATGGTGATGATGGACCGGTTGTTGGCCGCATCCGCCGTGACGGTGACTGTGGGCGGGGTGCTGACCGACCATTCCACCACCAGCCTGTCGCCCGTGCCGTAATCGGCGATGGTGGTGATGCCGTCATCCGTCGCGGAGGGGGCAAGGACGAAATCATCCGCCCCCGTCCCGCCTGTGAGCGTGTCATTGCCGGCGCCGCCGGAGAGGGTGTCGTTCTCGTCCCCGCCGGAGAGGGTGTCGTCACCCGCGCCGCCGTACAGGCGGTCGCTGCCGCCGTCGCCGGTGAGCGTGTCGTTTCCGGCCCCGCCCGAGAGCGTGTCGGACCCGCCTTCGCCGGACAGCGAGTCGTTGCCGTCGTCGCCCGACA
>AYNO01000056.1 GCA_000500915.1 Rhodobacter sp. CACIA14H1
CCGATCAGCGCCGCGCGGTCCGTGATCACATCCGCGATGTGCAGGATCGCCTCCTTGTGCGGGATCGTCACATTGGCGCCGACGAAGCCCATCTTCGGCAAGGTCCGCAGCACGGTTTCCAGATCCGCCTGCGCCACGTCCATGGGGATGTAGAACCCTTTCAGGCCATAACGCTTCAGCCAGTAGCCATGCAGCGCGGGCGACCGGCTATGCGCGACGGGGGAGCCGATGACGGCGGCAAGGGGGATGCGGGGGTGGTCGGTCATGCCGGAATGAAAACCCCGCTGCGCCAGATAGTTCAAGAGCGGCAGAAGCGGCATCCCCAGCACGGTGAAATGGTCCCCCTGGACCGAAGCGAAGAGTCGCGCACCCTCTGCCTCCAGATGGTAGGTCCCGACCGAGTGGCGCACCTCCGCCCAGTTGCGGTCCAGGTAATCGTCCAGATAGGCATCCGAAAAGTTGCGCATCGTCAGCCGCACCTCCTCTACATGCCGCCAGACCGGTTCTGCCCTGTCATATAGCACGACAGCCGATATCAACCGGTGCGTGTTCCCGCGAAGCCGCCGCAACTGTGCCCGCGCTGCATCAGGCGTTTCCGCCTTGCCCCAGACCTCGCCCGCGAATTCCAGCACCTGGTCGCTGCCGATGACCACGGCATCCGGGTTACGCTCTGCCAGCTTCCGCGCCTTCATCTCGGCCAGCGTATCGGCCACGTCACGGGGCTTCGCACCCTCGGCCAGCAGGGCGTTGCGGATCGACTCCTCGTCGATGCGGGCGGGCAGGGCTTCGGCCAGGACGCCGGCGGCGGCCAGCATCCGCCGGCGGGACTCCGACGCCGTGGCAAGGATCAGTCGTGTCATGCGGTCCGCCTCTGGATCACCCTGTGGAAAAACCTGCTTCGTTCCTGTCGCCGGAAAGTGGGCCGATTGGCGCCGCCCCGCTTTCGCCGCCGCTCCGGTGGATCATTCGACCAGCCCGCGCAATTTGTCCACCTGTGGGCCCGGCTTTGACCATGCTGTGTATGCCACGCTGTGCCACAGGATGAGGGTTAACGGGCTGTGAATAGCTCGTTCTGTTGTAACGCTTTGAATTTGTTTCTTTTCACGCTTCCAGCGAGGCTGTTTCACGGTTGGCCCGCGGTTTTCCACAGGTTCCTCCCTGTGGATGAAAGGCTGGACATCCCGGCGCATCCGTTTTTCCACAGCACCAGCATCATCTTCACTCTCTCTTTTTTTATTGATAAGAAGAAGAGGTAGCGAAAGGACTTCGGATGATCGGCGACTTTCTGGCGGACTGGTACCCTTGGACAAAGTCCCTGCACGTCGTGTCGGTGATCGCCTGGATGGCGGGGCTGTTCTATCTGCCCCGGCTGTTTGTCTATCACGTCGAGGTGGTCGGAACCGGCAACCCGACGGATGACCTGTTCCAGACGATGGAGCGCAGGCTTCTGCGGGCGATCATGAACCCGGCGATGATCGCGGTCTGGATCTTCGGGCTGGCGCTGGTCTTCACGCCGGGGATCGTGGTCTGGACGGAAATCTGGCCCTGGACCAAGGCGGTGGCCGTGCTGGGGATGACATGGTTCCATCACTGGCTCGGCCTGCGGCGCAAGGATTTCATGGCTGGTCGCAACAGCGTGACCGGACGGCAGTACCGCATGATGAACGAGGTGCCGACCCTGCTTTTGCTGGTCATCGTCTTTTCCGTCATCGTGAAGTTCTGACCGCGCGATTGACTTTGCCCTCCTTGCCGCGTATCTGCCGCGATGCAGGGCCGTCCGGCCCGAGGCATTTCCCAGCCCCATCCCGCCCCGCCCACGCATCCAGCGCGGGCTACAGGACATGTCCATGACCACCGAACGCCTGAACCTTTCCGATCTGAAGGCCAAGACCCCGGCCGACCTTCTGGCCATGGCCGAGGAATGGGAGATCGAGAACGCGCCCTCCATGCGGAAGGGCGAGATGATGTTCCAGATCCTGAAGGAACATGCCGAGGAAGGCTACGAGATCGGCGGCGACGGCGTGCTGGAAGTGCTGCAGGACGGCTTCGGCTTCCTTCGCAGCCCCGAGGCGAACTATCTGCCGGGTCCGGACGATATCTATGTCTCGCCCGAGATGATCCGCCAGTTTTCGCTGCGCACGGGCGATTCCATCGAAGGCGTCATCCAGGCCCCGCGCGAGAACGAGCGGTATTTCAGCCTTGTGAAGGCGACGAAGATCAACTTCGACGATCCGGAACGGGCCCGCCACAAGGTCCATTTCGACAACCTGACGCCGCTTTATCCCGACGAGCGGCTGAAGATGGAAATCGAGGATCCGACGATCAAGGACCGGTCTGCCCGCATCATCGACCTTGTCTGCCCTATCGGGAAAGGCCAGCGCGCCCTGATCGTCGCGCCGCCGCGCACCGGCAAGACGGTCCTTCTGCAGAACATCGCGCATTCCATCGAGAAGAACCATCCCGAGTGCTATCTGATCGTCCTGCTGATCGACGAGCGGCCCGAGGAGGTGACCGACATGCAGCGGTCGGTGAAGGGCGAGGTCGTGTCATCGACCTTCGACGAACCCGCGACGCGGCACGTGGCGGTGGCCGAGATGGTCATCGAAAAGGCCAAGCGGTTGGTCGAGCATAAACGAGATGTTGTTATCCTCCTCGACTCTATCACAAGACTTGGTAGGGCGTTCAACACTGTCGTGCCCTCTTCGGGCAAGGTGCTGACCGGCGGTGTCGATGCGAATGCCCTGCAGCGCCCGAAGCGGTTCTTCGGGGCGGCGCGGAATATCGAGGAAGGCGGATCCTTGACCATCATCGCAACGGCGCTGATCGATACCGGCAGCCGGATGGACGAGGTGATCTTCGAGGAATTCAAGGGCACCGGCAACAGCGAGATCGTGCTGGACCGCAAGGTGGCGGACAAGCGGGTCTTCCCTGCGATCGACATCCTGAAGTCCGGCACGCGAAAGGAAGACCTGCTGGTGGACAAGGTCGATCTGCAGAAGACCTATGTCCTGCGCCGGATCCTGAATCCGATGGGCACCACGGATGCCATCGAATTCCTGCTGTCGAAGCTGAAGCAGACAAAGACAAATTCCGAATTCTTCGACTCCATGAATACCTGATCATTCTCAAGGGGTTAGCTTACCTTGGACACGATCTACGCCTTGGCCAGCGCACGCGGCAAGGCCGGGGTGGCCGTATTGCGGCTCTCTGGCCCGCTGGCCCATGCTGCGGTGGGGCGGCTTTGCGGATCGCTTCCGGAACCGCGCAGGGCGGCGTTGCGCAAGCTGGTCCGGGATGGTCTGGTCCTTGATGAGGCCGTCGTGACATTGTTTGCGGAAGGCCAAAGCTTCACGGGGGAAGCGGTGGCCGAACTGTCGTTGCACGGCTCGACAGCTGTGGTGCGATCGGTCCTTGCGGCCTTGGGGGCGATGGACGGGTTGCGGATGGCCGAACCCGGGGAATTCACCCGCAGGGCGCTGGAAAACGGGCGTCTGGACCTGTCGCAGGTCGAGGGGCTTGCCGACCTGATCGATGCCGAAACGGAATCACAGCGGCTGCAGGCGCTGCGCGTCCTGTCCGGTGCCATTGGCCAGCGGTCGGAAGGGTGGCGCAAGAAGTTGGTGCGTGCTGCGGCGCTGATCGAGGCGACGATCGACTTTGCGGATGAGGATGTGCCGGTCGATGTGTCGCCGGAGGTCCTGCAACTGCTGGACGATGTCCTTTCCGATATGCGGCATGAAGTGCAGGGCGTAACCCATGCCGAACGCATCCGCGACGGTTTCGAAGTGGCGATCGTCGGGCCGCCGAACGCCGGAAAGTCCACGCTACTGAACGCACTGGCGGGTCGGGAGGCGGCGATCACATCGGAAGTGGCGGGCACCACACGGGATGTGATCGAGGTCCGGATGGATATTGCCGGCCTGGCCGTGACTTTGCTGGATACCGCCGGGATCCGCGATGCCGACGACCGGGTGGAGAAAATCGGCGTCTTGCGGGCGGTCGAAAGGGCGCGGGCTGCCGACTTGCGGGTCTATCTGACGCACGGCGCACCGGATTTCCCGGACTTGCCCGTCCAGCCGGACGACATCGTGGTGGGTCCGAAGGCAGACCTGACCGGCGTCGGGGTATCCGGGCTTTCGGGCACCGGTGTTCCCGAGCTGGTCGAAAAGATCGGGGATCGCCTTCATTCTCGCGTTGCGGGTGCCGGTATCCTTATCCGGGAACGCCACAGGCTTGCCATCCAGCAGGCGATCGGGGCTATGGAATCGGCGCGGTTTGAGGTAGAGAGGGCGGGCAGGGCCGAACTGGCCGCTGACCGGCTGAACCATGCGATCCGCTCGCTGGGCTCGCTGGTCGGTAGGGTGGATGTCGAGAACCTGCTGGATGAAATCTTCGCCAGCTTCTGCATCGGCAAGTGAGGGGATGTTTCACGTGAAACATTACGATGTCATCGTGATCGGCGGCGGTCATGCCGGTTCGGAAGCGGCGGCGGCCTCGGCAAGGATGGGCGCACACACTGCGCTTGTCACGCTCCGGAAGGACGGCATAGGGGTCATGTCCTGCAATCCTGCGATCGGAGGCCTTGGCAAGGGCCATCTGGTGCGGGAGATCGATGCCATGGACGGCATTATGGGACGGGCCGCCGATGCTGCGGGAATCCAGTTCCGTTTGCTCAATCGACGCAAAGGCCCCGCGGTGCAGGGCCCCCGCGCCCAGGCCGACCGGAAACTCTATCGGGCCGCGATACAGGGCCTGCTGTCCGGTTATCCGGGTCTTGACGTCATCGAGGCGGAAGTGACCGACCTGTCAATCACCGCAGGTCGGGTGACAGGTGTCGTACTGGGTGACGGCTCGACACTCGCCTCCGGCCATGTCATCCTCACTGCGGGCACGTTTCTGAACGGTGTGATCCATATCGGTGACGCAAAGCGCCCGGGCGGGCGTATAGGTGACGCGCCGTCTGTTCCATTGGCCCGCAAGCTCGCGGAACTGGATCTGGCACGGGGGCGGCTTAAGACAGGCACGCCGCCCCGTCTCGATGGCCGGTCCATTGACTGGGATGCGCTGGAAGACCAGCCCGGTGATGACGAGCCGGTGCTTTTCTCGTTCCTGAACCGCCACCCGAAGGTTCGGCAGATCGCCTGCGGCATCACGCACACGAACGAGAAAACCCACGACATCATCCGCGCGAACCTTGGTCGGTCTGCCATGTATGGTGGCCATATCGAGGGCGTGGGTCCGCGCTATTGCCCCTCGATCGAAGACAAGGTGGTGCGTTTCGCCGAGAAGGCGAGCCACCAGATTTTCCTGGAGCCAGAGGGCCTTGATGACCACACGGTCTATCCCAACGGCATATCCACCTCGCTTCCCGAGGATGTCCAGCGCGACTATGTCAACAGTATCAAAGGTTTGGAGCAGGCCGTCATCCTCCAGCCGGGCTATGCGATAGAATATGACTACTTCGATCCCCGCGGCTTGCGGCCGACGCTGGAAACCAAGGCGGTGCATGGCCTGTACTTTGCGGGCCAGATCAACGGGACCACAGGCTATGAAGAAGCCGCTGCCCAAGGTCTGGTGGCGGGGCTAAATGCAGCTGCAAAATCCTTGGCCAAGGATTCCGTCCTGTTCAGCCGGACACAAAGCTACATAGGCGTGATGATCGACGACCTGATCACGCGCGGTGTCTCCGAACCGTACCGCATGTTCACCTCCCGCGCCGAGTTCCGTCTCGCATTGCGGGCGGACAATGCAGATCAACGGCTTACCCCGCTCGCGCTTCAAATCGGCTGTGCGCATGAAGACCGGCGTAGCGCCTTCATCATCAAGATGGAACAGATCGCGGCTGCCAAAAGCGCCTTGGAAGCGCACCGGTTCTCCCCGAAGGAACTGGCTGCCGCCGGCGTCCAGGTCAGCCAGGACGGGACCCGGCGTTCCGGTATGGATATCCTCGCGTTCGGCGAAGACTCCTTCGCTGCAGTGGACACACTCTACCCGGACTTCACCACCTTTTCCCCTGAAACACGCCGACAGGTGGCAATCGACGCCCTCTACGCCCAATACCTTCAGCGTCAGGACGCCGATGCAGAACTGTTGCGACGCGAAGAAGGCACACTGATCCCCGACGGTTTCGACTACGCGGCCCTTTCTGGCCTTTCCAACGAACTCGCGGCCAAACTGACGCGAATCCGCCCCGCCAACCTCGCACAGGCGCAGCGGATCGAGGGGATGACCCCGGCCGCGCTGACGCTCATCCTTGCAAACCTTCGCAAGGCAAAACGCAAGGTCCCGGCATGACTCTGGATCTTCCGGGACTGCCGGATGTTTCACGTGAAACAGCAGAGCGACTGGCACTGGTCGAATCGCTTCTGCGCAAATGGAATCCGGCCATCAACCTCGTGTCCCGCAACACTCTGGCTGATGCGTGGACCCGCCATATCCTTGATTCGGCTCAGCTTTTCGGCCTTTCTCAACCCTCTGGCCACTGGGTTGACATGGGTAGCGGTGGCGGCTTTCCCGGGCTGGTGATTGCAGCTATCGCCGAAGGGCAGGGGGCAGACCTTTCCGTAACCCTGATCGAATCGGACCAACGCAAGGCGACCTTCCTGCGCCAGGCCGCACGCGAAGTGGCGCCGCGCACCCGCGTCCTCACCGACCGCATCGAATCCGCTCCACCACAGAACGCCGACACACTTTCTGCCCGTGCCCTTGCCGATCTGCCGGCCCTGCTGGACTTCGCCAGTCGGCATCTGGCCAAAGACGGCACGGCGCTCTTCCCGAAAGGGGCCAACTGGAAGCAAGAGGTTGAACAGGCAAGGAAAGACTGGCACTTCGACCTGACCGTCCACCCCAGCACAACCGACCCCGCTGGGGCGATTCTTGCCGTAAGGGCCCCGTCACATGAATGACCCGATCCGACCGACCCAACCCCGCATCATCGCCATCGCAAACCAGAAGGGCGGCGTCGGCAAGACCACCACAGCCATCAATCTCGCTGCCGCCCTCGTGGAGAAGGGCGCCCGCGTCCTGCTGGTGGACCTTGACCCGCAAGGTAACGCCTCGACAGGCCTCGGCCTCGAACCCGCCCGCCGCAAGCTGACCACCTACGACCTGCTGATCGACGAAGCACCCCTCGAATCGGTCCTGCAACAAAGCGCGATCTCGGGCCTCCTGCTCTGCCCGGCCAATGCTGACCTCTCATCGGCGGACATGGAGCTTGTCGCCAACGAAAAGCGCAGCTTCCTCCTCCACGACGCCCTCCGCCAACCGGCAATCGACAGCTTCACCCTCGATTTCATACTGATCGACTGCCCGCCTTCGCTCAGCCTGCTCACCGTCAATGCGCTCGTCGCCTGCCATTCGGTCCTGGTCCCGCTCCAGTCCGAATTCTTCGCCCTCGAAGGCCTGTCCCAGCTCATGCTGACCGTGCGCGAGGTGCGCCAGACCGCAAACCCGAACCTCCGTATCGAAGGTATTGTGTTGACCATGTATGACGGCCGCAACAGGTTGAGTCAGCAAGTCGAAACCGACGCCCGCGAAAATCTCGGCGATCTCGTCTTCAAGACGATCATCCCCCGCAACGTCCGCGTGTCCGAAGCACCCAGCTTCGCCCTTCCGGTCCTCTCCTACGACACGGCATCGAAGGGCTCCGAAGCATACCGCGCCCTCGCCGACGAACTCGTCGCCCGCCACCCGATCGCCCGCAATACGGAGACCGCCTGAGATGGAAAAAAAGACCGAACGCCGCGGCCTGGGCCGTGGCCTTTCCGCGCTCATGGCAGATGTCGCGGTCGAGGCCGATCCCCAATCGCCCGATCGCCCGCGCCGGCCGGACCTCCTCGTTCCCGTCGAAAAGCTCGTCCCCAACCCAAACCAGCCCCGCCGCGACTTCCAGCCCGAAGCGCTTCAGGAACTGGCCACGTCGATCCGCACCCGCGGGATCATCCAACCCCTTATCGTCCGCGACATGGGCGATGGCAGGTTTGAAATCGTTGCCGGTGAACGTCGCTGGCGTGCCGCGCAGCTGGCGCAGGTCCACGAACTTCCCGTCATCATCCGCGATTTCACCGATGCCGAAGTCATCGAAGTCGCCATCATCGAAAACATCCAACGCGCCGACCTGAACGCCATCGAAGAGGCGCTCGCCTTCCGGCAGCTGATGGACCGTTTCGGCCACACGCAGGAAAAACTGGCCGAGGCGCTCTCGAAAAGCCGCAGCCACATCGCCAACCTCCTGCGCCTCCTGCACCTCCCGGATGACGTGCAAAGCTTCGTGCGCGACGGAAAACTCACCTCCGGCCACGCCCGCGCCCTCATAACGGCGCCCAACGCCTCCGAACTCGCCCGCCAGGTCATCGCCCGCAACCTCTCCGTGCGCGAGACCGAGGCGCTGATGCGCGACACCGGCAAGGCCGGCACCGGAAAAACCAGTGGCCCGCGCCCGAAATCGGACAAGGACGCAGACACCCGCGCCCTCGAAAACGACCTCTCGGCCAATCTGAACATGCGCGTCACCATCACCCATGGCGGGGCAGGGGAGGGCGGCACAGTCTCGATCGCCTACCGCTCGCTGGATGACCTCGACCTGCTCTGCAGGGTCCTGTCGGCTATTCCTCGGGACGTGTCCATATGAACAGGGCCACGGCGAACAGGATCACCGCCTGAACCGCCACCGCCCAGACCGGCATCCCCAGAAAGGATGTCACCGCCACCGACCCGGCCATTGACAGCGTGGCAATCCACTTCGCCTTCCGTCCGATGGCCCCCCGCTCCTCCCAATCGCGGATGGGCGGCCCAAAGGCGGGGTGATCCAACAGCCACCTGTGCAGCCGCTCGGATGACCGCGCAAAGCAGAACGCCGCCAGCAGCAGGAACGGCACCGTCGGCAGCAGCGGCAACACCACACCCACCGCGCCCAGAGCCAGCGCCGTCACGCCGCCCGCCAACCACAGCCCGCGCGTCATCCCGCCAACTCCCGCAGCACACCATTCAACACCGCCCGACCGGCCGAGGTTGCAATCAACCGCCCGTTTTCGACCCGAACAAGGCCCAACTCGCCCAATCCGGCAATCCGCGCGCCCTCCACAGGCGCCCCGGCAAGGGCCGCATACCGCGCCAGATCCATCCCCTCGGACAGCCGCATCGACATCAGCAGATATTCCGTCGCCTGTTCCTCGCGGCTGATCTCCTCGCGGGGCTCTTCTCCCGCCAGACCGCGCTCCACCATCCCCAGCCATGCCCCCGGCGCACGCGGCGCAACCGTGGCCCAGCGCCGCCCCGCCAGCGTCAACCGCCCATGCGCACCCGGGCCGATGCCGGCATAATCGCCCATCCGCCAGTAAATCAGGTTGTGCCGGCTCTCCGCCCCGGCCCTCGCATGGTTCGACACCTCATAGGCCGGCATCCCGTGGGCGGCGCAAAGCTCCTGCGTGACGGCATACATATCCGCCTGCACCTCCTCATCCGGCAGTCCGCGCAAACCGCCCCGCGCAAACCGGTCGCCAAAGGCCGTGCCGTCCTCGATCGTCAACTGGTACATCGACAGGTGATCCACCGCCATCGACAGCGCCTCGCCCAGCTCCGCCTCCCAATCGGCCAAACTCTGGTCCTGCCGCGCATAGATCAGGTCGAAACTCACCCGATCAAAACAATTCCTTGCGATATCATAGGCTTGCCGCGCCTCCGCCACCGAATGCAACCGCCCCAGCCGCCGCAGGTCGGCATCGTTCAGGGCCTGCACCCCCATCGACACCCGGTTCACCCCCGCCTCGCGATAGCCACGGAACCGCCCCGCCTCCACCGATCCCGGATTTGCCTCCAGCGTGATCTCCGGATCGTTCACCATGGGCCATGCCACCCGCACGGCTGCCAGAACATCCGCCACGACCTCCGGCTCCATCAGCGACGGCGTGCCGCCACCAAAGAACACCGTCTCCAGCACGCGCCCCCGCGTCTCCTCCGCCACCCGCGCAATCTCGCGGACATAGGCATCCCGCCACCGCCGCTGATCGATGGTCGCCGCCACATGGCTGTTGAAGTCGCAATAGGGGCATTTCGACTGGCAGAAGGGCCAGTGGATATAAAGACCAAACCCCCCGGCCCGCCAATCTTCCATCCCGCCTTACCCCTTGAAGGCCGTAACCTCGATCTCGACCTTCATCTCCGGCCGGATCAACCCTGCGATCACCATCGTCGCCGCAGGCCGGATCTCGCCCAACGCCTCGCCCAGCGCCGGGACCAGCGCATCCACCAGCGCCACATCCGTCACCGTGTACTGCACCCTCACGATATCCTCCATCGTGAAGCCGCCCTGTTCCAGAACGCCCCTGATGGTGCGAAAACAGTTCCGCGCCTGCTCCGCCACATCAACCGGCATCGTCATCGTGGCGTAATCATAGCCCGTGACGCCCGACACGAAACACCACCCGCCCTTCACCACGGCGCGGCTGTAGCCCATCGTCGCCTCGAAGGGCGACCCCGTCGAAATCCGCTTCATGCAAAACACCCCGCCACAAGCTTCCTGAAGGCATCGGCGCGATGGCTGATCCGGTTCTTTTCCCACCGGTCCATCTCGCCGAATGTCACGTCAAACCCTTCCGGCTGGAAGATCGGGTCATACCCGTGCCCCTGATCCCCCCGCATCGGCCAGACGACCTGCCCGGGCATCACGCCTTCGAACACCTCGTCATGCCCGTCCGGCCAGGCCAGCACCAGCGTGCAGCGGAACTGCGCCCTGCGGGGGTAGGGGGCCGATGCAGCCTCCAGCGCCTCCCAGGTCCGCGTCATCGCCATCACGAAATCACGGCCCTGCGGCGTCTCCGCCCAATCGGCCGTATAGACCCCCGGCGCCCCGCCCAAAGCATCGACCGTAATGCCCGAGTCATCCGCCAAAGCGAGCAACCCCGACGCCTTCGCCGCAAAATGCGCCTTGATCCGCGCATTGCCGACAAAGGTCGTCTCCGTCTCCGCAGGCTCCTCCAGCCCCAACTCACCGGCACTCACGACATCCACCGAAAACGGCTCTAACAAGGCCGAAATCTCTTCCAGCTTCCCCCTGTTATGCGTCGCGACGACCAGCCGCCCCCCGGTGAACCGCCGCGCCATCACAACCCCAGCGCCGCCTTCTGTGCGCCCACCAGCGTCGCGCACCCTGCCTCGGCCAGATCCAGCAATTGCCCCATCTCCTCGCGCGAAAACGTGGCCCCCTCGGCGCTCATCTGCACCTCGATCAGCCGCCCGCGCCCGGTCAGGATGAAATTCCCGTCCGTGCCAGCCGTCGAATCCTCGGCATAATCCAGATCCAGCACCGGCTGCCCCGCATAGACGCCACAAGACACCGCCGCCACATGATCGATCATCGGATCGCTGACGATCACCCCTGCCTTCAGCAGCTTGTCCACCGCCATCTTCAACGCGACCCAACCGCCCGTGATCGACGCACAGCGCGTGCCCCCATCCGCTTGGATCACGTCACAGTCGATGACGATCTGCCGCTCGCCCAGCGCCGACCGGTCCACCCCGGCCCGCAAGGCCCGCCCGATCAGCCGCTGGATCTCCTGCGTCCGCCCCGACTGCTTGCCCGCCGCCGCCTCGCGCCGCGTCCGGCTGTTCGTTGCACGCGGCAGCATCCCGTATTCCGCCGTCACCCAGCCCAGCCCCGTATTCTTCAGAAAGGGCGGCGCCTTGTCCTCGATCGTGGCCGAACACAGCACATGCGTCTCGCCCATCTTGATCAGGCAGGACCCTTCCGCATGTTTCATCACGCCGACTTCGATTGAAACCGGCCGCATTTCGCTTAATTTCCTGCCAGAGGGGCGCATCGGATCATCCTTTTTGGGTTGGGGCCAGATATCCACCCCCACCCCCCGGATGCAACCCCGATTGACGCCCCGAAACCCGCGCCGATAATGGCAAACCGGCGAGGATGAGGCACAGATGACAGACGGCTCCAGAATCCTGTCCGAAATGAACGACCGCTCGCGCGAGGTATTCCGCCGCGTGGTCGAAGGCTACCTCGCCTCCGGCGATCCGGTCGGCTCCCGCACGCTCACGCGGTCCATGTCGGAAAAACTCTCCGCCGCCACGATCCGCAACGTGATGCAGGATCTCGAATTCCTCGGCCTGCTCGACAGCCCCCATATCTCCGCGGGCCGCATCCCCACCCAGCTTGGCCTGCGCATGTTCGTGGACAGCCTGCTGGAAGTCGGCACCGTCGCCGAAGAAGACCGCGAACGCATCGACGCCACCCTCGGGGCGAACGATCAGGACGTGACCTCGCTCCTCGACCATATCGGCGCGGCGCTGTCGGGCATCACCCGCGGCGCCTCCCTCGTCCTCGCGCCAAAGGTCGAAGCGCCGATCCGCCACATCGAATTCGTGTCCCTGTCACAGGACCGCGCCCTCGTCGTCCTCGTCTTTGCCAACGGCCATGTCGAAAACCGCATCTTCACGCCGCCGCCGGGCCAGACCCCGTCCTCGATGCGCGAAGCCGCGAATTTCCTGAACGCGCTGGCCGAAGGCAAGACACTGACCGAACTCCGCCGCACCATGACGGCCGAAATCGCCCGCCGCCGTCAGGAAATCGATTCGCTCGCCCGCGACCTTGTGGAATCCGGCCTCGCCGTCTGGGAAAACCCCGGCGAAACCTCGGAACGCCTCATCGTGCGCGGCCGTGCCAACCTGCTGGAAGAGGAATCGGGCGACCTCGACCGCATCCGCACCCTCTTCGACGACCTCGAACGCAAGCGCGACATAGCGGATTTCCTCGAACTCGCGGAAACCGGCGAAGGCGTGCGCATTTTTATCGGGTCGGAAAACAAGCTCTTCTCACTTTCCGGTTCAAGTCTCGTCGTTTCTCCCTATATGAACGCGGACCGAAAGATCATCGGCGCCGTCGGCGTCATCGGCCCGACCCGGCTGAACTATGGCCGGATCGTCCCGATCGTCGATTACACGGCGCAACTCGTCGGGCGTCTGGTGTCCGAACGGGGCAAGTGAAGAAGGCAGTAGGACTATGGCAGACGACAAATCGGTTTCCGAAGATTTCGCCATCGAGGAAGGCCTCGAGGACTTCGCCGATGTGGCAGAGATCGAGGCGCTGAAGGCCGAACGTGACGAACTCCGCGACCGTTTCATGCGTGCGCTGGCCGATGCCGAAAACGCCCGCAAGCGCGGCGAACGCGACCGGCGCGAGGCGGAACAGTATGGCAGCACCCGCCTTGCCCGCGACCTGCTTCCCGTCTTCGATAACCTGAACCGCGCCCTGAACGCTGCGACCGATGAACAGAAGGCCGCCGCATCGGCCCTGTTCGAAGGCGTGCAGCTGACCCTGCGCGAATTGACCAACGTGATGACCCGACACGGCGTGAAACCCATCACGCCCAAGGTCGGCGACATGTTCGACCCCCAGAACCACGAAGCCATGTTCGAAGCGCCCGTTCCCGGCACCAAGGCCGGCCAGATCATCCAGGTGATGACCGAAGGCTTCATGCTCCACGACCGCCTCCTGCGCCCAGCGCAGGTGGGCGTGTCCTCCAACACCGGCGCCTGAGGCCGGGCGAGGACCGGGGGTTTCACACCCCGTCAGCCATCGGTTCTCGAACCGATGGCGAACTCGATGGCTGACCCCCGTGGGGTATTTGGGCCGAGATGAAGCGGCCTAGCCCTTAAGCAAGTCCTTCAGTTCATAGACAAACCGCAGCGCCTCCATCGGCGTCATCTCGTCGGGATGCGCGTCCTTCAACCGCGCCTCCACAACGGATTCCTTCGCCACCACACGCGGGGCAGGGGGGGCAGCAGGCGCGACCGAAAACAACGGCAGATCATCGATCAATGCCTTGGGCCGCGCACCCCCCTGCCGCTCGCCGGATTCCAGCGCCTCCAGCACCACCTTGGCCCGATCCACCACCGCCGCAGGCAACCCCGCCAGCCGCGCCACCTGCACGCCATAGGACCGGTCCGCCGCACCCTTGCGGACCTCGTGCAGGAAGATGACCTCGCCCTCCCATTCCTTCACCGAAACGGTCGCGTTCTCCACTCCCGGCAGCTTCCCCGCCAGCGCCGTCATTTCGTGGTAATGCGTGGCGAACAGGGCGCGGCAGCGGTTCATCCCGTGCAGATGCTCCATCGTCGCCCAGGCAATGGACAGCCCGTCATAGGTCGCCGTCCCCCGCCCGATCTCGTCCAGGATGACCAGCGCTCGGTCGTCCGCCTGGTTCAGGATCGCCGCCGTCTCGACCATTTCCACCATGAAGGTGGACCGCCCCCGCGCCAGATCATCCGCCGCCCCCACGCGGCTGAACAGTTGCGACACCACCCCGATATGCGCCCGCGCCGCAGGCACGAAGCTCCCCGCCTGCGCCAGAAGCGCGATCAGCGCGTTCTGCCGCAGGAAGGTGGACTTCCCCGCCATGTTCGGCCCGGTCAGCAGCCAGATCGCGGGCGTGTCCCCCTCCGTCAAGGCACAGTCATTGGCCACGAAGGGCCCCGCCCCCTGCCGCCGCAGCGCCCGTTCCACGACCGGATGCCGCCCGCCCGCCACCACGAAGGCGCGGCTCTCATCCACCACAGGCTCCGCCCAGCCTTCCTCTGCCGCCAGATCGGCCCAGGCCGCCGCCAGATCCACCTCCGCCAAGGCCCGCGCCGCCGCGCCCACCGGCCCCGCCTGCGCCAGCACCGCCTCCCGCAACGCCTCGAAATGCCGCTTCTCGATCTCCAGCGCGTGGTTGCCCGCGTTCAGGATGCGCGTCTCCATCTCCGACAGTTCCACCGTCGTGAACCGCACCTGCCCCGCGGTCGTCTGCCGATGGATGAACGTCTCGGACAATGGCGGCGACAGCATCCGCTCCGCATGGGTGGATGTCGTCTCGATGAAATAGCCCAGCACGTTGTTATGCTTGATCTTCAGGCTCTGGATTCCCGTCGCCGCGATGAAATCCGCCTGCATCGACGCGATCACCCCGCGCCCCTCGTCCCGCAGCCGCCGTGCCTGATCCAGTTCTGCGTCATAGCCCGGCGCGACAAACCCCCCGTCCCGCGCCAGAAGCGGCGGCTCTGCCACCAGCGCCTGATCCAGCAACTCCACCAGCGCCTCATGCCCCACCAACGCCGCCGCCGCATCCGCCAGCAGGGCAGGGGCCCCCGCCAACCGCGCCGCCACCGATACCGCCTGCGTCAGCCCCGCCCGTATCGCCGCAAGGTCACGCGGTCCCCCCCGATCCAGCGCCAGCCGCGACAGCGCACGGTCCATATCCGGCACCCGCCGCAGCGCATCGCGCAATTCGGCCCGCAACAGGCTCTGTTCCAGCAGAAACCGCACCGACTCCAGCCGCGCATGGATCACCGGCAGGTCCCGCGACGGCGATGAGATCCGCCGTTCCAGCAACCGCGCCCCCGGTGCCGTCACCGTCCGGTCCACCGCCGCCAGCAGCGACCCCTCGCGCCCCCCGCTCAAGGCCTGCGTCAGCTCCAGATTGCGCCGTGTGGCGGCATCGATCTGCATCGCCCCGCCCGGCGCCTCTTTCACCGGCGGCCGCAGCAGCGGCAGTTTCCCCCGCTGCGTCAGGTCCAGGTAATCGACCAGCGCCCCCATCGCCGACAGTTCCGCCCTGTCGAACCGACCGAACCCCTCCAGCGTCCCCACATCGAACAGCGCACATAACCGCTTCTCGGCGGAAATCGAGTCGAAAGACCCCCGCGCCAACCGCGTCAGCGATGCGCCGGATTCAGTCACTAACCCGGCCCAATCCGCCTCCCGCGCCTCGGAAATCAGCACCTCGCGCGGGGCCAGCCGCGCCAGTTCCGGCCCCAGCCGCGCCGGCGCGCAGGGCATCACCCGCAACTCTCCGGTGGAAATGTCAGCCCAGGCCAAAGCCGACTCCTCCCGCACCTCGGCAAAGGCACACAGGAAGTTATGCCGCCGCGCCTCCAGCAGCGCGTCCTCGGTCAGCGTGCCGGGCGTGACCAGCCGCACCACATCCCGCCGCACCACCGCCTTGGACCCGCGCTTCTTCGCCTCGGCCGGGTCTTCCAGCTGCTCGGCAATCGCCACGCGAAACCCCTTGCGGATCAGCGTCAGCAGATAGCCCTCGGCGGCGTGGACCGGCACGCCGCACATCGAAATCGGCTCGCCAAGATGAAACCCGCGCTTCGTCAGCGCGATATCCAGCGCCTCCGCCGCAGCGACCGCATCCTCGAAGAACATCTCGTAGAAATCGCCCATCCGGTAGAACAGCAGCGCCCCGGGATTCTGCGCCTTGATCTCCAGATACTGCGCCATCATCGGCGTGACGGTGTCTTCGCTCATCGGCCCCCCTGTTCCGGGGAAACCCTACAAAAGCCCTTCACCCCGCGAAAGGCCCGCCGCGCTATTTCACAAAGGCCGCCTGATCGCCCCAGACCGCCTTCACCCGCGCATCCCGCCCGCAGGCCTCGCGGTAGAAGGCATAGGCGTTCCGCTTCTGCTTCGGCCCCGCCCGCGTCAGCACGATATCGCGGCTCTTGTAGTAATCCTGATGGTAGTCCTCGGCAGGCCAGAACGCACCTGCCGTCAGGACGGGCGTCACCACCGCAACACCCAAAGCCCGCGACGCCTCGGCCACAGCCGCCTGCGCAGCGGCTTTTTCCGCAGGATCAGAGACGAAAATCGCCGTCCGGTAACTCTCCCCCCGGTCACAGAACTGCCCGCCCGCATCCAGCGGATCGACCGACCGCAGGAACAGGCGCAACACCTGTTCATAGCTGATGCACCCCGTGTCGAAGGTGATCTCCACCGCCTCGTAATGCCCCGTCCCGCCCGCGCTCACCTGCTTGTAGGTCGGATTCTTCACCGTCCCGCCCGTATAGCCCGACACGACCGCAACCACCCCCGGCACCTTTTCGAAATCCGCCTCCACGCACCAGAAACAGCCCCCCGCGACCACGGCCTTCCCCTCGGCGGCATGGCTGGCCGCGCCAAGGACGGCGGACAGGAACAGTGTCACGGCAAGGGCGGCAATGGTGAACACGCGATGCATGGCGGGACTCCTTTGCCGCAACCCTTGCGTGCCCCCTCCCTTGCCGCAATTCACCCTGCCGTGACCTCACGCACAGGTGACCCCCTTCACCTTCCCGCCCCCGCCCGCTAGCGTCGCCGCCAACAAGGGGGGCCAAGCCATGACCGACCACGTCTCCACCCACGCGGCGGAAGAGGACATCCGCAACGAGTCGATCCTCATCTACGTCAACGGCCGCATCGTCCCGAAGAAGGATGCTCTCGTTTCCGTCTATGACTCGGGCTTCATGCTGGGCGACGGCGTCTGGGAAGGCATCCGCCTCTACGACGGCAAATGGGCCTTCATCACAGAACACATGGACCGGTTGTACGAGGCTGCAAAGGCCATCGACCTCGACATCGGTATGACCCCCGACCAGATGATTTCCGCCGTATTAGAGACACAAAAGGCCAACGGCATGGAAACCGACGCCCATTGCCGCCTGATGGTCACGCGAGGGGTGAAGACCCGCCCCTTCCAGAACCCGCGCCTGTCGCAACAGGGGCCGACCGTCGCCATCATCATGGAACACTCGCGCCCCAAACTCCCGCGCCCCATCACGCTCGCCACCGTCCCCCACCTGCGCGGCCTGCCCATGACGCAGGACCCCAAGCTGAACAGCCATTCCAAGCTGAACTGCATCCTCGCCTGTATCGCCGCCCAGAAGGCCGGCGCGGACGAGGCGCTGATGCTCGACGTCCACGGCTTCGTGAACACGACCAACGCCTGCAACTTCTTCATCGTCCGCAAGGGCGAGGTTTGGACGTCAACCGGCGATTACTGCATGAACGGCATCACGCGGGGCAAGGTGATCCAGCTCTGCCGCGAAAACGGCATCCCGGTCTTTGAACGCAATTTCTCGCTCGTCGATACCTACGGCGCGGACGAGGCGTTTCTGACCGGCACCTTCGGCGCACAGACGCCCGTGGGCATCATCGACGGACGGCGGATCGGAACGGGGCAGATGGGACCGATGACCGAACGGATCAGAACCCTTTACAAATCCCTCGTGGCCCGTTCGTAGCGTATGCACAGTTTGCGGTACACTTCGCGGCACAGGACACGGCACAGGGAATGCAGATGAAGATCGCCATGTGGTCCGGTCCCCGGAACCTGTCCACCGCCCTGATGTATTCCTTCGCCGCCCGCCCCGATTGCGCGGTCTGGGACGAACCCTTCTACGCGGCCTATCTGGCGGAAACGCGCATCGACCACCCCATGCGCGACGCCATCATCGCGGCCCATGACGCCGACCCCGACTCGGTCGCCGCCGCATGTGCGGGGGTGATACCGGACGGAAAATCGATTTATTATCAAAAGCATATGACGCTCCACATGATCCCCGCCTTCGACCGCGGCTTCATGCGTGCGCTCACCAACGTCTTCCTCATCCGCCACCCCGCCCGCGTCGTCGCCAGCTACAGCCAGAAACGCGAAGCCCCGACGCTGGCCGATATCGGCTTCGTCCAGCAGGCGGAACTGTTCGACGAAGTCGCCCAATGGCTCGGCCACCCCCCGCCCGTGATCGACAGCGCCGACATCCGCGCCAACCCACGGGAATCGCTGGGAAAACTCTGCACCGCGCTGGGCATCCCCTTCCACGACTCGATGCTGTCCTGGCCACCCGGCCCCAAACCCTACGACGGCGTCTGGGCCCCCCACTGGTACAACGCCGTCCACGCCTCCACCGGCTT
This sequence comes from Rhodobacter sp. CACIA14H1, assembly GCA_000500915.1. Taxonomy (GTDB): domain Bacteria; phylum Pseudomonadota; class Alphaproteobacteria; order Rhodobacterales; family Rhodobacteraceae; genus Paragemmobacter. Next base: position 18,722 of record AYNO01000056.1, read on the forward strand.
CGGCGAAGCCGAGGGCCCGCTTCCCATTCTCCCTGCGCAATACGCCCCCCTCGTGGAACAGGCTTTGCCGCATTATCAAAGGCTTGCACGACACAAACTCTGACGGGAAACCGTCAAGCCGCCCCTTGCCGCCCCGCCAAAGCAGGCGCAAACTCCCCCAAACAGGATCGGGGAGGATCCCATGCTCAACCATTCCACCATTGCCGCCCGTACGTCCCGCGTCTATCTGCGGGCCGAGGATTGCCGTCTCGAAGACCTCGCAACCCTCTGTTCCCAAACGGTTTCCCTTTCGGACTACCCCCTTGCGGCGGATGTGCAGAAGAACGTCCTGATCTATGATTGCCCCTCCCTCCTCGCCTCTCTCGACTCCCCCGAAGACCGCCGCGCCCTGATGGCCGAATGGGCCGAAGCCCTGCTTTCCGGCCCCGGCGTCGTCGTCCTCAAGGGCGCCGAACCCGACCTTGCGATGGTGGACGAAGCCACCGCCCTCTTCTTCCGCCTGATCGACGAACAGAACCGCGCCGGCACCGCAGGCGGCGACCATTTCGCCAAGCCGGGCGCGAACGATCGCCTATGGAATTCCTTGGAAAAACATTGCCTTGCGGACCCCGCGAACTTCGCCCGCTACTACGCCAACCCCTTCCTTGCGGCGATATCCGAGGCATGGCTCGGCCCTCATTACCAGATCACGGCGCAGCTCAACGTCGTAAACCCCGGCGGCGCGGCGCAGTCCCCCCACCGCGATTACCACCTCGGCTTCCAGTCGGCGGCGCAGATCGAACGCTATCCCCGCCACGTCCAGCTCCTCTCGCCCGTCCTGACCCTGCAAGGCGCCATCGCCCATGTGGACGCCACCGTGGAAACCGGCCCCACGCAACTGCTGCCCTTCTCGCAGGCCTACGACGCCGGCTACCTTGCGATGAACCGCCCCGACTTCCGCGCCTACTTCGTTGAAAACCATGTGCAATTGCCACTGGCCAAGGGCGACATGCTGTTCTTCTCGCCCGCCCTCCTGCACGCCGCGGGCACCAACCGCAGCACCGATATCCGCCGCATGGTCAACCTGTTCCAGGTCTCCTCCGCCTATGGCCGCGCCATGGAAACGGTGGACCGCACCCGCATGGTCAAGGCGCTCTACCCCACCCTCCGCGCCGCGAAAAACGACGGCAGCCTGACCGAAACCCGGATCGCCAACGCCATCGCGGCATCGGCCGAAGGCTACAGCTTCCCCACCAACCTCGACCGAGACCCCCCGCTCGGCGGCATGGCCCCAAAGACGCAGGCGGCACTGGTGGCAGAGGCTTTGGCAGCCGATTGGGAACCTGAAAGGCTGAACGCTGCGCTGGATGCACAGGCCGAAAAGAAGCTGTCCTGAAACGAAAAGGGCGGGCCAAAGCCCGCCCGAATTCAAGGCGTTAGGCGAAGCCTCACTTCACCCGCGCATTCCGCGTCGCAATCAGCTTCAGCCGCAGAGCGTTCAGGCGGATGAACCCTTCCGCGTCCTTCTGGTCATAGGCGCCCGCGTCCTCTTCGAACGTGACGTGTTTCTCCGAATACAGCGAATGGTCGGACCACCGCGCCACGCAACGGGCAGACCCCTTGTACAGCTTCACCCGTACGGTCCCCGTCACATGCTCCTGCGTCTTGTCGATCAGGGCTTGCAGCGCCTCCCGCTCGGGGCTGAACCAGAAGCCGTTATAGATCAGCTCCGCATAGCGCGGCATGATCGAATCCTTCAGGTGGCCCGACCCCGAATCCAGCGTGATCTGCTCGATCCCGCGATGCGCCTCCAGCAGGATCGTGCCACCGGGGGTTTCATACAGCCCCCGCGACTTCATCCCGACAAACCGGTTTTCCACAAGGTCCAGCAGGCCCACGCCATGCCGCCCGCCCATCTCGTTCAGCCGCGTCAGGATGGTGGCAGGCGACAGCGCCTCGCCGTTGATGGCCACGGCATCGCCGCGCTCGAAGGAAATCTCCACATATTCCGCCTGATCCGGCGCCTTCTCCACCGGCACCACGCGCTGGTACACGAACTCCGGCGCTTCCTCGGCGGGGTTCTCCAGCACCTTCCCTTCGGAAGACGTATGCAGCAGGTTCGCATCGACCGAGAAGGGCGCCTCGCCCCGCTTGTCCTTGGCGATCGGAATCTGGTTGGCCTCCGCAAATTCCAGCAGCTTCGTGCGGCTGGTCAGGTCCCACAGCCGCCACGGCGCGATCACC
>AYNO01000057.1 GCA_000500915.1 Rhodobacter sp. CACIA14H1
TCAGTTCCGGGAAGGTCTTGGCACGATCCTTCACACAATACATGGCACGCGACAGGAGGTCGCGCTGCGATGCCGACAGGGGCGGGCGGCCCGATGCCACAAGGTATCCTTCGAGTTCATGCAGCAGCGCAGCATCGCCGGTCGCGGCGATGTGCAGGCCGCAGATGCTTTCCAGTTTCTTGAAATCCAGACGGGCGGGAGAGCGGCCGATTCCCTTCAGGTCAAACCATTCCATCGCCTGTTCCGACGTGAAGAATTCGTCATCCCCGTGTGCCCAGCCAAGACGCGTCAGGTAATTGCGCATTCCGGCGGCCGGATAGCCCTGGGCCTGATAGTCGCCGACGGCCGTAGCCCCGTGTCGTTTGGACAGTTTCTTGCCGTCCGGTCCATGGATCAACGGGATATGCGCCCAGACCGGAATTGGCCAACCCATGGCGTCATAGACCATCTGCTGACGCGCCGCGTTGTTCAGGTGGTCGTCGCCACGGATCACATGGGTGACGCCCATATCATGGTCATCCACCACGACGGCCAGCATGTACGTCGGCGTACCGTCGGACCGCAGGACGATCATATCGTCCAACTGGTCGTTACGGAATTTCACGGTGCCCTGCACGGCGTCCTCGACGATCGTTTCGCCGGTCCGCGGTGCTTTCATGCGGATGGCATAGGGGGCATCGGGATGCGCCGCAGGATCGGCATCGCGCCACGGACTCTGGAAGACGGCGTAGGAGACGCCCTTTGCCTCTTGCTCGGCACGGAATGCGGCGATCTCCTCGGGAGTGGAGAAGCATTTGTAGGCCGTTCCGCGCGCCAGCATCTGATGCGCGACCTCGGCATGGCGGTCCTTGCGTTCGAACTGGCTGACGGCGTCCCCGTCCCAGTCCAGCCCCAGCCAGCGCAGGCCCTGAAGGATTGCTTCGGTCGCCTCGGGTGTGGACCGTTCGCGGTCCGTATCCTCGATCCGCAGAAGGAATTTGCCGCCGCGTCCGCGGGCGTAAAGCCAATTGAACAGGGCGGTCCGCCCCCCGCCGATGTGCAGATATCCCGTCGGCGATGGGGCGAAGCGGGTGACGACGGGCGTATCGGCGCACATGGCGGCTTAACCTTTCGGAAACCAGACGGGAATTAGGGTCGGCGGTCTGTCTAAGGGGTCGCGGGGCGGGAAACAAGGTGCGGGGGGTGGGGGCGCTGCTGCGAAGGCCGTTCGACGCGCTGGAGGCGCGGCGGGGGCGGCTCTTCGGTTTTGTTCCGGTCGGGCTCGGCGTCGGGATCGGGCTATGGTTCGCCCTGCCCGATGAACCCTCTGTTGCCGCATATGCCGGCGGTGCAGCCCTTTGTCCGGTGATGTCTGCAATTGCCCTGCGGTGGCGCCTTTTGGCGCCTGTTTCCGTCATGGTCTGTTGCGTCGTCATCGGTGCGCTTGCTTGCGGGCTGCGGGTTCTGGTCGTTGCGGCGCCCATGCTGGACGGGACATATTACGGACCCATTACCGGACGGGTGATCGACCTCGACCGTTCGCAGTCCGGCGCATTGCGGATCACCATGGACCGGGTCTGGCTGGAGAGGCGCGATCCCGCCCGCGTTCCGCACAGTGTCAGATTGTCCCTTCACGGCGACCATGCGCTGGATGCGCCTCTGCCCGGGGATGTCGTGATGACCACCGCGCGATTGTCCGCGCCGGAAGGGCCGGTGGAGCCGGGCGCCTTCGACTTCCGCCGCATGGCGTTCTTCGAGTCTCTGGGCGCGGTCGGTTACACGCGCGTGCCCGTCCTGCTTTGGCAGCAGGCGCTTGCGGGGGAAGAGAGGGTTGGCCGGTTGCGGTCCCATCTTTCAGGCGCGATCCGGTCGCGCATAGACGGCGATGCCGGTGCCTTCGCAGCGGGCGTCCTGACGGGGGACCGGTCGGGACTGTCAGTCGAGGCCGTCGCGGCGCTGCGGGATTCGTCATTGGCGCATCTGCTTGCCATATCGGGGATGAACATGGCCTTCCTCGTCGCCTTCACCTTCGGGTTCCTGCGATACGGGCTGGCGCTGGTTCCCCCCCTTGCCCTGCGCGTAAACAGCAAGAAGGCGGCTGCGGCGGTTTCGCTAGGGGTGGCTTGTTTCTACCTGCTGCTATCGGGCGCGAATGTCGCGACAGAACGGGCCTTCATCATGGTTGCGGTCATGCTGGTGGCCGTCCTGCTGGACAGGCGGGCACTGACCCTGCGGTCAGTTGCGATTGCGGGCATCATCCTGCTGCTGTGGCAGCCCGAGGCGCTGCTCTCTCCGGGCTTCCAGATGAGCTTCGCGGCAACGGTGGCACTTATCGTTTCGTTCTCGGCGCTGACGGATTGGTCGGCGGGGCGGCAGGTGCCGTGGCTGCTGCGCGTGGGGATGACCGCGGTGCTGGCCTCGCTGGTGGGGGGGCTGTCAACGGCGCCCTATGCTGCCGCACATTTCAACAGGTTCACGGACTACGGGCTGTTGGCGAACCTGTTGACCGGGCCGGTGATGGGATTGGTGGTGATGCCTGCGGGCGCCTTGGCGGGGCTGGCAGCACCCTTCGGTCTGGCAGGGCCACCGTTGTGGGTGATGGAGATGGGCTGCCGCTGGATCCTGTTCGTCGCATACGAGGTGGCGGCGCTGGAAGGGTCCGTTACGGCGATCAAGGCCCCGCCCGGGATGGTGCTGGGCTGGCTGTCGCTGGGGCTACTGTTCATCGTGCTCTGGTCGGGGCGTTGGCGCTGGATGGGCCTTGTACCGGTGAGCGTGGCGCTTGCGATGTGGGTTCTGGCCCCGCGTCCTGCGGTGCTGGTCGGTGCGGGCGGGATCGTCGGTGTGATGGGGCCGGATGGCCGTGCCCTGTCTGCGGAAAGGGGCGGCGGGTTCATGGTGCGTAACTGGCTGGAAAATGACGGCGACCTTGCGCTCCAGCGCGAAGCGGCAAGCCGCGTCGGCTTTGAAGAGGTTGCGGGTGGGCGGAAATTCCTGATTGGCGGAACCGCGACCGGACTGTTGGTCGAGGGGCAAGTCCCTGCGGATGCCTGCATGCGACATGCCTTACTTGTCGTGTCTGCGCCGACGGGCCTGGCTGGCGACTGTTTGCAGGTGACCGACGCGATGTTGGCCCGCAGCGGGACATTGGCGTTGGACTATTCGGGCGGAGCAGTCATCGTAACGACGACCAGGGCCGACAGGCGGCGGTGGTCGCCCGCCGCTGTTGCCGATCCGGTTCAGTAGGTGCGGATGAGGCCCACAAGCCGCCCCTGCACGCGGACGGCATGGTCCGGGAAGACGCGGGTTTCGTAGGCCGGGTTCGCGGCTTCCAGCGCGATCATGTTCCCGCGGCGGCGGAAGCGTTTCAGCGTTGCTTCCTGTTCTTCCACCAGCGCCACCACGATGTCGCCATTGTCGGCGTTGGACTGTTCGCGGATCACGACGATGTCGCCGTCGTTGATGCCCGCCTCGATCATCGAGTCGCCCTTCACCTCCAGCGCGTAGTGATGCCCGCGCCCCGACAGCATGGAACCGGGGACGGCGACATGATGCGAAACCTCGGCAATCGCCTCGATCGGGACGCCGGCGGCGATGCGGCCCATGACGGGCAGTTCCAGCGCATTTGCCGCTTCGACCGGCATCGCGTTGCGGGGCGGTGCGGCCGGCGCGGGGGTGGAGGCGACGAGGCGCGGCTTGAAACCCGCCTTCTCCATCGCTTCGGGGAGCTTCACGATTTCAAGGGCCCGCGCCCGGTGTGCAAGGCGGCGGATGAAACCCCGTTCCTCCAGCGCGGTGATCAGGCGGTGGATGCCGGACTTGGACCGCAGGTCCAGCGCCTCCTTCATCTCGTCAAAGGACGGGGGGACGCCGTCGGCATCCATGCGGGTCTTGATGAAATCCAAGAGTTCCAGCTGTTTCCGGGTCAGCATAGCCCCTCCAACGTCCATGATGTTGGTGTAATGTTCTGCCAGTGTTCCCGTTTTGTGTCAAGCGTGCCGCGCAGGGCGGGTCAAATCGGCAGGTAATCCACTTCCGTCCCTGCCGGCAGGGCGGGGCCGTCCTTGGCATGGATAAGCAGGGCGTCGGCTTCGGTCAGGATGGTCAGCAGCGCGCTGTCCTGCCGGTCGAACGGTGTGATCAGCGGCAGCGCGGGGCCGTGGGAGAGACGGGCGCGCATGTAATGGGTGCGCGGGCCGTTCGCGGCGAGGTCTTGCGACAGCACGGCGCGGCGGGTGGCGGGGGGGTGTTCCCCAAGGCCCAGCAGGGCACGGACCATCGGCAGCAGGAACAGGTGGCCGCAGACGATCGACGACACCGGATTGCCCGGCAGGCCCAGCATCGGGATGCCGCGCAGGCGGCCTGCCATCAGCGGTTTGCCGGGGCGCATGGCGATCTTGTAGAAGGCGCGTTCCATCCCCATGCTTTCGGCCACCCGTCCGACAAGGTCATGGTCCCCCACCGACGCGCCGCCGATGGTCACGACGAGGTCGGCCCCTTCGGCCATGGAGAGGACGGTGAACAACTCCTCCTCGGTATCCCGCGCGATGGGCAGAAGGCGGGCTTCGGCCCCCTCTGCCTCGACCATGGCGGCGAGGGCGTAGCTGTTCGACGCGATGATCTGGTCGACGCGGGGCGTTTCGCCGGGCATCACCAGTTCGTCCCCCGTGGGGATGATGGCGACGACGGGGCGGCGGGTGACGGTGACGTCGGGGATGTTCATCGACGCCAGAAGCGCCACGTCATTGGCGCGCAGGCGGCGGGGAGAGAGGGTGTCGCCTTCGCGGAAATCCTGTCCGGCGGGGCGGATATGGGTGCCCTTGTCGGCATTCGGGCGGATGGTGATGGTGCGCCCTTCGGCGACCACATCCTCCTGTATCACCACGCGGGTCGCGCCTTCGGGGACGGGGGCGCCGGTAAAGATGCGGACGGCCTGGCCGGGGCCGATGCGGTCCGCAAAGGCATGGCCTGCGCCCGCCTCGCCGATCAGGGTGAAGCGGTCACCGGCTGCAGGGTCACCCTGCACTGCATAGCCGTCCATGGCCGAGGCGGGGAAGGGCGGTTGCGTCAGGCGGGCAATCGCGGGCTGCGGCATGACCCGGCCAGTAGCGGCGCGGAGCGGCACGGTTTCGGTGCCAAGGGCCGAGACGAGGGCGAAGCAGCGCGACAGCGCCTCGTCCACCGAGATCATGCGCCCGCCTCGAACCGGCCGGACTTGCCGCCGTCCTTCATCAGCAGGCGGATGCCTTCGATCCGCATCCCCTTTTCGGCAGCCTTCAGCATGTCATAGACCGTCAGGCAGGCGACCGAGACGGCGGTGAGTGCCTCCATCTCCACCCCGGTCTGGCCGCCGGTCTTGACCGTGGCGGTGACGCGGATGCCGGGAAGGCCGGTGTCCGGCACAAGGTCCAGCGCGACTTTTGTGACGGGCAGGGGGTGGCACAGGGGGATCAGGTCGGCGGTCCGCTTGGCCCCCATGATCCCCGCCAGCCGCGCCACGCCCAGCACATCGCCCTTCTTGGCACGGCCTTCCGTCACCAGCGCCAGCGTTTCGGGCGTCATGACCACGCAGCCTTCGGCAATGGCGGTGCGGTCTGTGACGGGCTTGCCCGACACATCGACCATATGCGCATGGCCTTGATCGTCGAAATGGGTCAGCGGGTTGGACATCAGCGTTGGCCAGTCAGCGGACGCGTCAGGATGGCGCGGGTCGCGGCTTCCACGTCCTTCTGACGCATGAGGCTTTCCCCGATCAGGAAGCAGCGTGCGCCATAGCGGGCAAGGTCGGCAAGGTCGTCGGCGGTGTAGAGGCCGCTTTCGGCCACGATCAGCCGGTCTTCCGGCACGCGGCGGGCGAGGTTGCGGGTGGTGTCCAGCGTCACCTCGAAGGTGTGGAGGTTGCGGTTGTTGATCCCGATGAGCGGGGATTTCAGTCGCGCGGCGCGGTCGAGTTCCGCCTCGTCATGCACCTCGATCAGGACATCCATGCCCCAGGCGAAGGCCGCATCTTCCAGCTCCTGCGCCTGGCTGTCGGAGAGCGACGCCATGATCAGCAGGATGCAATCGGCGTGCAGACCCCGCGCCTCGGTGATCTGGTAGGGGTCGTAGATGAAATCCTTGCGGATGCAGGGCAGGTTGGTGGCCTGATGCGCCTGCACCAGGTATTCGTCCGCCCCCTGGAAGCTGGGACCGTCGGTCAGGACCGAAAGGCAGGTGGCCCCCCCGGCCTCATAGGCGCGCGCAAGGGCGGGCGGGTCGAAATCGGCGCGGATCAAACCCTTGGAAGGGCTGGCTTTCTTGATTTCCGCGATCAGCCCATAGCCCGACTGCGCGGCTTCTGTCAGGGCGCGGGCGAAGCCGCGGGGGGCGGGGGCGGCATTGGCAGCTTCTTCAAGGTCGTGAAGGGAACGCTGCGCCTTGCGGGCGACGACTTCCTCCAGCTTGTAGGCCTTGATGCGGTCGAGGATCGTGGTCATGCGGTCTTCCTGACAGATGCGGGCGGTCAGGCCGCCGAGGTGATGCGGGCGACGGCTTCGACCTTGGCCTTGGCCGCGCCGCTGTCGATGGAGGTGCGGGCGAGGTCCACGCCTTCGGTCAGGCTGGAGGCCTTTTCGGCCACGACCAGCGCGGCGGCAGCGTTGAACAGGACGGCATCCCGATAGGCCCCCTGCGCCCCATCCAGCAGGGCCCGCAGGGCGACGGCGTTTTCGGCAGGCGTGCCACCGAGGAGCGACTCGAAGGGGTGATAGGGCAGGCCCGCATCTTCCGGCCCGATGTCGAATTCGCGGATCATCCCGCCTTCAAGCGCCGCAACCTTGGACTTTGCCGCGATGGACAGTTCATCCGTGCCGTCGCCGCCATGGACGAGCCACGCCTTCTCCGACCCCAGCGCCAGCAGCGTTTCGGCCATCGGGCGGATCAGTTTCGGCGAGAAGGCCCCCGTCAGCTGACGCTTGGCGCCTGCCGGATTCGTGAGCGGACCCAATATGTTGAAGATCGTCCGCGTGCCGAGTTCCATCCGCACGGGGCCGACATGGCGCATGGCGGGGTGGTGCATGGGCGCCATCATGAAGCCGATCCCGGCCTCGGCCAGGCAGGTTTCGACCACGTCGGGGCCGACCATCACGTTCAGCCCCAGTTCCGTCAGCGCGTCGGCAGAGCCGGATTTGGACGACAGGTTGCGGTTGCCATGCTTGGCCACCGGCACGCCAGCCCCCGCCACCACGAAGGCGGCAGCGGTCGAGATGTTCAGCGTCCCTTTCCCGTCGCCGCCGGTGCCCACGATGTCCATCGCGCCGGCGGGGGCAGTCACCTTGTTGCACTTGGCCCTCATGACCGTGGCGGCGGCGGCATATTCATCCACCGTCTCGCCCCGGGTCCGCAGCGCCATCAGGAACCCCCCCATCTGCGCGGGGGGTGCCTTCGCCGTTGAACAGGGCCTCGAAGGCGGTTTCGGCCTCTTTGCGGGTCAAGGCGCGTTCGGCGGCGATGCCGATCAGGGGGCGCAGCGCGTCACTCATGCCGGCACCGCATAAGCTTTTGCTTCGTCAAGGAAATTCCGCAGAAGCTGATGCCCGTGCTCCGAGGCGATGCTTTCGGGGTGGAACTGCACGCCTTCGATAAGCCGCTCCTTGTGGCGCAGGCCCATGATCGTGCCATCCTCCAGCCAGGCCGTGACTTCCAGACAGTCGGGCAGGGTGCCGCGCTCCACGACCAGCGAATGGTAGCGCGTGGCGAGGAAGGGCGAGGGCAGGCCGCGGAACACGCCTTTGCCCGCATGGTGCATCTCGCCCATCTTGCCATGCACGATCTCGTGGCAGCGGACGACCTTGCCGCCGAAGGTCTGCCCGATGGTCTGGTGGCCCAGACAGACGCCCAGAAGCGGAATACGCGCCTCTGCCGCGGCAAGGGTCAGGGGAAGGCAGATGCCCGCCTGTGCGGGGTCGCAGGGGCCCGGGGACAGCACGATGCATTCCGGGCGCATCGCCATGACGGCCTGCACGTCCAGCGCATCGTTGCGCTTCACGACGACATCGGCCCCCAGCTCGCCCAGATAATGGACGAGGTTGTAGGTAAAGCTGTCATAGTTGTCGATCAGAAGCAGCATCTTGCGGGGCCTTGCGGGATAGGGGATGAACCCCGGGAACGGTCGGGCTATACATGGGCCGAGCGGCAAAGGGGCGTCAAGTGATAGTGACGCCACCGATGGTCCCCCGGACGGCCATTCGGGCTGCGCCGGGCGGACCGGAAGGAAGGAGAGCAGGCGTTGAGCGGCGGTTTTCTAAGGGGCGTGGTCTGGGGCGGCGTCGTGGCGGTGGCGGCGTTGGGCGTGGTCTCGCAGATCGCGCCGCCGCCAGCCGGCCTGACCGCCGCGCTGTCGGTGCCGGAAACGGATGCCGTCGTTCCCGAGCCGACGCCCTTGCCCAAGGCGCGGGAGACCGAGGTGCAGCCGGAAATCCTGCAGAAGGTGCCGGAGACGGTGGCGGAGGAGGAACCGTCCGTGGACGTGGCGCCCGAAGCGGCAGACCCCGCACCGCCCGCCGGACCTGCAACCACGGCCCCTCCTGCGGGAAACCGGCCCGCGCCCGCCGAAGCCGCGACGCAGCCGGCAGACGAAACCGCAGCCGCCGCGCAAGTGCCTGAACCCGCAAAGGAAATGCCGGTCCTGCAACCGCCGCTTCCGGTGGACACAACCGCACCCGACGCGCCGGACGGGACCGGTCTTCAGGCAGAAGCAGGGGTTCCGGCCCCCGCTCCGCAAGAGACGCGGCCGGGGGTCGCAGTGCCCGATGGCCTGGCGTCGCCCCCTGCCGAGACGGCTCCGCCGATGGTGGAAGCCCCGCCTCCGGCCCACGTCGAAGAGGCCCTGCTGCAGCCCGCCCCGCCCGCCGTGCCACGGACCGCACCGGCCATCGTCGTGCCGCAGGAGCCTGTGCCCCAGCCAGAGGACCCCGCCAACCAGCCCGGACTTGCCCCCGATGAGGGGATCGCCCTGACGGTGCCGGGCGTGAGGACGGACCGTCTGCCACGGATCGGGGACGAGGCGGAGGTGCTGCCCGAATCCGCTCCGGAAGAACTGGCCGTTCTGGGAACGACGCCGCTGGAACTCTTTGCACGGACATTCGACAATCCGGCCGGAAAGCCGCTCTTTTCCATCATCCTGATCGACGAGGGCACGCCCCCCGAGGATCGTGCGACGCTGGCTGCGCTGCCCTTCCCCGTGACCTTTGCCCTTGACCCGCTCCGTGAAGATTCCGCCGAAGCGTCAAGGGTTTACCGGGAGGCCGGGCAGGAGGTGGCGATGCTGGCATCGGGCATCCCGGACGGGGCGACGGTGGGCGATCTGGAGCAGACCTTCCAGACACTCGACCTGGCGCTGCCGGAGGCGGTGGTCGTGCTGGACCGTCCCGAGGGTGGCTTGCAGGACGCCGCGGATCTGTCGCGGGCCATCGTACCGATCGTGGCGGAACAGGGGCGTGGCCTGCTGACCTATGACCGCGGCCTGAACCCCGCAGACCAGGTGGCGCGGCGCGAAGGCGTGCCGGCGGCGGTGATCTTCCGCATCCTTGATTCCGAAGGGGAATCCATCCCCCGGATGCGCAACTATCTGGACCGCGCGGCCTTCAAGGCGGCACAGGAGGGAAGCGTCGTCGTGATCGGCCGGACGCGGCCCGAAACGGTGGCGGCGATCCTCGAATGGACGGTCGAGGGGCGGGCGGCGGCGGTGGCGCTGGCGCCGGTCAGTGCCGTGCTGGAGGCAGAGCCAACCCCCTGAGAGCGCAGCATTAATCCGGAAAGGTGGGCCATTCCGGCCGTACCGCACCCTGTGCCGCGTTCTGTACCGCAAACTGTGCATACGCACGCCGCGACAGCGCATTCTTAACCAATGTCCCCGCGACGGATCGGGGCTGCCCCTTCCCGTCATTTTCCGTCCCTAAATATCCTCAGGGGGAGTCGTCCGCCTGCGGACGACGGGGGCAGAATGCCCCCCGCGGAGCCATCGCGGCCTTGGCCGCGATGGCGACAGGAAGGGAATGCGGTCCGGAACGGACCGCGCCTTCCGGCACGAGGCCGAAGTCAGGCGTTGCCGCGGCGGGCGAAGAGGCCGGCGTCTTCGGCGGCGCGGCGCAGGGCGCGGGATTTGTTGACCGTTTCCTGATATTCCGCCTCGGGGTCGCTGTCATAGACCACGCCGCCGCCGGCCTGGATATACAGGGTTTCATCCTTGAGGACGGCCGTGCGCAGCGCGATGCAGAAGTCCATCTCGCCATTGGCGGCGAAATAGCCGACGCCGCCGCCATAGACGCCGCGCTTTTCCGGTTCCAACTCGTCGATGATTTCCATCGCACGGACCTTGGGGGCGCCTGACACCGTGCCTGCGGGCAGGCCCGCCAGCAGGGCGGAAAGGGCGTCTTCGCCATCCGCGATCTGGCCCACCACGTTCGACACGATGTGCATGACGTGGGAATAACGTTCGATGATGAATTTCTCGGTCGGCCTTACCGTGCCGACCTTTGCCACGCGGCCCACGTCGTTGCGCCCGAGGTCGAGCAACATCAGGTGTTCCGCCAGTTCCTTGCGGTCGGCCAGCAGGTCGAGTTCCAGCGCCTTGTCCTCTTCGGGCGTGGCGCCGCGCTTGCGGGTGCCGGCGATGGGGCGGATGGTGACTTCGCCGTCGCGCAGGCGGACGAGGATTTCGGGGCTGGCGCCGATGACCTGGAACCCGCCGAAGTTGAAGAAGAACATGAAGGGCGACGGGTTGGTGCGCCGGAGCGAGCGGTAGAGCGCGAAGGGCGGCAGTTCGAAGCGCTGCGACCAGCGCTGCGAGGGGACGACCTGGAAGATGTCGCCCGCACGGATGTAGTCTTTCGCCTTTTCCACGGCGGCCTTGTAGCCGTCATGGGTGAAGTTCGACCGTGCCTCGCCCACGGGGGCGGCTTCGCCGAAGTCGCGCTGGGCGGGCGGGGCGCGGTCGAGGTCGCGCAGCGCGTCCATCACCCGTTCGGCGGCCTGCGCATAGGCGGCGCGGGCGGTGAGGCCGGATTGCACCCAGGCGGGCGCGACGATGGTGACATCGCCCTTGACCCCGTCCAGCACCGCGACGACCGAAGGGCGCATCAGCACCGCATCGGGCAGGCCCAGCGGGTCGGGGTTCACGTCGGGCAGGTGTTCCACCAGACGGATCATGTCATAGCCGAGATAGCCGAAGAGGCCCGAGGCGATGGCGGGCAGCCCGTCCGGCAGGTCGATCCGGCTTTCCGCGATCAGGGCGCGGAGCGTGTCGAGCGGGTGGCCCTCCAGCGGCGTGAAGGCCGCGGGGTCGAAGCGGGCCTCGCGGTTGATCCGGCTTCTGTCGCCGTGGCATTGCCAGATGAGGTCGGGTTTCATGCCGACGACGGAGTAGCGGCCCCTGACTTCGCCGCCTGTCACGCTTTCCAGCATGAAGGTATCGGCGCGGGCTTCCGCCAGTTTCAGCATCAACGAGACGGGCGTATCGAGATCGGCCGCGATGCGGGCGTGGACGACCTGGTTGCGCCCTTCGGACCAGCCGCGTTCGAAGGCGTCGAAAGAAGGTTCCAGTTTCATGCCGGGCTCAGTTCATCTGGGCATGGACCGCGTTCACGGCGGTCTGGTCGATCTGGATGCCCGCCTCGGCCGAAAGGGCATTGGTGAAAAGCGCGAAGGCGTCCTGCGCCAGGGTCTGCTGGATGCGGATGGCGATGGAGTCATGCAGGGCCTCGGCATCCTCGCCCGCGGTTTCGGCGGGAAGGATGGCGTCGAGGCGCAGGAGGCCGGTGAAGCCGTCGCCCTGCACGAGGCGGATTTCGCCTTCGGTCATGGCGAAGAGGGTGGGCAGCAGGGTCTGCGGGGCGCCTTCGACGAAACCGTCGCGGATGATGGCGGGGTTCTTCGTGACGATGCCGAAGGCGGCGAGGGATTTGCCACCCTCCACCTCGGCCTTCACCTCTTCGGCGCGCGCGGCGAGCGCCTTGGCTTCGGCTTCTGCCTTCCAGGCGGCGGTCACGTCGTCGCGCACTTCGTCCAGCGGGATGGGGGTGGGGGGCACCACCTCGTCCAGACGCAGGGCGACGAGGGCGCCGTCATCCAGCAGGATCGCCTCGGGGAAGTCGCCTTCCTGCAGGGCTTCGGCGGCTTCGCGGAAGTCGGGATAGGCGGCGATGCCTTCGGGGGTTTCGGTGGGGATGTAGTCGATGGTGGCGATGTCCATCTTCGCCTCTTGCGCCACTTCCTCCAGTTCCGCGCCGGAGGCGAGGAGGTCGTCGATTTCCTCGATCCGGGCCGAGATGGCGCGGCGGGCGGCATCGGTGCGCATTTCGGCCGAGAGGGTTTCCTTGGCCTCGTCGAAGGTGGTTTCCTGCGCGGCAAGGATGGCGTTCATGCGGAAGAGGGCGGGGCCGACATCCGACTGGGCGGGGCCTGCGATGCCCGGTTCGGTCAGGGCGAAGACGGCGTCCCCGGCCGCGCCGAGCTGGGCCTTGGTCACATCGCCGAGGTCGATCGTGTCGAGCGTCAGGCCACGTTCGGCGACGAGGGCATCGAAGGTGATCTCGCCCGCGTCGAGGCGGGCCTTGGCGGCCTGTGCGTCGGCGTCCGTCGGGAAGGCGAGCCGTTCGACGAGGCGCTTTTCCGGGATCATGAATTCGTCGATGCGGTCGTCATAGAGGGCGCGCAGCGCGGTTTCGTCCACCTCCATCGTCGGGGCGACGGTTTCGGGGATGAGCGCGACATAGGTGATGCGTTTCGCCTCGGGGCGGGTGAAGCGGTCGATATTCGCGTCGTGGAAGGTCTGCAGGTCCGCGTCGGTGGGTTCCGCCACGGGGGCGGGCAGGTCGGCGGCGGAGAGTTCGAGGAGCGAGAAGCCGCGGCGTTCGCCGGCATAGGCGGTCAGGGCGTCGGTCAGCGGGGCGGGGGCGGTGAAGCCGCCGACCACCGCGCCCTGCAGGACGGAGCGGGCGATGTCTTCGCGGATGGAGCGTTCGAACTGCGCTTCGGTCAGGTTGTTGCGTTCGAGGGTGAAGCGGTAGGCTTCGCGGTCGAAGCTGCCGGCGCTGCCCCGGAAGGCCTGCATGGCGGTGATTTCGGCGGCCACGGAGGCGTCGCCTGCCGAGATGCCGATGCGGGCGGTTTCGTTGTCCAGCGCGGCGCGGGTGATGACCTGTTGCAGCACCTGCCGGTCCAGGCCGAAGGCCTGCGCCTGGGCGAAGGTGACAGGCTGGCCGATCTGGGCGGAGAGGGCGTTCATCTCCTGCTGCAGGGCGCGGGCGTAGTCGGTGGTTTCGATGTCGCGGTCGCCCACCTTGCCGATGGCGGTGATGCCGCCGCCGAAATTGGTGACGCCGAAGCCGCCGAGGCCGATCATCACGAGGACGAGGATCACCCAGACGACGTAGTTGCCGGCCTTTTGCCGTTTGCGGCGGGGCTGTTCTTCGGTCTGGGTGGTCTTGGCCATCGGTCGCGCCTGTCCGCACTGGGAAATGTCGGAGCCTGTCTAGTGGGTCAGGGCGCGGTGGGCAAGCGGGGCTAGAGGCGGAGCGTGGCGAGGCGGTTGAACATTTCCGCGATGCCCGCCGCGTCGATGTTGGCGAAGGCGATGCGGAGCTGGCGTGCGCCTTCGGGGTGGGTGTCGGGCTGGAACATGGTGCCGGGCAGCATGAGGAGGGAAGCTTCGTGGACGAGGCGTTTCGCCAGCTGGTCCGAGGGCATGGGGTAGGGGTGTTCGACATAGGCGAAATAGGCGCCGCAGCCGAGGAGCTTCCAGTTTTCCAGCGCGGCGAAGCCCCCCGTCATGGCGGCGCGGCGGGCAAGGATTTCGGCGCGTTCCCCCGCCACCCATTGCGCGAGGTTCCGCATCCCCCAGAGCGCGCCGATCTGGCCCAGTTGCGAGGGGCAGATGGCGACGGTGTCGAGGAACTTCTCCACCTCGGCCAGTCGGGCGGGGGAGGCGACGATGGCGCCGACGCGGTGGCCGGTCAGGCGGTAGGCCTTGGAGAAGCTGTAGAGCTGGATCAGGGTGTCGGACCAGTCGGGGTCGGCGAAGAGGTCGTGGGGGCGGCCAGAACGCGAGTCGAAGTCGCGGTAGGTTTCATCGACGATGAGGGCGAGGTTGTTCGCCCGGGCAAGGTCGCGGAAGGCGGCCAGCGTCTCGGCCGGGTATTCGGCCCCGCCGGGGTTGTTGGGGCTGACCAGGACGATGGCGCGGGTGCGGGGGGTGATGAGGCGGGATGCGGCCTCGGCCTCGGGGATGAGCCCTTCGCCTGCGGGCAGGGGCACGGCTTTGACGCCCTGCATGTCGAGCCACATCTTGTGGTTGAAATACCACGGGGTGGGCAGGATGACTTCGTCGCCCGCGCCCGCGAGGGTGGACATGACGGCAGTGAAGGCCTGATTGCAGCCCTGGGTGATGGCGACGTTTTCGGGGGTGACGGTGCCACCATAGGCGGCGGACCACTGCGCCGCGATTTCGGCGCGGAGTTCGGGCAGGCCGAGGACGGGGCCGTAAAGGTGGGCGGCATCGTTTTGCAGCGCGGCATCGGCCAGCGCCTGCCGCAGGGCGAGTGGCGGCGGGTCCACGGGGGCGGCCTGGCTTACGTTGATCAGCGGGCGGTTGGCGGGGAAGGTGGCACCCTGCAGCCAGCGTCGGGCCTCCATCACCGGTGGCGGTTCGGTGGCGGCCATGGCGGGGTTCAGGGGCAGGGTCATCTTCGGCTCCGTTCGCGGTTCGGGGGGCAGGATAGGGGCGGAACGGGCGGGGGGCGACCGCCAATTTGCGCAAGGGGTGCACCGTTTGCGACAAGGTGGTGGGTCGGGATGTGCGCATTGGCAGCGCAGGCAAAATCTGGCGCAGATTTCGCGCCGGAATTTGGCGCAAATTCCGAGGGCGGGCGGGTTGGCCCCGCTTTCTGCGTCAGAAAGCGGGGCGAAATCTGCGTCAGATTTCGCTTCCGGTGCAATCGGCAGTCAGCGCCGAAAGAAGAAGGAAATCCACATCAATGCGAGAACGCACAGTGCGACCACCGAGGCGATCTGCTCGAAGTCGCTCATCTGTTCCAGTTCGCCCACTGTCATTGGCACTCACCCTACTCGTCACTGCACAAACATCCCGAAGGGTGCGGGACAAGGGCGGCGCTGGGCAAGAGCAAAAGTCAGTCGTTACCGCGGAAGGGCTGGACGTATTGCAGCGCCATGTCCCAGGGGAAGAAGATCCAGGTGTCCTGCGACACCTCGGTCACGTAGGTGTCCACCTGCGGCTTGCCGTGGGGTTTGGCATAGACGGTGGCGCAATGCGCCTTGGGGTAGAGGCTGCGGATCAGTTCCAGCGTCCTGCCGCTGTCCACAAGGTCATCGACGATCAGTATGCCCGACCCGTCGCCCATCAGATCGGTCTGCGGGGCCTTCACGACCTGCGCCTCGCGCCGCTGGTCCTGCGCGCCGCCGCCAGAGTGGTAGGATTTCACGCTGATCGTATCGACCACGCGGATGTCGAGTTCGCGGGAGACGATCATTGCGGGAACCAGCCCGCCGCGGGTGATGCCGACCACGGCCTTCCATGCACCGCCTTCGCCCGGGCCCTTGCCGTCCAGCCGCCATGCCAGCGCACGGGCGTCGCGGTGGATCTGGTCCCAGCTGACGTGGAAGCCTTTTTCATGGGGCAGGCGTTCGGCGGACATGGCAGTTCCCTTTCAGGTGAGCGCGACCTTGAGGCCGAGGGCGGCGAGCAGTCCGCCGAAGCTGCGGTCGATCAGGGTCTTGAGCGAGAGGTAGATACGGCGGCTGCGGTCGAAGGAGAACAGCCTTGCGACGATGCAATTCCAGACGAAGTCGGTGGAGAAGACGACGCAGAGGAGTGCGCCCTTGATCCAGAGGGGCGTATCGGGCGGGACCATCCCTGCGAAGACGGCGCCGAAGAAGACCACGGGCTTGGGGTTGGCAAGCTGGGTGGTGATCCCCTTCCACATCGCGGCGGGGCCGGTCCGGGGAAGGGTTCTGTCGGTCGCATCGGTGGACAGCGGTTCGGGGGCGTGGCGCCACATCTGGATGGCGATCCAGACCAGATAGGCGCCGCCCGCGATCTTCAGCACGGTCAGCAGGGTGGGGGCGACCTTGAACAGGACGGCCAGACCGAACAGGGCGCAGATCGCCCAGAACACCGCGCCCGCGCCGATGCCGGCGGCCATCCAGACGCCCATGCGCAGCCCCTGCGTCACGCCGGTACGGGCCGTCATCAGCACGGCGGGGCCGGGGCTGATGGCGGCCATCAGTTGCACCGTGGCCAGCGCGAGGAAGGTGGCGAGCGTCATTCCTTGCCGTTCCGCCCCGTGACCGCGTCGATGTCCGGGGCGTCCACGGCCTTCATCCCGACGACGTGGTAGCCTGCATCCACATGCAGGTTTTCGCCCGTGGTGCCGGAGCCGAGGTCGGACAGGAGGTAGAGCGCGGCCTTGCCCACCTCTTCCTGCGTGACATTGCGGCGGAGGGGGGAGTTCAGTTCGTTCCACTTCATGATGTAGCGGAAGTCGCCGATGCCCGATGCGGCCAGCGTCTTGATGGGACCGGCCGAGATGGCGTTGACGCGGATGCCGTCCTTGCCCAGGTCTTCGGCGATGTATTTCACGCTGGATTCCAGCGCGGCCTTGGCAAGGCCCATCACGTTGTAATGCGGCATGACCTTTTCCGCGCCGTAATAGGTCAGCGTCAGGAGCGAGCCGCCCTCGGGCATGATCGCGGCCGCACGCTGGCAGACGGCGGTGAAGGAATAGACGGAAATGTCCATCGTCATCAGGAAGTTTGCCCGCGTCGTATCGACATAGCGGCCGCGCAGTTCGTTCTTGTCGGAAAAGCCGATGGCATGGACGAGGAAGTCGATCTTGCCCCATTCGGCCTTGAGCCCGGCGAAGAGGGCGTCCATCGACTCTTCCGACGCCACGTCGCATTCGAAGAGGAGCGGGGTGCCGATGGAAGCGGCGAGCGGTTCGACGCGTTTCTTCAGCGCCTCGCCCTGGTAGGAGAAGGCCATTTCGGCCCCATGGTCGGCAAGCGCCTTGGCGATGCCCCAGGCGATGGATTTGTCATTGGCGAGACCCATGATGAGGCCGCGCTTTCCTGCCATGAGTCCCGTTGACATTGCCTGTCCCTCGCCCACCCTTGTTGTCGTCGTTGACGTGTAGGCGATCCATCGGGCTGCATCAAGGTGGGCCGGGCCGCTGCGTCGCTTGGAAGGTTTGGACGGGATATCATGGACAGAAGCGGGATTTTTGCGGGGGACGACCCCTTTGCCATCGCGCGGGCGTGGCTGGCCGAGGCGGAGCCGCTGGAACCCAACGATCCCAATGCCATCGCGCTGGCGACCGTGGATGACGGGGGGATGCCCAATGTCCGCATGGTGCTGCTGAAGGAGATCGAGGCGGATGCCTTTGTCTTCTACACCAATTACGGGTCGCGGAAGGGCCGCGAGATCGAGGCGTCGGGCAAGGCGGCCTTCGTGCTGCACTGGAAGAGCCTGCGGCGGCAGGTGCGGGTGCGCGGCGTGACCGAGCGAGAGGAGGGGCCGCAGGCGGATGCCTATTACGACAGCCGCAGCCTGAAAAGCAGGCTGGGCGCCTGGGCGTCGCGGCAGTCCGAGCCGCTGTCGTCGCGCGCCGCGCTGGTGGCCGAAGTTGCCAAGGTGACAGCCGTCCACGGACCGATTCCGAAGCGGCCGCCGTTCTGGGGGGGCATAAGGATACGTCCGCTGGAGATAGAGTTCTGGGCGGATGGGCAATTCCGGTTACATGACCGCTTCCGGTGGTCCCGCAATGCCATCGATACACCTTGGGATATTATCAGATTGAACCCTTGAACCCATCCCTATGACAGCGAAACCCTTAAAGTAGGTTAAGATTTAGCCCTTGAATCCATGATCAAAGTAGGGGCATGTCTTGGCGCGAGGGCACATTCTGGGGATTGGCTCGGGACATGATGGAAACGGATAAGGCCGTGCAGGTTGTGCATGGCCGCGTAAAGTGGTTCGATCCCGGCAAGGGGTTCGGTTTCATCGTTGCGGACGAGGGTGGAGCGGATATTCTGCTTCATGCCAACGTGCTGCGGAATTACGGTCAGAACTCCGTCGCGGATGGTGCTGTGATTTCGGTGAAGGTGCAGATGACGCAACGTGGCGTGCAGGCGGTCGAGGTGCTCGAGATCGAGCCGCCGCAGGGCGTTGCCTTCCCGCTGGGCGACGAGAGTGCGCCGCACGACGCCGAGGAGATCGCGCGGCTGCCGCTGGAGCCGGCGCGGGTCAAGTGGTTCGACAAGGCCAAGGGTTTCGGTTTCGCCAATGTCTTCGGGCGGCCGGAAGACGTTTTCATCCATATCGAGGTGTTGCGCATCTCGGGCTTTGCCGATCTGCAGGCGGGCGAGGCGATCTGCCTGCGCATCGTCGAGGGCAAGCGCGGGCGCATGGCGGTTCAGGTGGTATCGTGGGAAGCTGCGACGCGGCAGCACGGCTGATTGCCGGGCTTCTTGTGGTGATGGTGCCGGGGGCCGCGCTGGCCGCGACCTGTGCGCCGGACAGCGTGGAAATCCGTGGCCCGTCGGGCCAGCAGCGGTTCACCGTGGAAGTGGCCGACGAAGGGGCGGAACGGGCGCAGGGGCTCATGTTCCGCGAGTCCATGCCGATGGCGTCGGGGATGCTGTTCGTCTATGAGGAACCGCAGCGCGTGGCCTTCTGGATGAAGAACACGCTGATCCCGCTGGACATGATCTTTGCCGATGCGACAGGGCGGGTGACCAAGGTGCATTCCGGCGCCGTCCCGGGGGATACGACCCCCATCGAGGGCGGCGAGGGCATCCAGTTCGTGCTGGAGATCAACGGCGGGCTGGCCAAGCGCATGGGCATCGCCGAAGGATCGGAACTGCGCCACCCGTCCGTCGCGCAATCCACCGCCGTCTGGCCCTGCGAGTAGGCGGGACCGCAGCCGGTCCTCCAGTCGGGCGCTTTTCAATCCCGCGCCAAGGCGCTAAGGAGGCA
Source organism: Rhodobacter sp. CACIA14H1 (assembly GCA_000500915.1). GTDB lineage: Bacteria > Pseudomonadota > Alphaproteobacteria > Rhodobacterales > Rhodobacteraceae > Paragemmobacter. The sequence goes on from AYNO01000057.1 coordinate 19,007, forward strand.
GCGTTCGGGGCGTGGCGCAGTCTGGTAGCGCGACGGTTTTGGGTACCGTAGGTCGTAGGTTCGAATCCTATCGCCCCGACCAGTCTTTCAGAGTCATTAAGCCGCCAGATGGCCCGGCCGGTGCCGGGCAGGTCCGGGATCACGCCGCCGTCAGGAGGCGGGCTTCGTGGGCCTTCAGGGTGGGCCGTGCGGCGGGGAAGGCGGTGGGGCCGTCCAGCAGCGCGGGGAAGAGGGTGAGCAGTTCGGCCACCTGTCCGGCTTCCATGGACGAGAGCATCGGGCGGGCGGGCTGGAAGCTTTCGCTCCATGCGCCGTCGGCGCGGACGATCTCGTGGTTGGCGAAGAGGATGTGGACATAGGCGATGCCGGGTGTCGCGGCTGTGGCGATGCCGGGCAGGCGCGTCAGGTGGCGGGCGGCGACCAGCACCTCGGCTTCGCCGAAGAGCAGTTCGGCGCGCCAGCCTTCGATCAGCATCCGGTGCTGGGGAGAGACCAGCATGTCGCGGCAGGGCAGGCCATGGCCGAGCGACCCTGCCGCGATGCGGACCGGGCGGAGTTTGGGATTGGCCGTCAGGTCGGCTGCCGAAAGGTCGCGGCGGCCGGTCCAGACCAGGGGGCGGAAGCCGTTGTCGCGGGTGAGCACCTCGTCGCCGGGGCGGAGATCCTCGACCGGCGTCTCGCCGCGGCGCGTGGTGATGCGGGTGCCGGGGGTGAAGCAGGGGATGAGGCGTTCGACGCCCGAGAATTGCAGGGTGCCGAGGACGGCGCCGTTCAGGTCCAGCAGCTGGACGGTGCCGTTGCGGGGATCGTTGCTGTCATGGAGGATGTTGGTGCGCCGCCAGCCCCAGTTCGACAGGTCGAGCACATCGGCATCGCCCGGGTTGGTGCCGGCGTCCACCACGTCGCCGATGCCGAGGCCGGAGAAGGTGTCGTTGCCGCTGCCGCCCAGCAAGGTGTCGCTGCCCTCGCCGCCCTGCAGAAGGTCGTCGCCATCGCCGCCGTCGAGAAGATCGTCGCCGTCGCCGCCGGTCAGCGTGTCGTTGCCGCTGCCGCCATAGAGCGAGTCGTTGCCGCCCTGGCCGTCGATCAGGTCGTGGCCGCCGTTTCCGACCAGGATGTTGGCACCGCCGTCGCCGGTGATACGGTCGTCATGGGTGGTGCCGAGGATTCCTTCGATGGAGGAGAGGGTGTCGCCTGTCGCCTCTTCGCCGGAAACGGCGCCGGTGGACAGGTTCACATCGAGCGGGGCCGCGGAACCGGAGTAATCGGCGATGTCGATCCCCGCGCCGCCTTGCAACTGGTCGGCGCCGGCGCCGCCGCGCAGGGTGTCATCCCCGTCACCGCCCGACAGGGTGTCGTTGCCGTCATCCCCCGACAGGCTGTCATTGCCCGCATCGCCGGAGAGCAGGTCGTCGCCGGTTCCACCGGTCAGGACGTCGTTGCCCGCGCCACCGGAGAGGGTGTCGTTTTCGGCCCCGCCGTCCAGCGTGTCGTTGCCATCCTCGCCCGACAGGCTGTCGCGGCCCGTACCGCCAGAGAGGATGTCATTGCCCGCCCCGCCAAGGAGCGTGTCATTGCCCGCGTCGCCGGAGAGGGAGTCGTTGCCGATGCCGCCGGAGAGGGAATCCGCGCCGTCCCCGCCGGACAGCGTATCGTCGCCGTCATCGCCGTTGAGCGTGTCGTTGTCCGCGTCGCCCCAGATCAGGTCGTTGCCCGTGCCACCGGAGAGGATGTCGTTGCCCGCGCCGCCAAGGAGCGTGTCATTGCCCGCGTCGCCCGAGAGGGAGTCGTTGCCGATCCCGCCGGAGAGGGAATC
>AYNO01000058.1 GCA_000500915.1 Rhodobacter sp. CACIA14H1
TTTCCCCGGCAGGCGGGCGGATGGTCTGGCGGGAAAGGGGGTCCGGGTATTTGGGCCGAGACGAAGCGGCAGGTCAGGCCCTGCGCATCCGGCCGAAGAGGGCGGAGAGGGCGAAGGCGGCGGCGGCGGCGGTGATGATGGAGGGGCCGGCGGGCGTGTCCTGCCAGAGCGAGAGTTGCAGGCCCGCAAGGGCCGAGGCGGCGCCGATGGCGGTGGCGGTGGCGGCCATGCCTTCGGGTGTGCGCGACAGGGCGCGGGCGGCGGCGGCGGGGATGATGAGCATGGCGGCTATGAGGAGGGCGCCGACGACCTTGATCGCCACGGCGACGACGATGGCCAGCGCGAGGGTGAGGATGAGGCGCTCGCGGGCGGGGTTCAGGCCGGAGGCGTGGGCGAGGTCTTCGTTCAGGGTGGCGGTCAGCAGCGCCTGCCAGCGCCATGCGAGCAGGGCGAGGACAAGGGCCGCGCCGCCCCAGATGAAGGCGAGGTCGGCGCGGGAGACGGCGAGGATGTCGCCGAAGAGCCATGCGGAGAGGTCGGTCCTTGCGCCCGGCACGAAGGCGACGGCGACGAGGCCGAAGGCGAGCGCCGAATGGGCGAGGACGCCGAGGGTGGTGTCCATCGCCCAGCCGCGGGCGGCCAGCGTGGCGACGGTGAAGGCCATGGCCAGCGCCACGGCAAGGGTGCCTGCGACGATGGGCAGGTCGGTCGCCAGCGCGATGGCGACGCCGAGGATGGCGGCATGGGCGGTGGCGTCGCCGAAATAGGCCATGCGCCGCCAGACCACGAAGGAGCCGAGCGGGCCGGTGGCAAGCGAGAGGCCGACACCGGCGAGGGCGGCGCGGGTGAGGAAGTCGTCAAGCATGGTGGTGGTCGTGCCGGTGGTCTGCGTGGTCGTGGGGGTGGCCGTGCGAATGGTCGTGGTCGTGGGGGTGGTCGTGGTCGTGCGAATGGTCGTGGACGTGCTGGTAGAGCGCCAGCGCCCCCTGCGTGCCGAGGCCGAAGAGGGCGCGGTATTCCGGTGCGGTGGAGACGACGCGGGGGGTGCCCTCGCAGCAGATATGGCCGTTCAGGCAGATGACGCGGTCCGACGCCGCCATGACGACGTGCAGGTCGTGGCTGACCATCAGGACGGCGACGCCGGTGTCGCGGCGGACTTCCTCGATCAGGCGGTAGAAGGCGGCTTCGCCGGGCTGGTCCAGCCCCTGGGTCGGTTCGTCGAGGACGAGGATATGGGGTTTCGCCAGCAGGGCGCGGGCGAGGAGGACGCGCTGGAGCTGGCCGCCCGACAGGTCGGTCATCTGGCGCTGCGCCACGTCGGGAAGGCCTGCGCGGGCGAGGGCGTCGTGGGCTGCCGCGTCGGAGACGCGGGTGGGCAGCGACAGGAAGCGGCGGACGGTCATGGGCAGGGTGCGGTCGATCGTCAGGCGCTGGGGGACGTAGCCGATCACGAGGCCGGGCTGGCGGGTGACGGTGCCTTTCGTCGCGGGAAGGATGCCGAGGAGGGCGCGGAGCAGGGTGGATTTGCCCGATCCGTTGGGGCCGAGGATGGTGACGATCTCGCCGGGCTGGATGGCGAGCGTGATGTCGGACAGGACCGCATGGCCGTCCAGCGTGACCGAGAGGCGGGAGGCGGCAAGGAGGGTCATGCGGCGGCTTTCCGGCAGGCGGGGCAGAGGCCGAGCGCCTCGATGTTGGAGCGTTCGATGGTGAAGCCGAGGTCGGCGGCGGCGGTGTCGAGCGCGGCGCGGACGGGGGTGGCGGGGGCTTCGGCCACGTGGTTGCAGGCGCGGCAGATGAGGAAGGCGGGGGCGTGGGCTTCGCCGGGGTGCATACAGGCGGCGAAGGCGTTGAGGCGGCGGATGCGGTGGGCGAGGCCGTTTTCCACGAGGAAATCCAGCGCACGGTAGGCGACGGGGGGCTGGTTGCCGAAGCCTTCGGCGGCGAGGCGTTGCAGCACGTCATAGGCGCCGAGGGCGCGGTGTTCCTCGAGCAGGATTTCCAGCACGCGGCGGCGGACCGGGGTCAGCCTTGCGCCCTGCGCCTGTGCCAGCGATTCGGCCCGTGCGAGGATATCGCCCGTGCAATGGCTGTGGTCGTGGCGGGCGAAGGCCACCTCGGGCGTGGTGGCGCAGCCGGGGCAGGCGTCGGAATGGGGGGGCTGCGCCATGGGGGCCTCTTGACATGTTATCTTATAACATACATAGGCCCGTGCGACTTGCTCAGGAAGGGCCGATCGATGCGTTATATCATATCTTCTGCCGTTGCCAGCCTTGCCCTGTCCCTGCCTGCCCTTGCCGAGGTGCCGCGGGTGGTGACGGATATCCATCCGGTGCATTCCCTTGTCGCGCAGGTGATGGGCGATCTGGGATCGCCGGAGCTGCTGCTGGAGCGGGGGGCGAGCGAGCATGATTTCCAGTTGCGCCCGTCGCAGGCGGCGGGGCTGGCGGAGGCGGATCTGGTGGTCTGGATCGGGCCGGAGCTGACGCCCTGGCTGGAGCGGGCGCTGGACGGGATCGGCGGGGATGCGGCGCGGCTGGGGTTGCTGGCGGTGCCGGGGTCGGTGCTGCGGGCCTATTCGGCGGACGGGGCGCATGGGGATCATGCGGAAGAGGCGGGGCATGAGGGTCATGAGGGGCATGGGCATGACGCGCATGGCCATGATGACCATGTGGCCGAGGGTGCGGATGACGGGCACGGGCATGACGACCATGGGCACGATGACCACGCCGCAGAGGGGGCGGATGACGGGCACGGGCATGACGGGGACCATGCGCATGAAGGGACCGATCCCCATGCCTGGCTGGAGCCGGAGAATGCCAAGGTCTGGCTGGCGGCGATTGCGGTGAAGCTGGGGGAACTGGACCCGGCGAATGCGGCGGCCTATGCGGCCAATGCCGGGGCGGCGGCGGCGCGGGTCGATGCGGTGGATGCCGAGGTGGCGGCGCTGCTGGCGCCGGTGAAGGGCAAGCCGGTCGTCGTCTATCATGATGCCTATGGCTATTTCGCCGCGCATTACGGGCTGGAGGTGTTCGGGTCGGTCGCGCTGGGCGATGCGACGGCGCCGGGGGCGGCGCGGCTGGCGGCGCTGCGCGAGGGGGTGGAAGGCGGCGGGTCGGTCTGCCTGTTCCCCGAGGCGCAGCATGATCCGGCGCTGATCGAGCAGTTGGCCGAGGGCACGGGGGGCCGCGTGGGCGCGGCGCTGGACCCGAACGGGTCGCTGCAGGACCCGGGCGCGGGGGCCTGGGAAGGCACGCTGCGGGCGCTGGCGGTGGCGATGGCGGAGTGTGCGGCGGGCTGACCGGCCGGTCATCCCGCGTCCCGCGACGCGGGCGGCGGGGCCCTTGCAGGGCGCCGGTCCGGAGACAATCGCCGGATTTGCCGTGAATTCCTGCGCGTTGCGCTGCGGTGCGGTGCGGCCTGCTTGACCGTCGGCGCGGCGCTTGTCAGGACTGCGGCGAGGGTCAGGGGATGCAGCATGGATCGGCAGTTGGGGATCACCCCGTTCGGGGTGACGGCGAAGGGCGAGGCGGTGCAATGTGTCACCATCGGTGGCGCGGGGCTGACCGTGTCGGTCCTGACATGGGGCGCGGTGCTGCAGGGGGTCTGGCTGGAGGGGGTGCCCTATAGCCTGACGCTGGGGTCTGACCGGCTGGCGGATTACGAAGGGGCGATGCGTTATCACGGGTCGCTGATCGGGCCGGTGGTGAACCGCTTTACCGGGGCCCGGGCGGTGATCGGCGGGCGCGAGCTGCGGTTCGAGGCCAATCAGGACGGGCGGCACTGCCTGCATTCGGGGGCGGCGGGCACGCATCTGAAGGTGTGGCGGCTGGCCGAGGCGACGCAGGACGCGGTGCGGCTGGAGCTGGACCTTGCCGATGGCGAGGGCGGCTTTCCCGGGCACCGGCGGGTGGCGGCGACCTTCCGGGTCGAGGGGACGAGCCTGCATCTGCATGTGCTGGTGACGACGGATGCGGTGACGCCGGTGAATTTCGCCAATCACAGCTACTGGAACCTTGACGGGGGCGCGACATGGGCGGGCCATCGCCTGTGGGTCGATGCGGCGCGCTATCTGTCCACGACGGGGGACTTCACGCCGACGGGGGAGATCGTCGCGGTCGAGGCGGCGGGGATGGATTTCCGCGTGGCGCGGCGGGTGGAGCCGGGTGCGCCGGAGTTCGACAACTGCTTCTGTCTGGCCGACGCACCGGGGCCCTTGCGCGAGGTGCTGCGGCTGTCGGGGCAGTCGGGCGTGTCGATGGCGGTTTCGACGACCGAGGCGGGGGTGCAGGTCTATGACGGGCGCAACGCCTTTCGCCCCGGGCGGGGGGCCTTCGAGGGCTTGGCGGTGGAGGCGCAGGGCTGGCCGGATGCGCCGAACCATCCCGGCTTTCCGTCCATCGAACTGGCGCCGGAGGGGGAATACCGGCAGCACACGGTCTGGCGGTTTTCGCGCGGGTAGCGTGGCGCCCCGTTGCGGGCGGTGATCCGGCGGAGCGGCTGCGCCGCGAGCCTTTCCTGTCGCCTTCGCGGCGGGACCGCCGCGAAGGCTCCGCGTTCAGGGGGCGCACGCGCCCCCTCTGGCCGCCAGGGCGGCCATTCACCCCCTGTGGGTATTTGGGCCGGGATGAAGGGGCGGGTCAGCCTTCGGTGCCGCCCTGTCCCGCGCTGCGGAACCAGTCGATGATGGCCTGGCGTTCGGCGGGTTCGATGTAGCTGAGATTGCCGGGGGGCATGGCATGGCTGATGCCGGCCTGGAGGTAGATGCGCCGCGCCTCGTGCGCGATCTGGGCGGGGGTTTCGAGAAGGACGTTCTTGGGCGGCCAGTAGAGGCCGTCCCAGACCGGTTCGGCGGCGTGGCACATGGAGCAGCGGCCCTGCACGATGGAGACGACATCTTCGAAGCCCTCTGCCGCGGCATAGGTGAGGGCGGCGCCCTGCAGGGCGGTGTCGTCCTGCGGGGTGCTGTGGCGCATGGGGGCGGTGGAGAGCCATGCGATGAGGAGGAAGAGGATCGCGGTCAGGGCCCATGTCCAGTGCGGGCTGCCCTTGCGGGCGTGCTGCGTGTTGAACCAGTGGCGGATGGTGACGCCCATCAGGAAGACGAGGCTGGCGATCAGCCAGTTCCACTGGGTGGCGAAGACCAGCGGGTAGTGGTTGGAGAGCATCAGGAACAGCACGGGCAGGGTGAGGTAGTTGTTATGCGTGCTGCGCTGCTTGGCGATCTTGCCGTATTTCGGGTCGGGGGTGCGGCCGGCCTTGAGGTCGGCCACGACGATCTTCTGGTTGGGGATGATGACCATGAAGACATTGGCCGACATGATGGTGGCCGTGAAGGCGCCGAGGTGCAGGAGTGCGGCGCGGCCGGAGAAGACCTGCGTGTAGCCCCAGGCCATCGCCACGAGGACGACGAAGAGCGCGACCATGAGGAAGGTTTGGTTGGCGTTGACGAAGAGTTTGCAGAGCGTGGTGTAGGCCAGCCAGCCGAAGGCGAGGGAGGCGAGGGAGATTGCCACGGCCTGCCAGGTGGACAGCTCCATCACGGTGGGGTCGATCAGGTAGAGGTCGGCGCCGAGGTAATAGACCAGCACCAGCATGGCGAAGCCCGAGAGCCATGTGGCGTAGCTTTCCCATTTGAACCAGGTGAGGTGTTCGGGCAGGCGGTCGGGGGCCACGAGGTATTTCTGGATGTGATAGAAGCCGCCGCCATGGACCTGCCATTCCTCGCCATGTGCCTTTTCGGGCATTCCCGGCGCCTTGCGCAGGCCGAGGTCGAGGGCGATGAAGTAGAAGGACGAGCCGATCCAGGCGATGGCCGTGATGACATGTGTCCAGCGGGCGGCGATTTCCACCCATTCCCACAATACGGCCCAGTCGTAGATGCCTTCCATGCGGCGGTCCCCTTGCGTTCTTTGCGGGCAGTCTAGGTGTGGATCTTCCCACCGATAATGCCGCGAAATTCCCATGCAGTTTCAAGTGGGGACGAAGAATTCGCCGCCGTGGCGGGGGAACGGCGGGGTTGAAGAAAACGTTTGCAGGTTTCGGCGCTTTGCCTAGTGTGGCGGCGGGTGTGGTCTTTGCCGCTTGGCGAGTGGGAGGTTCGGTTGCTGTTTTCTGGTTTCGGGCGGGGCCTTGCGGCCATCCGCCGGGTTGTGGCGCGGGGCGCCGTGGCCTTGGGCGTTCTGGCGGGGCCGGTCGCGGCGCAGATGCCGGAGCCCTATGTCTCTGCGACATTCGATGCGGTGCTGATGCCGGTGACGCAGCAGGTCGTGGCGCAGTTCAAGCTGCCGCGGACGGCGAGCGGCGCGGTGGTCGTGTCGGTCGAGCCGGGCGGGGTGGCCGATCTTTACGGCATGGAGCCGGGGGAGGTGATCACCAGCTTCGGCAGCAAGAAGTTCCGCAGGCCCGCCGATCTGGACGCGATGGTGCTGAAGAGCCTGCAGGACGGGAACAATTATTTCTACTTCCAGGGGCTGCGGAAGGGGCGGGACAAGCGGACGATCATCTATCTGGAGGAGGAGGAATACCGCAGGCCCGTCGCGGTGAAGTCCATCCCGAAATGGCGCAGCTACAATGCGCCGTCCTTCAATTTCGCGCGGTGGTATTACCCCTATTCCTATTACATCGTCGATATCTGGGACTATTCCGTCTATTACGTCGATCAGGTCGTCGTGTCGGATGTCTTTGTCACCAGCTATTACAGCGAGGAGACGTATTTCTATTACGACTATACCGAGATCTCGACGCTGGAGGTGCGGGAGAGCTGGGTGGAGGAGGAGGCCACGCTCTATTGCGGGGATGTGGCGGGCTATGATTGCGGGGTGGAGGAGGTCGGCTATCCCGTCGAGCAGGAGTTCGACAGTTGCAGCGGCGAGGCGGGGGATGACTGGTGCCTGCCGCCGGAGACGGTGGATGCGGATTACTGCGCGTCCTTCCCGTCGGACGAGGGCTGTGCCGGGCTGGCGGCGGAGGATGATTATTGCGCCTACAATCCGGATGATCCCGACTGCGGCGGGACGGAGGATGGCGCGGCCTATTGTGCGCTGTATCCCGATGATGCGGCCTGTGGCGGCGAGGGGGCGGATGCCGGGGATTATGCGGCGGATGCGGAGGCCGGTGCGGAGGAGGAGTTTGCCGGGGACGCGGGCGAGGATGTCGCTGCGGAGGATTATGCCGGGGAGGAGGATGCCTCCGGTGGCGATGCGGGGGATGGTTATGCCGAGGACGCCTCCGGCGATGGGTATGACGGCGATGCGTCCGGCGACGGGTATGATGGTGACGCGGGGCAGGATGGCGGGGTCGATGACGGTTACGCCGCCGAGGAGGGGGGCGATGAGGGCTATGCCGGAGAGCAGGACTCCGGCGGGGCGGTCGAGGAGGAGCAGGTCTATGACGAGCCTGTCTCCGAGGAGCCGGCTTACGAGGAACCGGCCTATGAGGAGCCCGCTTACGAGGAGCCTGCCTATGAGGAGCCTGCGGGCGAGGATGGCGGGGATGGCTGCTATCTGGACGAGGAGGGCAATCCGGTCTGCTGAGGCGGTCTGATGTCCTGCAAAGGGGAAGGGGGGCGCGGCGCCCCCCTTTTCTTTTGGCGGGTATTCGGCAATTCTTGCAAATCCGGTTCCGGTTTTCAAAAAGCCGGGAAGAATGGCCCGGGAGGTGCGTGTCCCATGTCCTATGTGAACAACATCCGGATGTTCGTGCGGGTTTACGAACTTGGCAGCATGAGCGCGGCGGCGCGGGGACCAGAGGTGTTCCCCCGCCGTGGCATCGGCGCGGATTTCGGAGCTGGAGAAGCATCTGGGGGGTGCGGCTGTTCAACCGCACCACGCGCAGCCTGCAACCGACGGAGAACGGGCGCATCTTCTATGACGGGGCGCGGCGGGTGCTGGAGACGATCGACGAGGCGGAGGCGGCCGTCATGGACGTGACGCAGAACCCGCGGGGGACGATCTTCGTGGCGGCGCCGCTGGGCATCGGGCGGCGGTTCATCGCGCCGCATGTGCCGGCGTTCAAGGACCTGTATCCGCAGATCGACGTGCGGCTGCGCCTGTCGGACCGGGTGATCGACGTGACGGCGGAGGGGTTGGATATCGCCTTCCACCTTGGGCTGCTGGACGATTCCACGCTGAAGGTGCGGCTGGTGGCGGAATGCCCGCGCGTGCTGTGCGCGGCGCCGGATTACGTGGCGCGGCGGGGGATGCCTGCGGATGGCGCGGCGCTGGTCAGCGACCGGCATGACTGCCTGAACCTGCGCTTTCCGGGGGCGAAGGAATTCCAGTGGACGTTGCAGACGCCCGAGGGGCCGAGGCGGTTCGAGATATCGGGGCCGTTCGAATCGGATGACGGGGACGTGCTGACGGGCTGGGCGCTGGACGGGCGGGGGATCGTGATGAAGCCGATCTTCGAGGTGGCGGAGCATCTGAAATCCGGGGCACTGGTGCCGGTGGCGGTGGCGACCCCGCCCTTGCCCACGCAGCTTTCGGTGCTGTCGCAGCACCGGCGGCTGAAGGACCCGAAGGTGCGGCTGTTCACCGACTTCATCATCGCCCGCATCAAGGCCGACATGGCGGCGCGGATGGAGGGGTTGCCGGCGTGACGCTGCGGCTGGTCCTTGAGGACGGGCCTTGGCGGGTGGAGGCGGCGGGGGAGGCGGGGGATGTGCTGGTGCTGGCCTTTGCCAGCATCGGGCATGATGCGGCGCGGATGCCTTCGGCGGAGTTCGTGGGGCAGTTGCGCGGGCGGCGGGCGCTGTTCGTGATGGATGCGGCGCGGAGCTGGGGCACGGGGGCGGGCTTTGCCGATGTGCTGCGGCAGGTCGTGGGCGCGGCGGGGCCGGTGCGGCGGATCGTGGCGCTGGGGTCTTCTATGGGGGCGGTGGCGGCGCTGCGGGCCTGCGGGGTGGTGCCGGTGGATGCGGTGCTGGCGCTGGGGCCGCAATCGGGGGCGGATGGGCGGTGGCCGATGGCGGGGGTGGATGTGCCGGATCTGCCCGCCTGCTGGACGGTGCTGTGTCACGGGATGGCGGATGATGCGGTGCAGGCCGGAGGCTGGCCGGTGCGGGCGGGGGTGGACCATCTGCTGTTCGGCGGGGTGGGCCATTCGGCGCTGGCGCTGCATCTGAAGGCGCGGGGCGGTTTGCAGGGGATGGTGGACGCGCTGTGCGACGGCGACCGCCGCCGCCTGTTGCGGATCGCGGGGCAGGCGGGGGCGGTGCAGCGGCGGAGGGTTCCCCGACCAATGGAGGGGTAAGATAGCGGTGATTGCAGCCGTCTTTCCCTGCAGAGGCAGGGAGACCGGAATGGCCAGCATCATCATCCGCAATCTGGAAGAGGACGTGAAGGGACGGCTGAAGCTGCGCGCCGCAGGGCGCGGGGTTTCGATGGAGGAGGAGGCGCGGGATATCCTGCGTCAGGCGGTGGGTGCCGCCGACCCGCGTGCCGATCTTGGCGCGGCGATCGCGGCGCGGTTTGCATCGCTGGGCGTCACGCTGCCGTCGCTGGTGCGGCAATGATCCTGCTGGATACGCCGGTCCTGTCGGCCCTGATGGAGCCGGAGCCGGATGCGCGGCTGCTGGACTGGTTCGCCCGCAATCCGGCGGGGATGCTGCATATCTCGACCGTGACGGAGGCCGAATTGCTGGCCGCGGCGGCGCGGCTGCCGGACGGGGTGCGGCAACGGACGATCACCCAGATCGACGCCATGGTGGGCGAGGATTTCGCGGGGCGCGTGCTGACGCTGGACAGTGCGGCGGCGCGGGACCTTGCGGCGATCCTTGCGCGGGCGGCGCGGACGGGGAAGGCGCTGCCCATGGCCATGGCGCAGAACGCGGCCATCGCGCGGGCGCAGGGGGCCGTGCTGGCGACCCTGACCCCCGCCGCCTATGACGGGACGGGGGTGGAGGCCGTCAACCCGCTGGATCAGGAACCGCGATAGGTGGAATAGGCGAAGGGCGAGATGAGGAGCGGCACGTGATAGTGCTGCCCTGCATCCGGCACGCCGAAGCGGATGGGGATTTCATCGAGGAAGATCGTCCCCTCGCCTGCCTGCCCGGTGGCGCGAAGGTAGCCGCCCGCCGAGAAGACCAGTTCGTAGCTGCCTTCGGTGAAGCCTTCCCCCGCCAGCATCGGCGCGTCGGTGCGGCCGTCTGCATTGGTGACGGTTTCCGCGATCTTGCGGTGGGAATTGCCCGATACGCGGTAAAGCGCGATCTTCACCCCTGCGGCGGGCTTGCCGCGTGCGGTGTCGAGAACGTGGGTCGTGAGCCTGCCGCCTGCCATGTCATCCTCCATCGGTCGCGGCCATCCTAGCGCGATTGCGGGGCGTGTGGCGACGGGACTGGAGGCGGAAAGGTCTTATCGGTATTTTTTGATAATTCTTTTTGGAAACGGGGCATAAGCTGCCCGCAAAGCAAAGACAGGAAGGACAGCCGTGAACCGCTATCCGCGCGATTTCCGTGGGCATGGGCCGAACCCGCCCGATGCGCAATGGCCGGGGGGGCGAAGGTCGCCATCTCGCTGGTGCTGAATTACGAGGAGGGGGGCGAGAACAACATCCTGCACGGGGACGGGCAGTCCGAGGCGTTCCTGTCCGATATCGCGGGGGCCGCGCCCTGGCCGGGGATGCGGCACTGGAACATGGAGTCGATCTATGACTACGGCGCACGGGCCGGGTTCTGGCGGCTGCACCGGCTGTTCACGGGGATGGGGCTGCCGGTCACGATCTATGGCGTGACATCGGCGCTGGCACGGAACCCGGAACAGGTGGCCGCGATGAAGGCGGCGGGGTGGGAGATCGCCTCGCACGGGTTGAAATGGGTGGATCACCGCGACATGCCGGAAGAGGAGGAGCGCCGGCAGATCGCCGAATCCTTCCGCCTGCACGAAGAGGTGGTGGGCGAACCGCCGCGTGGCTGGTACACGGGGCGCTGTTCGATCAACACCGTGCGGCTGGTGGCGGAGACGGGGCGCTGCGACTGGATTTCCGACACCTATGACGACGACCTGCCCTATTGGATGGAGGCGGGGGAGCGGGACCAGTTGGTCATCCCCTATACGCTGGAGGCGAACGACATGCGTTTCGCCACCGCGCCGGGCTATATCGAAGGGGAGCAGTTCTTCACCTATCTGCGCGACACCTTCGACACGCTCTATGCCGAAGGTCAGGACGGGCGGGCGAAGATGTTCTCGATCGGGCTGCATTGCCGCCTGATCGGGCGGCCCGGCAAGATGGCGGGGCTGAAGCGGTTTCTGGATTACGCGACGGGGCATGACGGCGTCTGGTTCGCCACGCGCGGCGACATCGCGCGGCACTGGGCGGCCACGCATCCGCATGTGCGGCGCGAAAGGCCGTCGCGGATGGAAAAGGCGCGGTTCGTGGAACGGTTCGGGGGGATCTTCGAACATTCCCCGTGGATCGCGGAACGGGCCTGGGGGCTGGAGCTGGGGCCGGCGCATGACTCGGCCACGGGCCTGCACAATGCGCTGTGCCGGATGTTCCGGTCGGCATCGGGGGAGGAGCGGCTGGGCGTGCTGCGGGCGCATCCCGATCTGGCGGGGAAGCTGGCGGCGGCGAAGCGGCTGACGCCAGAGTCGACGGCGGAACAGGCCAGCGCCGCGCTGGATGCCCTGACGGATGAGGAACGGGCGACGTTCCAGCGGCTGAACGGGGAATATGTGGCAAAGCACGGCTTCCCCTTCATCATCGCGGTGCGGGACAACACGAAGGAGTCCATCCTCGCGGCGTTCCGGACCCGTATCTCCAACGACACCGAAACCGAATTCGCCACCGCCTGCCGTCAGGTGGAACGGATCGCGGAACTCCGCCTGAAGGACATATTGCCATGACGGGCTATTACGCGCCCCCCGGCGGCCTGCCGCCCCAGACCAGCCTGATGACGGGGCGGGCGGTGTTCACCGAGGCCTATGCCTTTCTCCCGAAGGGGGTGTTTTCGGACATCGTGACCAGCTACCTGCCGGGGTGGGAGAAGACGCGCCTCTGGCTGATCGCGCGGCCTATGACGGGGTTTTCCGAGACCTTCTCGCAATATGTGATGGAGGTGGCGCCGGGCGGCGGGTCCGATGCGCCGGACCCGGACATGGGCGTGGAACACTGGCTGTTCTTCACGGGTGGCCTTGCCACCGTCACCGTGGACGGCGTTGGGCAGGAGGCCGAGGCGGGATCCTACTTCTTCATCCCCGCCGGGGTGAAATGGGCGCTTCATGCCGAAGGGGCGGAACCCGCCCGCTTCCACTGGTTGCGCAAGGTCTATGAACCCGCGCCGGGGGTGCCCGCGCCGGAGCCGATCATCATCAACGAGCGTGACCTTGCGCCGATTGCCATGCCCGATACCGAAGGGCGCTGGGCAACCACCCGCTTTGCCGACCCCGCCGACCTGCGGCACGACGCGCATGTGAACATCGTGACCTTCCAGCCGGGGGGCGTGATCCCCTTCGAGGAGACGCATGTGATGGAACACGGGCTTTACGTGCTGGAAGGCAAGGCCGTGTACAAGCTGAACAGGGACTGGGTGGAGGTGGAGGCGGGAGATTTCATGTGGCTGCGCGCCTATTGCCCGCAGGCCTGCTATGCCGCCGGTCCCGGGCCCTTCCGCTATCTGCTCTACAAGGACGTGAACCGCCACGCGAAGCTGCGCGGGCCGGGGGCCTTTGGCGCCTTGCGCTGACACGGCCCTTCATCCGTTCTGCAAATATCCCGGGGGTCCGGGGGCTGGCCCCCGGTCCGACAGAAGCCAGAGGCGCGACATGCGACACCTGAAGACCGAACCCCTGACCGCCGAAGCCTTCGCCCCCTGGGGCGAGGTGCTGGAGGCTGCGGGCGATTTCCGTCTGATCAATGCAGGCCTCTGCCGCCGCCACCATGACCGCGCCGCGCTGGATTTCGGGCCGGAGGGGCGGGCGGGGATTTCGGTGTTCAAGGCGGAGCTGCGAGCGCTGCCCTATGAATTCGACCTGATCGAACGGCATCCCGACGGATCGCAGGCCTTCATCCCGATGTCGGCGGACCCGTTCCTCGTCATCGTGTCCGACGGGCCGGAGGCGGTGCCGCGTGCCTTCGTGACCGACGGGGCGCAGGGGATCAACCTGCGGCGGGGCACGTGGCACGGGGTGCTGACGCCGCTTTCCGGCCCCGGCCTGTTCGCGGTGGTGGACCGGATCGGGGCGACGCCCAATCTGGAGGAACATCGCTTCGCCGCGCCCTGGGTGGTGACAGGCTGACCGGCGCCGTTACATCCGCGCCGCCACATCCAGCATCCGGTTGGAAAAGCCCCATTCGTTGTCGTACCAGCCGAAGACGCGCAGCAGGCCGCCGGCGGTGATACGGGTTTCGGGGCAGGCCATGACGATGCTTTCGGGCCTTGCCCGCAGGTCGGTCGAGACGAGTGGCCGGTCCGTCGCGCCGATCACGCCGCCTGCGGTGCGGAGGGCGTCGTTGACCTGTTCCACCGTAGGGCGGCCTTCGGTCAGCACCGCAAGGTCCACGCAGGAAACGGAGGCCGTGGGCACGCGGACTGCCGAACCTTCGATGCGGCCCGCGATGGCCGGAAGGACGGTGTCGAGCAGGCGGCTGGCCGATGTCGTGGTGGGCACCATCGACAGGGCGGCGGCGCGGGAACGGGGGTAGTCGGCGGCGGGGGCGTCCACGGTGGGCTGGCTGCCGGTGTAGCAGTGGATCGTGGTCATGGAACCCGTGACGACGCCCCAACGCTCATGGATCAGCTTCGCCAGCGGCGCGAGTGCATTGGTCGTGCAGGACGCGTTGGAGACGATGCGCTGGTCCGCCAGCCGGTCGTCATTCGCGCCCAGCACGACCGTCAGGTCGGCGGCACGGGAGGGGCCGGAGACGAGGATGCGCCGCGCGCCTGCCGTCAGGCCGCGTTCGGCCACGTCGCGGGCGTCGGCGCGGCCCGTGCATTCCATGACCACATCGATGCCCGTAAGGTCGAGCGTGGATATGTCGGGGGTCCGGTGCAGGGGAATGGCGGTGCCGTTCACGACAAGGGCACCGGCCTGCAGCGCCACGGTGCCGTGCCACGGACCGAAGACGGAATCGTATTCGAAGAGATAGGCGCACATCTCGGCCGCGGCGATGTCGTTGATGCCTGCCACGGTCAGCCCCGGCCAGCGGTCGGGCTGCTGCATCAGCGCCCTGAGGACCGACCGGCCGATGCGTCCGAAGCCGTTGATGAAGATGCGCATGGCTCGGTTTCCCCTGTCCCTCGGCGCACAGACAGACCACGCCCTGCGGCGGGCTTCAATGCCTGAAACATGATATGATCAAAAGCGGGAAAGCCCCGCCCCGGGCTTGACCCGGGGCCTCCGGGCAATGCGGCAGGTCCCGGGTCGAGCCCGGGACGGGGTCGGGCTGGCTAGACCTCCACCTCGACCCCCAGCCCGCGTTCCCGTGCCCGCGCCACGGCCACCGCCGCCACGGCAAGGTCCTGCAGGCCCACGCCCGTTCCGTCGAAGAGCGTGATCTCATCAGCCGATCCGCGCCCCGGATGCGCCCCTGTCAGGACGGCGCCGAGGGGGGTGATGTCGCCCTCGCGCACGGTGCCCGCCGCGATGGCGTGCTGTGCCTCGCCGATGGTCACGGATTGCGCCACTTCGTCGGTGAAGAGGCGGGCCTTGGCGACCAGCGCGGGGTCCACCTCCTGCTTGCCCTTCGTATCCGTCCCCATGCAGGCAAGGTGCGTGCCCGCGCCGACATGCGCCGCCATGAGGGAGGCGGCGGGAGAGGAGGTGATGGTGATGATGGCATCCGCCTCGACCATCCGGTCCAGCGGCACCGCCTCGAAGGGCAGGCCCAGTTCGGCGGCGGTGGCGGCGAGTTTCGGCAGCATCTCGGGGTGGAGGTTCCAGCCGATCACCCGTTCCCACTGCCGCACCCGCGCAGCGGCGCGGAGCTGGAAGCCCGCCTGATGCCCTGCCCCCACGATGCCCAGCACCCGCGCATCCGCCCGTGCCAGACGATCGATGGACAGGGCCGAGGCGGCAGCCGTCCGCAGCGCGGTCAGCAGGTTGCCGCCCACCATGGCGGTCGGGCGCCCGCTGTCGGGGTCGAAAAGGTAAACCGTGGACTGGTGGTTGGTGATGCCGCGGCCCATGTTGGCGGGGAAGTAGCCCCCCGCCTTCACGCCCAGCATCCCGCCCGCCCTGTCGAGGCCGGACTTGAACCCGTATTGCCGCCCCTCTCCCAGCGCCTCGCGCACCACGGGGAAGTTGTAGGCCTGTCCCCGCGCCATCGCCGCGAAGGTGGCGGCGACGGCGTCATAGGCGTCGGCGGGCGAGACGAGGTCGGCGATGATCGACTCGGGAATGACCAGCATCAGTAGGCCTTGCCGCGTGCCGAGACCGGCCAGACGCATTCCACCTTGCCGTTCCGCACGCCCACATACCAGTCATGGACATTGCAGGTCGGGTCGCAATGGCCCGGCACGAGGCGCAGCTTGTCATTCACCTTCAGCACGCCCTGCGGGTCGTCGATGACGCCGTGTTCGTCGCTGCACTTGATGTATTTCACATCCGTCCGGCCAAAGATCACCGGCAGCCCGCTATCCACCGACTGCGCCTTCAGCCCCGCGTCGCAGATGGCGCGGTCGGCTTTGGCGTGGGACATGACGGAGGTCAGGATGAACAGCGCGTTTTCCCATTCGCCCTGATCGATCCGGTTGCCGTCCTTGTCGAGGATGCGCCCGTAATCGGCATCCATGAAGGCGTAGGAGCCGCACTGGAGTTCGTTATAGACGCCGGAATTGCCTTCGAAATAGTAGGACCCCGTGCCGCCGCCGCCGACGATGTCGCAGTCCAGCCCTTCGGCCTTCAGAGCCTCTACCGCGTCGCGGACCATGGCGACGGCGATGTCGATCTTGGCCTTGCGGTCCTCGTACCGGTCCATGTGCTGCATCGCGCCCTGATAGGCCTGCAGCCCGCTGAACCCCAGCCCCGGCGCGGCGGCGATGGCCTTGGCCAGTGCGACGACGGCGGGGGTGGTGGTCACGCCGCAGCGGCCCGCGCCGCAGTCGATTTCCACGAGGCATTCGATGGTGGTGCCGTGCCTGACCGCCGCAGCCGACAGATCGGCGACGTTGGCCAGATCATCCACGCAGACGATGGTGCGGGCGCCCAGTTTCGGGATGCGGGCCAGACGGTCGATCTTGGCCGGATCGCGGACCTGGTTGCTGACCAGCACATCCTTGATGCCGCCACGGGCAAAGACTTCGGCCTCGCTGACCTTCTGGCAGCAGACGCCGCAGGACCCGCCCAGCTTTTCCTGCAACAGCGCCACATCCACCGACTTGTGCATCTTGCCATGCACGCGGTGGCGCACGCCCATTTCCTGTGCGAAGCGGCCCATCTTGGCGATGTTGCGTTCCAGCGCGTCGAGGTCGAGGACCAGGCAGGGCGTCTGGATATCCGTCTCGGCCATTCCCGGCAGGGCGGGGATGTCGTAGCCCACTTCCAGTCCGTCGAGTTTCACCTGTGCGTTCATGGTCTTACCCTTTCATCCAAGGCAGCTTGTCGAGGTCCACGTTGCCGCCGGTCAGGATCACCCCGACCCGCTTGCCCCGGAACCGTTCGGGGTTCTTCAGGATCACGGCCAGCGGCACGGAACAGCTGGCCTCGATGATGATCTTCATGCGCTTCCATGTCAGCTTCATCGCTTCCACGATTTCGTCCTCGGTCGCGGTCAGGACGTCGGTGGCGTGGTTCTTGACGAAGTGCCATGTCAGTTCCTTGAGCGGCACCTTCAGCCCGTCCGCCACCGTGTCGGGCGCGTCGTCTGCGATGATGTGACCGGCGCGGAAGCTGCGGGCGGCGTCATCGGCGTTCAGCGGTTCGGCGGCGAAGATTTCCACCTGCGGCGCGATAGCCGACAGGGTCAGGCAGGTGCCGGAAATCATCCCGCCGCCGCCGATGGGGGCGACCACGGCATCCAACCCTTCCACCTGCTCCATCAATTCCCGCGAACAGGTGCCTTGCCCCGCGATCACGCGGGGGTCGTTGTAGGGATGCACGAAGTCGGCGCCGGTCCGCGCCTGCACCTCGGCAAAGACCGCCTCGCGGCTGCTGGTGGAGGGTTCGCATTCCACGATCACCCCGCCATAGCCGCGCACGGCGTCCTTCTTGGCCTGCGGCGCGGTGCGGGGCATGACGACGGTGCAGGGGATGCCCCGGCGTCCGGCGGCGTAGGACAGGGACAGCGCGTGGTTGCCGCTGCTATGGGTGGCCACCCCCCGCTCCAGCTGGTCGTCGCGCAACCCGAAGACGGCATTCGACGCGCCGCGCACCTTGAAGGCGCCGGCCTTCTGGAAGTTCTCGCATTTGAAGAACAGCTCCGCCCCTGTCAGCGCGTTCAGGTAGGACGAGGTGAGGACCGGCGTCCGGTGGATGTGGGGCCTGATCCGCTCATGCGCGGCCAGAACGTCTTCATAAGTCGGCACCACCATGTCGGTCATGTCGCGCACCCTCGCCTCCATTTTCCGTCGATAAATATCCCGGGGGTCCGGGGCTGGCCCCCGGTCCTCCGCCTGTCATTCCGCGGCCAGCGCCACGCCATGGGCGCTGCCGCGATAGAAATCCTGCGCTGCGGCCACGCCCGACCCCAGCCGGACGGACCAGCCCAGATCGGCCATGCACATCTCGGCCGTAGCCAGACCGGACAGGACCATCACATCCGTCAGCATCCCCAGATGCCCGATGCGGAAGACCTTGCCCGCAACCTCGCCCAGACCCACGCCGAAGGCGACGCCGTATTTGTCGGCGGCCAGCTTCACCAGATCGGTGCCGTTGCAGCCCTGCGGGACGAGGACTGCCGTCACCGTGTCGGAATAGAGATCGGGCGAGGCCGCGCAGGGGCGCATCCCCCATGCGGCCACGGCGCGGCGGACGCCTTCGGCAAGGCGGGCGTGGCGGGCATAGACGTTGGTCAGGCCCTCGTCTTCGAGCAGTTCGATGGATCTTGCCAGACCGGCGATCAGGCCCACGGCGGGCGTATAGGGATAGCCGCCTGCGGCATAGCTTTTCAGCATGTCGCGGAAGTCGAAGAAGGTGCGCGGCAGGCGGGCGGTTTCCATCGCCGCCAGCGCCTTGTCGGACAGGCCGAGGATGGCAAGGCCCGCCGGCAGCATGAAGCCCTTCTGGCTGCCCGCCACGGCGATATCCACGCCCCATGCCGCCATTTCGAAGGGCATGGAGCCGATGGAGGACACGCCGTCCACGAAGAGCATCGCGCCGTGGCCTGCCGCATCCATCGCGCGGCGGATCCCCGCGATGTCGGACCGGACGCCGGTGGCGGTTTCGTTATGGGTGGCCAGCACGGCCTTGATCCGGCCTGCGGTATCGGCCTTCAGTGCCGCCTCGATGGCCTGCAGGGGTGCGCCCTGGCCCCAGGGGGTTTCGATGATCTGGACGTCCAGCCCGTGGCGCTGGCACAGGTCGATCCAGCGGTGCGAGAACATGCCGAAGCGGGCGGCCAGCACGCAGTCGCCGGGGGAGAGCGTGTTGGTGATCGCCGCTTCCCAGCCGCCGGTGCCGGTGGAGGGGAGGATGACGACCTCGCCCCCGTCCATGTTCAGCACGCGGCGGACCCCGGCCACGGCGGGGCGGAACAGGCGGGCGAAGGCGGGCGAGCGGTGGTCCAGCGTGGGGATGTCGCAGGCCTTGCGGATCGCGTCGGGGATGTTCGTCGGACCGGGGATGAAGACGGGGTTCTGGAAGGACATGGGGTGCCTCGAGTTCGGGATTGCTGGCAGGGTAGGGGCGGGCACGGGACGGTGCAATTTTTTCGAAATGTTTTTTCATTATGTGGAAAAAGTTGTATTGTTCTGTGAAATCAAAGGGTCAGCGTTTTTCACCATCTGGCAGGGGGAAGTTTCATGTCCGATCAGCCGCGCCTAAGGGGCCGTCCGAAGGCCTTTCACGACAAGACCGACCAGAACACGGTGCAGGCTCTGGACCGGGCGCTGTCCCTGCTGGGCGTGCTGGCGGCATCGCCCGGCATGACCCTGTCGGAACTGGCCGAGGCGTCGGGGCAGGCGGTGGCGACGGTCTATCGGGCGCTGGTCACGTTGCAGGCGCACGGGATGGTGGAGGCGGAGGAGCCCGCGCAGGTCTGGCATGTGGGGGCGGGGGCGTTCCGCGTCGGGTCGGCCTTCCTGCGGCGGACGAAGGTGGTGGAACGGTCGCGGGGCGCGATGGATGCGCTGATGCGGGATACGGGGGAAACCGCCAATCTGGGGGTGGAGGTGGGCGACGAGGTGCTGTTCCTGTCACAGGTGGAGACGCATGAGGCGATCCGCGCCTTCTTTCCGCCGGGGACGAAGGCGCCGATGCATGTGTCGGGCATCGGGAAGGCGCTGCTGGCCTGGTATCCCGAGGAGCGGGTGCGCGGCGTGCTGGCGCGGCGCGGGATGGAGCGGTTCACGGCGTTGACCCATACGTCCGAGGTGGCGCTGATGCGCGATCTGGCGCGGACGCGGGACCGGGGCTTTGCGGTGGACGATCAGGAACGGGCAGAGGGGATGCGCTGCGTGGCGGCACCCGTGTTCAACGCGCATGGGGAACCCGTGGCGGGCCTGTCGGTCAGCGGGCCCGCCTTCCGCATCGGGCTGTCCGATGCGGCGCGGCTGGGGGCGCTGGTGCGGGCGGCGGCGGACCGGGTGACGGTGGCGACGGGGGGTGTCGTCAGGGCGTGACGGTGACGGTTGCGGTGGTGCGGCCCAGTTCGGTGCCCCGGCGGGTCAGGGTGGCGGTGCCCGTGTAGTCGCCTGTGGGCCAGCCCGTTGCGGGCAGGCGTTTGCCGATGGCGCGGAAGGCTATGGCCTGTGTCCGGTCAATGGCGGTTGTCTGGGTGATGACGTCGCCCTGAGGGCCGGTGATGGACAGCGTGAGTTCGTCGCCCTGTCGCGGCCCGAAATAGGAGGTCCAGAGGACCATTGCGGGGGCGTCGGTGGGCAGGTTGGCGGGCGAGTGGAGCCCTGCCTTGATGGCCGCGAATTCGGGGACGGCGGTGGCGAAGCCTGCGGCGGTGAAGCCGAAGGGGGCGTAGGCGAGCGGGTCTTGCCACAGCGTATCGGGGGGGAGCGTTCCGCAGGCGGTGGCGGCTTCGGGGGCGAAGGGGTCCAGTTCGGTGCCGTCCTTGCGGATGGTCAGGTGCAGGTGGGGGAATTCCGTGTTCCCCGACAGGCCGATCTGGCCGAGCGGATGACCGGTTTCCACCCTGTCGCCGGGTTTGACGGCGATGCTGCCTTGTTTCAGGTGGCAGTACTGCGTTTCCCATCCGTTGCCGTGGTCGATGGCGACGCCGTTCCCGCAATCGCGCCCGTCGAGCGGCGGGGCGGCGGGGTCGGATATGGCGATGTCGGGCATCCCGTCGCGGATGCCGCGCACCGTGCCCGGGGCGGCGGCGAGGACGTCCACCCCCGCCTGCATGGCGGCGAGGGTGGGCAGGGCGAAGTCGGTGCCGTCGTGGCCGTCATAGGTGAGGTTGCCGCAGCCGATATCGGTGGTGCCGGGGCCGGGGTCGCGGTCGAAGTAGTTCTGGATGTGGCAATCCGCGCCAAGGGTGCAATCCACCGGCAGCGCAAAGTCAAAGGCCCCCGCGGAGAGGCGAGGGCCAATGTCAGCGCGGCTGCGCGGCGGATCATTCCGCCGTGAGCAGCGGGGGCTTCTGGCCGGTCAGGCGGGGCTTCTGCGGTTCCTGCACCTGCAGGTCGATCGCATCGTCCTTGACCGCCACGCGGACCACGCCGCCCTTCGTCAGCTTGCCGAAGAGCAGTTCCTC
>AYNO01000059.1 GCA_000500915.1 Rhodobacter sp. CACIA14H1
CTGCTGTGCGGGCGGCCTGCCTGACATGGTAATCGAAGATGATCTCCCAGTCCTCCCGGGCCTCTTCGCCCCAGTCTGCCACGGCCTTGTCGCGCAGCCATCCGAATTGCGTGAAAGCGGCGTTCCAGGTTTCGTTCGAATATTCGACATGGGCCTTCAGACGCGGGTCCAGATGGTCACGCACATAGGTCGCATAGGCGCGGATTGTGTCGTCATCGGCATCGTGGCGCATGGTGAACCACGGGTCCACGCCCGCCTCGTTGGCCAGTCGGACCATGACCTCGATCGGGACGCCCCGTTCCGTATAGGTGGCATCCAGCGGTTCGGGACGGTCGGCAAAGCCGGGCGGCAGCGCTTCGTTTGTCTGCATCCAGTCCATGAAACGCAGTTCACGCGCATCGGCCACCAGCGAAAGCCATTGCGGATCGAAGATCGCGCCCGCCTCGTGCAGGGCAAGCTTGTCAGCCCGCACGAGGGAAAAATCGCGCGGATGGTCCCCCGCGGCGATGGCGGATATGTCCAGCCAGAAGGTTCCACCCGACACATTCTCAAGGATGATGCGACCGGGCTGCTGGCTGACGATCCGTGCGTCGCCCCCGAAGGCAAGCGCACCCTTGCCCTTGTAAGTCATGACATAGACGCCCGCGCGTGCCTTGCCTCCCATTTCGGGTGTCCACGCCCAGACGGTGCGGATGCCGCCCTGACCTTCGGGGATCGCCGTCGCATAGCCCGCCTCGTCCAGAAACCCGCCCGCCTGCAGCGCGGCATGGTCCATGGTCTCCCATTGCTCGCCATAGGCAAAGAAGGGCCGCATCTGGCGCGCGATGTCGAGGAAGACAGGCACGGTCTCCCAATCCTTTATTCCGGTCAGGTTCCATGCCAGAACCGGATCGCTGACCCCTTTTGCACCTGCCATCGACGGCGCCGGAAAGGCGGCCGATACAGCTGCGGCACAGAGGGCCGTGACAGCGGCTCTGCCGACGGAAAGCTGGCGCTGGTGCATCGTGGATCCTCATGCAGCGTGCGCAAGAAGTGTTAACCCATGCCCGTGAAACCGTCGATCACGGCGGCAGGGACAGGGAGACCTTTCCACCGAAAACAGGCCCGTTTCGAATCAACACCTTGTGGAAAACTAACCGTGGGTTACCAAGCCTGCCAAACCACACAACCGGAAGGGGAATTCTATCGGAGGTTGCGCCGTGCCGCCGCCATGAATTTGACCATTTCCGGAAGACACCGATTCGGCGCTGTTGCCCATTCGCCACCCAATTTCCGCTAAGTCTTTGTATTATCTTAGTCTGCGCCCCCAATTCGTGGCGAAACTATGTCCTAAAGACGGCAAGACCCGAACTTTGGTTTAGACGACCACCCAAATTAATGTAAGTTAACACTGGGGGCATTGAGTGGCCGGGAAACGGCCCGATTTGCAAAATGGAACTGCCATGCTGACGATCTTTAGTTTGTCCGGTGAGGCGGCCGATCTGCCCGGCCAAGTCACCATCCTGCGCTTCACGGCGCAGCTTCGTGTTGCGAACACCGGCTAGGGGCTCGGACGGACATTTCCCGACCGAGAATAGCACCAACTGCTCTGCCAGAGCAGGCGGTCGCCGCTACCCAATTCCCGAGCTGGAGGCTCCTGCCATGAGCATTCGCATCCATGAGGCCGTCGCCGATTACGAACGCCGCCCGGACGTTTCGCGGGCCGCATGGCGCACGCCGCGTCGCCCGCGCCCCTATCGGGCCGTCTTCAAGCGCGTCCTCGATATCCTGCTGGTGCTGCTGGCGCTTCCCGTTGTGCTGCCGCTCGTCCTTGTACTGGCCGTCCTGATCGCACGTGATGGCCATTCCCCCATCTACCGGCAGGAACGGATCGGCCGCGGCGGTCGCAGCTTCATGCTCTGGAAGCTCCGCACCATGGTGCCGGATGCGAAAGGACAACTTGACCGTTACCTGGCCGAGAATGCCGAGGCGCGCGCCGAATGGGACGCCTACCAGAAGCTGGACCACGACCCGCGCATTACGGCGATCGGCCATTTCCTGCGGAAAAGCTCGCTCGACGAGGTGCCTCAGCTCTGGAACGTGCTGAAGGGTGACATGAGCCTTGTCGGCCCGCGCCCGATGATGCCCGAACAGCGCTCGCTCTATCCGGGCAGCGCCTATTACACGCTGCGTCCCGGAGTGACGGGGATGTGGCAGGTGTCGGACCGCAACAACTCCACTTTCGCTGAACGGGCAGAGTTCGACACCGACTACGCCGAGCGTGTCTCGTTGCTGACGGATATCAAGCTTCTGCTGGCGACCGTCGGGGTCGTGATGCGCTGCACCGGGAAATGACGTGATCCTTGCGCGGTCACTTGCCCGGGGCGGCCGGAACGGCGCCGACATGGATGCGCGTGTGCTTTCGGCCCTTCGGCCCGTTGACGGCCAGTGCCGCGATGGCCATCGCGGCAGACCCTGTCAGCGAATAGGCAAGAAGGGCGGCCCAGAACGGCATGGACAGCATGAGCGCAAGCACCGCAGCCACAAGGCCCGACAGCATGGCGATGATGATCAAGCCCACAAACATTCCGGCTTTGGTCCTTCCGCGACCCCTGTGACGAAACCCAGCGTAACTGTCCCGCCGATTCGTGGCAAAAGTTGGGCAAGCGGACCGATTGAGACAGGCGGGATTCAGCTTTCCGTCACAATTCGGCTCCCCCTCGTCTTCTAAGGCAGTGCCCGGAGAAGGACCCGCCCGAGCAGGGGCCCTCTTCCGGTTTGTGTTCCGTGCGGCGTGAGTCAACGCCATAGTTAATGAATGCTAATCAAGAACCGAACGGAGCCGACTGTGATTCGTAGCGCCAGCCTGACTGTTCCGGACGTCCGGGACGGCCCCGTGGGCCGGATCGCAGCCTGCCGCAACCGATCGACTGGAAGAAAAGTGTGCGTGCATGAGTAGCCTGCTGACCTTGCCGAAGCATATCGCTATCCGCTTTCGCCATTCGGTGCTGCGGTCTTCCCAGGATGCCGGCCCCGGTTCGGGGCGGATCTTCGGGCTGGACGATGCGGGCGCCGCGGCGATGGCCGCAAGACGGAGAGCCGACAGGGTCGAGATACCCCTGATCCGGCCGCCGTCACCGGAGGAGATTCCGCCAATGCCCACGATCGGAGCGCGCCGCAGACCCCGCGGCCAGGGAGGACTGCCAAGCGACCTCCGCGAAACGCAGGACCAGCAGCAGGTGCCCGAAATGCAGGGAGCGCCGGCCGAGGCGCTGAACATCTACAACGATTTCTTCGGCTTGACCCATCAGCCTTTTGCCCTGACGCCCGACCCGGATTTCCTGTTCTGGTCGCCCGCGCACAAGCGGGCCTATGCTATGCTGGAATACGGGGTGATGACCCACGCGCCCATCACGCTGATCACGGGCGAAGTGGGGGCGGGCAAGACCACTCTGCTGCAACACCTGCTGCGCAGTCTTGGCCCCGAAGTGAAGGTCGGCCTGATCTCGAACCCCAGCGGATCGCGGGCGGAACTGCTGCGCTGGGTGCTGATGTCGCTGGACCAGCAGGCCAGCCCCGACGATTCCTATGTGGACCTCTTCTCGCGCTTCCAGAACTGCGTGATCCACGAATATGCGATGGGCCGCCGTGTCATCCTGATTTTCGACGAGGCGCAGAACCTCGACCGCGCCGCGCTCGAGGAACTGCGGATGTTCACCAACATCAACGCGGGCAAGGACGTGCTGCTGCAACTGGTGCTGGTCGGCCAGCCGGAACTGCGTGAAATCGTGGCGCGACGCGACATGCGACAGTTTGCGCAGCGGGTAGCGGCGCTGTTCGCGCTGCCCGCGATGGATCTGGCGACGGCGCAGGAATACATCCTGCACCGGCTCAGGATCGCGGGCAGGACGCGCAAGCTGTTCAGCACCGAGGCGGTGGAGAAGATACACCACCTTACCGGCGGGGTGCCGCGCCTCATCAACCGGCTGTGCGACCTGTCACTGGTCTATGCCTTCACCGCAGGGCGCAAGCTGGTGGATGTGGATACCGTGGGCGAGGTGCTGGAGGATGGCGCCTTCATGCCCATGACCTTCGGCGATGCGGAGGATGGGTCCTGACGATGAATTTCGACCCGCGCTTCTATCTGTCCATGGTGGTCCGCCGGTTGCCGGCGGTTATTGCCATATTGGTGGCCACGACGCTGCTGGGCCTTTTCTGGGCCTATTACGCCCCGCCCGTCTATCGTGCCGAGGCACGGCTTCTGGTGGAAAGCCCGCAGATCCCGGACGAACTGGCGGCTTCGACCGTCCGGTCCAGCCCGGCGGAAATCCTGCTGTCGATCCAGGAACGGCTGCTCACGAAGTCCAACCTGATGGCTCTGTCGGAACGCTTCGGCATCCATTCCGGACTGAACATGCCCGAGGATGCGGTGGTGGCCGACATGCGGTCGCGGCTGCGGATGGTCTTGCCGCCGCTGGAGTTGCGGACGGGCGTCGTGATCGTGTCCTTCGATGCCGACCAACCCGACCTGTCCGCCGAAGTGACCAATGCCATCGTGCAGCAGGTGCTGGATGAAAACGTGGAACTTCGCACCGGCGCATCGGGCGGGACACTCACCTTCTTCGAGCAGGAGGTGGAACGCCTGACCAAGGAACTTGCCACCCAGAACGCCCGTATTCTGGAGTTCGAACAGGCCAACCGCACCTCCTTGCCAGAAAGCATGGAATACCGCCGCTCTCGCCAGTCGGCACAGCAGGAACGGCTCCTGCAGGTGGACCGCGAACTTGCATCGCTGCGCGACCGCCGGCAACGGCTGGCCGATCTCTACGAACGGACCGGTCGGCTTGGCCCCTCGGCGACCGACCTGACCCCCGAACAGGCGCAACTCGAGGATCTGAGGCAGCAACTTGCGGCCGCCCTGGTGATCTATGCGCCCGGCAATGCGCGGGTGCGGGCGCTCCAGACACAGGTTTCCGCGCTGGAAGAGGTGGTGCGCCAGCAACTTGGCGGCGGCACCGGCGAAGGCGCACTCAGCACCTTCGAGTTGCAGATCGCGGATATCGACGCGCAGATCGATTTCCTTGCCACGCAGAAAAGCCAACTGGAGACAGAGCTGGAAGATCTTGACGCCTCCATCCGCGCCACACCGGCAAATGCACTGGCCCTGGGCGAGCTGCGCAGCGATTTCGAGAACCTCCGCGTGCAATACGACCAGGCAGTCCAGAGCCTGTCCGAGGCCCGCATGGGCGACCGGATCGAGGTGACGGCACGCGGCCAGCGCATCAGCGTCATAGACCCCGCCATCCCGCCATCCGAACCGGCGGAACCCAACCGGAAGCTGGTTGTTGCGGCCGGCTTCGGCGCAGGCGTCGTTCTGACGGCGGCGTGGCTTTTCCTGCTGGACGTGCTGAACAAGACCGTGCGGCGCCCGTCGGAAATGATTAGTGCCCTCGGCATCACCCCCTTCGGGACAGTCCCCTATATCGCCACGCCCGCCGAACTGCACCATCGCCGCCAGATGATCGTGACAGGCGCTGTGACAGGCGTGATCGCCATGATCCTGCTGCTGGCACTGGTCCTCTTTGTCCTGTCCAGCACCGAGGCCAAGGCATCGGCCCCCACAGGTGCGGTTTTCGAAACGGGCGTGTTTGCCCCGGTCCCGAGGTAAGCGCAGATGGAACGTATCCAGTCGGCAATCGCCAAGGCACGGGCCGCGCGTCAGGAAGGCGCCGTCCGGTCCCCCTTCAAACTTCCGTCGGCCACGTCGCGCAACAGCGCGGTCCAGGCGGCCTGGGCCTCCCTGCCGGAACGCACGCTGGACGCCAGCCGCGTGGAACGCAACCGCCTCGTCGCCAGCGCACCCGGCGCCGACTCTACCCCCTTCGACGTGATGCGAACGAACCTCGTCCGCCACTTGCGCGAACATGACTGGACGCGCGTCGCCATCACCTCTCCGGGAAGTGGCGTGGGCAAGACGACGACCTGCATAAACCTTGCACTCAGCCTTGCACGGCAACGCGAGCTGCGGGTCATCGTCCTTGAACTGGACCTGCGCCGCCCGTCCATACAGAAGATCCTCGGGGTCCTGCCGACCGCCAACCTGTCCGACGTGATGCGCGGCACCGTCGCGCCCGAAGACGGCCTCGTGCGGATCCGTCCGAACCTTGCCGTGGGCATGAATGCGGAACCTGCCACCAATCCGGCCGAGCTCCTCTCCTCGACACAGGCGGCGGCGGCAATCGATGCGATCGAGATCCGCTACCGCCCCGACGTCATCCTGCTGGACATGCCGCCGGTTCTGGTGATCGACGACGCGCTGGCCTTCCTCGACCAGGTGGACTGCGCCCTGATGGTCGCCGCCGCGGAGCAGAGCACGGTGGCCGAAATCGACCGCGCCGGAAAGGCCGTGTCGGACCATACAAAGGTTCTCGGCGTGATCCTGAACAAGTGCCGCTACATGGACAAGTCCGAAGGATACGGACATGACGGATACTGATCCCGCCGCTCGGGCGGGGACGGACCGGGTTGCCTATCTGGTGAACCAGTATCCCAAGGTCAGCCACACCTTCATCCGCCGCGAGATACTGGCGCTGGAAAGGCAGGGCTGGACCGTGCGCCGCTTCTCCATACGCGGATGGGACGGTGACGTGCCCGATCCGGTGGACCGGGCCGAACGGGACCGCACCCGCTATCTCCTGAAGGACGGGCTGCTGCCGCTGGCTGCCGCGGCCATGCGGACTCTGGCCACCCGTCCCGGACCCGCGTTGCGTGCCTTGCGGGCGGCCCTTGCCATGTCACGACGTTCGGTGCGGCCATGGCCCTATCACGTGATCTGGTTCGCCCATGCCTGCCGCCTGCGCGAGTGGCTGGAGGCGGACGGCATCGGTCATCTCCACGCGCATTTCGGCACGAACTCCGCAGATGTCGCGCATCTGGTGCATCTGCTGGGCGGGCCGGGCTACAGTTTCACGCTGCACGGTCCCGACGAATTCGACAGCGCCACCGTGATGAACTTTCCGCGCAAGGTGGGTGGTGCACGCTTCGTGGCAACCATTTCCAGCTACACGCGGGCGCAGACGATGCGGCAGGTGCCCGCCCGCGACTGGGACAAGCTGAAAGTGGTGCATTGCGGACTGGATGACGGCTTCTTTGCTGCCAATCCCGCGCCCCTGCCGGAACAGCCCGTGATGCTGTGCATCGGCCGGCTGAGCGAACAGAAGGGCCATCTGGTCCTGCTGGACGCCTTTGCCGCACTGGCCCGCCCCGATGCGCGGCTGGTTCTGGCTGGCGATGGCGAGTTGCGCGGCAAGGTGGAGCAGCGCATTGCCGCACTCGGTCTCACGGGCAGGGTCCGCATCACCGGCTGGATCGGCAGCGACGAAGTGCGCAGCCTGATCACGCAATCAAGACTCGTGGTGCAGCCCAGTCTGATGGAAGGGCTGCCCGTGGTCCTGATGGAGGCGATGGCGCAGGGACGCCCCGTCATCTCCACCTATATCGCGGGCATCCCGGAACTGGTGGAAACCGGGCGGACCGGCTGGCTGGTGCCTGCGGGGGACAGCGAAGGTCTGGCCCATGCGATGCGGATTGCGCTGGACACGCCAGCGGACAGGTTGCGGGAGATGGGCCTTGCCGGTGCCCTGCGCGTGCGCGACCGCCACCACATCGATACCGAGGCGGCAAAACTCGCCGCGCTGTTCCGCAGCGCGATGCGCTAGGTCAAGGCAGACCGCTGCGCTCGTAGCCCGTGGCAACATCCCAGGCCACGGATTTCAGGTATCGGGCCAGCGCCGGGCTCATCACCCTGTCCTCTTCGGTCAGGTAATCCGGCAGTTCGCGGGGGTTGCGCTGGTAGATGACGGAATAGACCAGCGCGGACACGGCATAGCTGCCGATGTGGTTCAGGTGGATATCGTCCGCGAATATGTCCCCGATCGAGGAAAGACCCGGTGCCTTGCCCGCTGCGATGTCGTCATAAAGCCGCATCATCAGGCGGTGGCCCGGGATCATATAGACCGGGCGCATCCCTTCAGGACGGTTCGCATTCGCGTGGTCCTGCATCCGCTCCCATCGCGCCCCCTCGATTTCCAGCCGCTCGCGGAAAGGGATATGCGCCTCCTTGTCCCAGTCCGGTGCACCGTTCGGATAGGACCAGCTGACCCATGTGGAATACAGCATCACTTCCGCACCCTGACCGCCCTTGCCCTCGGCCTGCGCATGGGCGACCCATCGGTCCAGATCGGAAAGCGTGCGTTCGGCAAAGATGGCCTCGTCGGCAATCAACGGGACGGCTTCGGTCGTCACCAGAAGGTCAAAGCGGGAAATGTCGCGGCGGGCATCGGGCGCATCCGTCGGATTGTCCCAGCGCCAATGCAGCGGCGAACCCGGAATGGTGGATTCGGCGATGGTGTCCTGCGGCCGCGTCCCGGCCCGGATGCTGGTGGCAAGGACCAACCGCCCGGGCCACGGCTGCCCCATATAGGTATCGGTCAGGCTGTGGCCACTGTGGATCTGCCGGACGGTCAGGGGGCTCGGGTCGCGCGGGGGCAGGCCGTCCCCTGCGGCAGCGGCTGTTGCGGCAAACAGGGCAACCACAAGGGCAGACAGGCGTTTGGCGTGACAGGACATGACGGCTCCGCTTGGCTTCCGACCGGACCCGGAGCCCGACCTATAAATCTGTATTAACATTTGCCGCAGACCGCTGGCGTTCAACCCCCCGCACCGGATTTCATCGCCACCAGAGCAGCTTGCCCGCGCCCCCGAAAGCCATCAGTTCCCAGCGCAACGACGCGCCCGCCGAAAAGGGCCGTGACAACAGGGCCGCGGCCGTGCCGATCACGACCTGGGCCCCGCCCGCGACCATCCAGAACCCGACCCGCAGCGGCGCACGCCACCCGCCGATGCCCGTCTCGACGATGCAGCGCAACTGACCGTCCCGATAGCGGCGGCGACGCAGGAAACTGCGGGTGCTGCGCGTGGCGGGCACCCGTTCCCTCACCCGCGCACCGGCGCACCAGACCAGTCTCGCGCCGTGTTCATCCACCAGTTGCCGCAGAAGCCAGACGTCCTCGCCCCCGCCGTTGAACGCAGGGTCGAACGGGGGCGTGATCCGCAGCAGCAGATCCCGCGCGAACAGGGAATTGCCTGATCCCAGATAGGCCCGCTTGGCGCTTATGTCGCCACCATCGGCGCTGTCGATCACGCGGCTGAAGACACGCTCCAGAGGCGCACGCAATACGGGTGGCGGCGGCGCGTCGAAATCCGCCTCCACCGGCCCGAAAGCCGCCTTCGCTCCGGCTTCCGCGCTGGCGGCAAAGGCCCGCAGCCATCCCTGCACCGGCACCTCGTCATCATCCAGAAACACGACATGGCTGCCCCGCGCCTCTGCCACACCGCGGTTCCGCGCATTTGCCACGCCCGGATCGGGTTCATGCACGTAACGCGCAAAGCCGGGCAGCGCGAAAGAACGGGCGGACCCCTCCGGATCATTGTCCACCAGCAGGACTTCCGCCTGCAAACCCTCTACCTCCTGCGCCAGCGCGGCAAAGAGGCCCGGAAGATAGGCCGGACGGCGAAACGTCGGAATCACGACCGACAGCATCAGGGACCGGTCGGCAGTCGGGTCAACGGGCAACGGCAAGGATCCTTCGGGCAAAGCGGCAGAAATAACGGCAGGTTAGGGATCGCTGCGGGCTGGACAAGTGCCGGCCGTTTGGCCAAGCGTAATTAGCATAGATTAATCTGTTCCGGCGGAGAGAATGATGAAAGAGGCAGCAGCCCGACGCCCGGGGGCGGACGCTCTGGCAGGGCCCGCAGTGCTGGGACTGGTGGATACTCCCAGCCAGACCGCGCTGCTGTCGGATATGGCCGACAGGCTGGACAGGGGCGCGGGCTTCGCCATTGCCACGCTGAACCTCGACCACATCGTGAAGCTCCGCCGCGACGGGCGGTTCCGGTCGGCCTATGCAGCCCAGAGCCATGTCGTCGCAGACGGGAATCCGGTGGTCTGGCTTGCCCGCGCCTCCGGACGACGCGACGTCCAGCTTGTGCCCGGGTCCGAACTGATCACGCCGGTCGCCGCGCTGGCGGCCCTCAAGAACGCGCCACTCGCGCTTTTCGGTTCCACGCAACCGGTGCTGCAGGCAGCGGCCGCGCGGCTGGTCGCAGATCATCCCGGGTTGCAGGTGGCGACCTGCATCGCGCCGCCGATGGGTTTCGATCCCGAAAGCCCGGCCGCAGACGACATGCTGGACCAGATCGCCGCCTCGGGGGCACGGATCGTGCTTCTGGCGCTGGGGGCACCGAAACAGGAAGTTCTCGCCGCACGCGGCTTCGCGCGGCATCCGCAAATCGGCTTCCTCTCCATCGGCGCCGGGCTGGATTTCATCGCCGGAACACAGGTCCGCGCACCGGTCTGGGTGCGGCGCATCGCCATGGAATGGCTGTGGCGGATGCTGTCCAATCCGCGCCGGCTGGCACGCCGCTATCTGGATTGCGCACTGGTCCTGCCACCCCTCATGGCCGCCGCGCTCCGCAAGGGTCGGGGCAGCTGACAAGCGCCCGTCACTTGTACTCGATCAACCCCGAAGGTCGCCCCGCAAGGCGGCGCAAATGGTACTCCAACACCCCCGACGCCTCGGCAGCCTTGCCCGTCACCATGAACACCGCATGGCCAAAGCCCAGCCTCGGCGCCAGCCGGAGGACCTGCAGCGGCCAGCCTGCCAGCAGCAAAAGCGACCACGGCGTGACCAGCATCCCGCAGATCGCGGCCAGGGGAAGCGCCGCACCCCAAATCAGGGCGCGGCGGGTTTCCGCCACGAAGTGCCGCTCCGGCGGGGCGCCATGCATCGCGGCACCTTCCGCAAAGGCATGTCCCGCACGGCGGCTGCGTTTCCACCACTGGCCGAAGCGGGTCATGGCGGCATCATGCAAGGTCATTTCCGCATCCAGACGCCAGACCTCCCATCCCGCGGCGCGGATGCGGACACAGAGCTCCGGCTCCTCGCCCGCCACCAGATGCGGGTCGAACCCCCCTGCGGCGGCAAAGGCAGCCGTCCGCACAAGCGCGTCCCCGCCGCAAGCCTTGGTCCGGCCCACAGGCGTATCCCATTCCGCATCGCAGATGGCGTTGTAGATCGACGCCTCCGGAAACCGCTCGCGCCGCCGCCCGCAGACGACGGCCACCTGCGGATGGGCATCGACAAACCGGACGGCAGTCTCGATCCAGCCGGGATCAAGTGCGCAATCCCCGTCCATGAACTGCACGAACTCCGGCAGGTCCGCCCCTAGGGCGGCAAAACCCTCGTTCCGCGCACGGGCCGCCGTGAAGGGGCGCGTCATGTCAAGCTTGACGACACGGGCCCCCGCCGCCTCGGCCGCGGCGACCGATCCGTCGGTCGAACCGGAATCGACATAGACGATCCGCCGCGCCTTGCCGGACACCGACTGCAGCGCCGCGACGAGCCGCGCCCCTTCGTTCCGGCCGATCAGGACGACCGCGACGCGATCCTGCGCCGAAGCATCGCTCATGCGCCGGCCTTGCCCGAAAAGAGCGGGACGATGACACGTCTCAGGAAGTCCGACGCAAAGTTGCGCGGCGCGGGCGGCGGACGGCGGCGCAAGCCGCTGATCGCATTGCCAAGCAGAGTCCCCGTCCAGCGCGACAACGCCACCAGCCGTGCGCCCGTTCGCCCGTGCTGCTTCACGAAATACATCCGCCAGCTTTCATACCAGTATGCGGGCAGGGGCGGACGGCGGACCTCGTTCGCATCGATGCCGGTCGATGCGCCCGCGACATGCAGGACGCGGGCCGTGGAAACATGCCAGACCTCCCACCCGCGCCTGCGAAGGCGGCGCATCAGGTCCACCTCTTCGTAATACAGGAAGAAGTCGGGATCGAAGAACCCCGCTTCGGCGACCGCATCCAGCCGCATCATCATCGACGCGCCCGAAACCCAGTCCACCTGCTGCGTCGGTATCACCTCGGGATAGGCGACGATCCGGTCGGCCAGCAGTCGGCTGACGGGGCCGAAGGCAACTGCCGCCTCGAATTCCGACAGAAGACCGGGAAAGCGGAAGGCGCAAGAGGCCGGTTCGCCATCCTCCCCGACGATGGCACTCCCCGCGACAGCCGCCCTCGGATGCTCGTCCAGAAAGGCGGCAAGTTCTGCCACCGTATTCGTCACAAGCCGCGCATCGGGATTCAGGAGATAGGCCTTGCCCGGCCGTTCCGCACGGGCGGCCAGCTTTTGCAGGACGATGTTGTTCCCGCGTCCGAACCCGTGGTTCACATCCTCCAGATGCAATGTCACCGCATCTCCCCAGCGTCCTGCCGCCGCAAGGAACACGGCACGGTCATCCCCGGGCGAGGCGTTGTCCACCAGATGCACCTCGACCTTCAGCCCGTCGGAAGGACGCTCCAGCACGCTGTCCACCGCCGCGACGGACATGTCCGCAGTGCGGTAGTTGACGATGATAACGGCGACGTCGGACGGCATCGGGCATCCCCTGTGGAAGACTTCTACGCAGCCGGCGGGCCACAGAATCGTGTCGGCAACATGCCCGCTCGGCTGCATCATTTGCAAACGTTAACGAATTGTCGCGGCGAACCCGACAATACTTGGGAAACAATGGGGAAATCCCGCGCGGCCACGGCGAAAAGGTGGCAGCAAGGGCTGGTGCGGCCGGTCCCGGCGGGGTGGACGGGGACCGCCGGGGATGCAACAGTGCGCGTTAATTGAAATGAATGCACTCTGGCCCATCCGGTCCCGCGACAGATGCCCAACACGCTTGCCTATCTCGTGCTCTATTCATGGCCTGTGGCTGTCTATGTGCTGTTCCGCCTGTTTCCGCGGGATTGGGCGATAGCGCTGTCCATGCTGGGCGGCTACCTTCTGCTGCCCACGCGGGCGGGTATCGACCTGCCTGCCGTTCCTCCGATCACCAAGGAGGCCGTCCCGATCCTCAGCGTGGGCATCATGCTGCTCCTGGGTGTCGGCGGAGCAGCCGCCGCGCAACATGCCCCCCTACGTGGCAAGGCGCGGGGAATGTGGTGGTTTGCCGGACTGGTCGTCCTGCTGCTGTGCATCTCGCCGCTGATGACCGTTCTCGCAAATGCGGAACCGCTGATCTACGGACCCGTCATCCTGCCCGGTATGCGGCTTTACGATCTGGCCTCCGTCGGATCGGTGGCGGTGGTGATGGTCCTGCCCTACCTCGTCGCAAGACGCCATTTCACCACGGCCGAAAGCCACGTCACCCTGCTCAAGGCCGTGGTGCTGGCGATGATGGTCTATTCGCTTCCGACCCTCTTCGAAGTCAGGATGAGCCCGCAGCTCAACATCATGATCTACGGCTTCTTCCCGCACGATTTCATCCAGCACATCCGCGCCGGCGGGTTCCGCCCCATCGTCTTCCTCCAGCACGGACTCTGGCTGGCGATCCTCTTCGCCATGTCGATTATCGCCGCTGTCGCCCTGTGGCGGCAGCGCGTCCGGGACGGCGGGCGGGCGCAACAATGGCTGTTCGCGGGGATCTACCTCCTGCTGGTCCTCTTTGCCTGCCGTAGCCTGGGTGCGCTGGCACTGGCCATGCTCATCCTGCCGGTCGCGCTTTTCCTCGGGACACGCTGGCAGCTTCTGGTTGCCGGCACCATCGCTGCATCGGTTCTGCTCTTTCCGGTCCTGCGCAGTTCGGGAACCATCCCCGTGGACAAGATCGTGGAGTTGGCCGGCTCGATCGACGCGGAACGGGCGTCATCGCTCCAGTTCCGGCTGGACAACGAGGACCGCTTGCTCGCGCTGGCCGCCCAGAAACCCTTGACGGGTTGGGGGACATGGGGCCGTAACATGATCTATGATCCCCAGACTGGCACTGCCCTCAGCGTCACGGACGGCGCCTGGGTGATCGTGATCGGCCAGTTCGGATGGCTGGGCTATATCGCGCAGTTCGGGATGCTCACGATTCCCGTCATCCTCCTGGCACTCGGCAGGCGATCCTTGCCCGTCGGCCCTGCGACGGCGGGTCTGGCCCTGGTGCTGGCCGTGAACCTGCTCGACCTGATTCCGAATGCGACCCTTACACCGATCACCTGGATGATCGCTGGCGCACTGGCAGGACGCTACGCCTTCGGCCACCTCGGGGAGACGGATCCGAAGACCGTCACGCCGGCCCCCGCACCACGCCGGAACTGGTCGCTCGTGACGGATCCGGCAGGGGCAGAGGCAGACCCCGCCCCCGTCGCCGATGCCCGCCCTGCCGTTCCGGCGCGCAGGACCGGCAGGGTCCGGCGCGATCCGGCCTGATTCCTGTCACTCCCCCACGGCCATGGCGCGGAAGGTGGCATTTCCGGCAACCAGTTCGTCATAGGTGCCCGATGCCGCGACCTTGCCCTTCTCCAGAAGATAGATGCGGTCGCACCCCCTGACCGTGGTCAGACGGTGGGCGATCAGGATGATCGTCGTGTCGCTGCGCAGGTTCTGGACCGCTTCCATCACCACGCGTTCGGTGATGTTGTCCAGCGCACTCGTCGCCTCGTCCATGATCAGCAATGATGGCGTGCCATACAGCGCACGGGCGATGCCGATCCGCTGCCGCTGGCCGCCGGACAGACGGACACCGCGTTCGCCCACGCGGGTCTCATAGCCATCCGGCAGGTCCCGGACGAAATCATGCAGCGCCGCCGCCCGCGCCGCCCGCTCGACCGCCGCCATGTCGATCCGGTCACGGGGCAGCCCGAAGGCTATGTTGGCCGCGATGGTGTCATCGGTCAGATAGATCGCCTGCGGCACATAGCCGAGGCTCTTCTGCCACCGGCGGATGTTGTCGGCCGTGATCGGCGTGCCGTCCACCACCAGTTCCCCCCGATCCGGCGTCAGAAGGCCCAGAACCAGATCGACCAGCGTCGTCTTGCCCGCCCCCGTGCCTCCGACGAAACCGATGGTCGTCCGCCCGTCTATGGCAAGGGTCAGACCGGACAGGGCAGGTTTCTTGGCCGAAGGGTACCGGAAGGATATGTCGCGAAGTTCCAGCCGCCGGTCCAGTTGCAGTCGGGGCTGCGCTGTTTCGGCGCCCTGCATTTCCGCGACCGGCGCCGCAGCGTAATCCGCCGCCAGCGCATCGACGATGGCCGTCGCCGAACGGATGGAGGACAGCCCGTAATAGATCTGCTGCAGCGCCGGCAGCAACCGCATCACCGACAGCGCAAAGATGCCCAGCGTCGGGATGATGGCGGCAATCTGCCCGTCATTCCGCACCAGCAGCACAAGCACCATCACCAGCAGCGTCCCGAAGGTGATGGCCTCCAGGGCGTAGCGCGGCATCTCGCCCATCACCAGCGTCCGCATCGTGGACAGGGCGCTGCGATGGGCCGCTGCGCTGTAGCGGCCCGTATATTCCGCCTCCAGCGCCATCAGCTTCACATCCTTGATCCCGCCGGTCGCCTCCTGCGCGATGCGGAAGCGGTCCTCGTAGGCCGCCATCATGTCCTCGCCCGTGCGCCGGATCCGCCCGCGCAACAGAAGGTAGATCACCGCATAGCTGCCCCCCAGCAGCCCGGCCGAAAGCAGCGTCACCAGCGGATCGACCAGCATAAGGAAACCGACGATGCAAAGCACCAGCAGGCAATTCGCCATCATCTTCACCAGCGGGAAGATCACGCGCGACACGACCCCGTCCACCTCGCTAAGGACGTTCTTCCCGACCTCGGCGCTGTTGCGTTCCAGAAACCAGCCATAGGGCTGGCGCAGATAGGCCCCCAGCATCCGGGTAGAGATGCTGTGCGTCCGCATATAGGCAAAGCGGGTGACGGCATAGCTGCCCATCGCCTTCACCGCGAGTCCCGCAACCACGACGGCCGTAACGATACTGGCCAGAAGGATCTGCAAGCCCTGCTGCGTCGTCACCCCGAACCAGCCGCCGACCACCCCCAGCATCCGGTTCGACACCAGTGTTGCAGGATCGGACAGCGCGTTCAGCAGCAGCAGGACAGCCGAAACGCTTCCGACCTCGGCAATGGCGACACCGGCCATGAGCAGGGTCAACAGCCAGAAATCGCGCCGTTCGCGCACATTCAGCAGGCCAAGGATCTTGCGGAAGGTGTCAGTCAAATTCGGTATCCTGGGGCTGGGGCGGGCATCATGCGGCAACACCGGTCAGCGGCGTCGAACGGGCGATCCGCCATGCGGTTTCCTGCATCAGCCGTGCCAGATCGGGGGCGGGCGCCGCGGCTTCGGTCCCGTCGCCGCGCCGCAGCCGGAAGGGAAGGCCTTCGGGGCTGGACCCGTAAAGGACGGCGTAATGCACCAGCGCGACGAAATAATTGCCCATGTCGT
Organism: Rhodobacter sp. CACIA14H1; assembly: GCA_000500915.1. Lineage (GTDB taxonomy): Bacteria > Pseudomonadota > Alphaproteobacteria > Rhodobacterales > Rhodobacteraceae > Paragemmobacter. The sequence goes on from AYNO01000059.1 coordinate 16,311, forward strand.
TCAGGTGGATCCCGTCGCTGAACAGGTCCCTCCGGTCGCTCATGTTCCCGACAGACCCCTGCGACTCCACGGTCCGCACCAGCGCGGCCATGGCCTGTCCCGCAGGGACCAGGTGGATGCGCACCGTATCGGGCAATTGCAGCAGCGCGGGCCGCAGGATGCCCTTTTCCCAGTAGCGCGGCAGGTCCGCATCCAGACGCTCCAGCCAGCCTTCGGCATCGTCCAGCGGGTGCCACGTCTCGTAAAGGTAAAGGCGCACGTCCGGGCGGGCGGCAACCGCCGCCTCGGCGAACTGGCGCAGGTAGCGGGCGCTGTCATGCCACCGCAGGGAAGACCGGATCTCCACCATCTCGGTCAGGACGATGGCATCATATTCGCCGGACCCCACCGCCTCGCGGGCGGGGCGGAAGCGGGGATGGGCGTTTTCCTGCTCGAATCCGTTGACCGGCGCATCGCCCCAATGGGATTGCAGCGTGGCGCCCCAGCCAAGCTGGCTTTCATACCTGTGCCCGTTGCCCGCAAGCTGCGCCAGCATCGCGGGCATGTCGCGGTTCACGAGGCTGTGCCCGATATGGAAGACCCGCAACGGCCGTTCGGGCGGCGGCAAAGGGTCGGCAAAGCGGGCCGCCATCGCCGCGTCATCCAGTCCGGGCAGGTCGGGAATGGGCGGTTCGCGGCGCTTCCACCACACACCACCCGCCAGAGCCATCGCCGCCGCCGCCGCGCCAAGCGCCAGAAATCCCTTCCGCGTCATGCCACCACCCCCGAAACGATCACCCCGCACAACCCGGCGCTCCGCCCCGCCATCTCGTGCCCGGCCGCAAAGGGGCCGACCGTCTGCCGGAACCGCGCGATGAAACCGTCCGCCTGCAGCCGGACCTCCACCGCGTCGAAACCGATCATCGCGCCGGTCAGGGGATACTGCGCCTTGAACACGGCTTCCTTTGCGGAAAACACCCGCGCCACGGCCTGCCGGCGGTCCGTGTCGGGCAGCGCAGCCAGTTCGTCCACGCAGCAGACCACGGGCCACAGGTCCGGCTCCACCGCCCCCTCCGCCTCCAGATCGACGCCCAGCGGCCGGCCACCATGCACCGCCGCGACGGCATAGCCCGCCCCGTGCGAGATGGACCCCGAAATCCCCTGCGGCCAGACCGGCGCACGGTCGCGCCCCGCCGGAATGGCAACGGCAGGAAGGCCAAGCGCGGCCAGCGCCTGCCGTGCCGCAGTCCTCCCGGCGGCGAATTCCGCGCGGCGTGCCGGAACCGCGCCGCAAAGCGCGGCTTCCTCTTCCGGCAGGGGCGCGGCTTGCTCCGTGCCGATCTCCACGGCCGCTACGGCCACACCGGCGGGGAACAGCCCCGCCAGCGCCTTCCGCAAGGCTGCAAGGTCCGTCCCCTCCATCACCCCTGCGCCCTTTCGCGGGCCTCGCGCATCGCGCGGCGCCGGGCCATCGCGTCGTTGCGGTCGGGCGCCGCATCGGCCATCGCGGCGACGGGCTGCGGTGTCACCGGTGAAACCGGCGTCGCGACCGGTGCCGCCCCCTGCGCAAGATGCTGGGCCAGCGACGACAGCACGGGGAAGCGGAAGATGTCGGTGATCGCCAGCCGCTCCGTCTTCAAGGCAGCCTTCAACTCCCGATGCGCCTGCACCGCCAGCAGCGAATGGCCCCCGAGCGTAAAGAAATTGTCCGTCCGCCCGACACTCGGCACCCCCAGCACCCGCGCCCAGACAGCGGCAATCGCCGTCTCCACGCTGTCCCCCGGCAGGGCCGTCGCCGCCGCCGCCACAGGCGCTGCCGCCATGCGCTGCGACGGCGCGGGCAGCGCCTTGCGGTCCACCTTGCGGTTGGGCGTCAGGGGGAAGGCGTCCAGCGCGACGATATGGGCGGGCACCATCACCTCGGGCAACTGCTCGGCCAGCCTTTCGCGCAAACGCGACTCGTCCACCGGCCCGTCATGGGTGACATAGGCCACCAGCCGCACGTCGCCGGGATTGTCCTCGCGCGGGATGACCACCGCCTGACGGATGCCCGGCGCGGTCTCCAGCGCCGACTCGATCTCGCCCAGCTCGATCCGGTGACCGCGCAGCTTCACCTGATGGTCGGCACGGCCAAGGAAATCCAGCCGCCCGTCCGCCCGCCGCCGCACCAGATCGCCCGTCCGGTACATCCGCCCGTGACCGGCAAAGGGATCCGGCCGGAACCGGTCCGCCGTCAGGTCGTCGCGCCGGAAATAGCCCGCCGCCACCCCTTCGCCGCCGATCCACAATTCGCCCTCCGTCCCGTCCGGCACGGGGGCGCCCGTATCGTCCAGCACATAAAGCGCGGTATTGGCGATCGGCTGGCCGATATCCACCACCCCCTCCGCCCCCGTCGTGGCCGACACCGACGACCAGATCGTCGTTTCGGTCGGCCCGTACATGTTCAGCACCGGCCCGCCGATCAGACCCGACAGGTCCGCCGCCAGCTTGCCGGGCAGCGCCTCGCCCCCCACCAGCAGCCGCTTCAGTCCCCCGAGCGCGGCCCGCGCCCCGTCATCCTCGGCCAGCATCCGCGCCATGGACGGCGTGCATTGCAGATGCGTCACGCGATGCGCCCGCATCAGCCCCGCCAGCGACCCGTCCTCGCCCGCCGCGCCATTGGCCCGCCGCAAGACCTCGGCCAGCGGACGCAGACCGTCCAGAACCTTGGCCGCCGGAATCCCGTAATCGATCAGGCAGGCCACCTCGTCCACGTCGATGGCCTTGATCTCCTCCACCCGCGCCACGGCATCATCCACGGTGCCGAACAGGCCGGACTCGTCGAAATAGCGCAGGAAGGCGAAGTCGAGGATGCCTTCCAGCTCCTCTGCCGTCAGGCTGCCAAGGTCGATCTGCATGGGATCGGCCACGCCCTGCGGTTTCTTGAAGGCCGGGAAGGCCCAGGCATATTGCTTGATCAGCCCCGCCGCGCTGCGCAGATAGTCCTTCATCGGCCCGCGTGCGGTTTCCCGTGCCGTGTCGCGGTCGCCGGCAAGGAAGGTGTGCAGCATCAGCGTCACCTTGAAGGCCGCCGGATCATGCCCCGCCTCGGCCAGCGCGGCGCGGTAGATCTTCACCTTCTCGCCCACCTCCGCGACCGACTGGCCCAGAAGGTGCGTCAGCACATTCGCGCCCAGGCGCCCCGCATCGCGCCATGTCTCGGGGTTGCCCGCCGTCGTCACCCAGACCGGCAACGCCTGCGACACGGGTCGCGGCTGCGTCACCACGCCGAACATCGTGCCGTCCTTGCGCGGAAACTCCACCGCCTCGCCCTTCCACAGGCGCCGCAGCATCCCGATGTAGTCCAGCATCGCCTGCCGGTTCGCGGGCGGCGTGTTCTCGGGCCGCAGCACGAAATCGTCCGGCTGCCAACCCGACGCGATGGCCAGCCCGGCCCGCCCGTTGGTCAGGTTGTCGATCACCGCCCATTCCTCGGCGATCCGCGCCGGATGGTGCAGGGGCGCGACGCAACTGCCCGCCCGCACGCCGATATTGCGCGTGACCGCCGCCACCGCCGCGCCCGTGACGGAGGGGTTCGGATAGGGCCCGCCAAAGGCGTGGAAATGCCGCTCCGGCGTCCAGACCGCGCAGAAGCCGTGGCTGTCGGCGAATTTCGCGCCTTCCAGCAGCAGTTCGTATTTCTTCGGCCCCGCCCCGTCGTCATTGCCCCAATAGTAAAGCGAAAACTCCATCCCCCGCGCCGAGACCTCGGCCACGGCCCCGCCCGAAGGCGACAGTCGCGCCGCCTCGTCCGCGACGACGACGGTGAAGCCCCGCGCCAGCGTCCAGAACAGCTCCAGCACCGAAATGTCGAAGGACATCGACGTGACCGCCAGCCACACCCCCGGATCGGCCCCCACGGCATCGTCCATGCCCGCAAAGAAATTGACCACGTTGCGATGCGTGACCATCACGCCCTTCGGCCTTCCGGTCGAGCCGGAGGTATAGATCACATAGGCCAGATCATCCGCCTGCGGCCCGTCCTGCGGCGGCGTGTCCGGCGCCGCGCCGATGCGCGGATCGGTGTCCAGCAGCAGCCGCTGCGGCCCCTCAGGCAGGGCCGGCGCGACCGAGGATTCCGTCACGATCACCGGTGCGCCGCTGTCGGTGGCGTAAAGCTCCAGCCGGTCGGCAGGATAGGCCGGGTCCAT
>AYNO01000060.1 GCA_000500915.1 Rhodobacter sp. CACIA14H1
GACCCACCCGAGGATATTTGAGAACGGATGAAGACAGCCGTTTTCATCCGTTCCCAAATATCCACAGGGGGTGAATTGGCCCGCCTGCGGGCCAAGAGGGGGCGCGTGCGCCCCCCTTGCGCCCGAGCCGGAGCGGATGCGGAGGCGAGAGGAAAGCCGTGCGCGGGGCCCTGGCCCCGCGCTCCGCTTCGTTCAGGCAGAGGGGCTTTCGTCCGCCTCGTAGGCCTCGATGATGCGGGCGACCAGCGGGTGGCGCACCACGTCCTTGGCGGTGAAGTAGTTGAAGGTCACGCCCTTCACCCCCTTCAGGATGCGCTCGGCATCCTGCAGGCCCGAGGGCACGCCGCGCGGCAGGTCGATCTGGGTGCGGTCGCCGGTGATCACCATCCGGCTCCCCTCGCCCAGTCGCGTCAGGAACATCTTCATCTGCATGGTCGTGGCATTCTGCGCCTCGTCCAGCACGATGAAGGCATTGGACAGCGTCCGCCCGCGCATGAAGGCCAAGGGCGCGATCTCGATCCGCTTCTCCTCCATCAGCTTCTGCACCTGCTTCGAGGGCAGGAAATCGTTCAGCGCGTCGTAAAGCGGCTGCATGTAGGGATCGACCTTCTCCTTCATGTCGCCGGGCAGGAAGCCGAGCCTTTCGCCCGCCTCCACCGCCGGACGCGACAGGATGATCTTCTCCACCGCGCCGGAGATGAACATGGTCACGCCGACCGCCACCGCCAGATAGGTCTTGCCCGTCCCCGCAGGCCCGATGCCGAAGCCCAGCTCGTTCTGGAACAGGTTGGCGACATAGGCCTTCTGCGCCTCGGTCCGGGGTTCGATGGGCTTCTTGCGGGTGCGCAACTCCATCCCGGCGCCCGAGAACATCTCGATCTGTTCGCCCTCGGCCATCGGCCGGTCGGGCATCGGGCGGCCCATGCGCATCGCGCCGTCGATATCGCCCGCCGCCACGCCGCGCCCCGATTCGAGCCGCGCGTATAGCGACCGCAGCACCGCCGCCGCCTGTTCCCGCGCGCCCTTCTCGCCGATCACCGCCAGACGGTTGCCCCGTCGCAGGATATGGACCCCGATCTGGTGTTCGATCTGCGCCAGGTTGCGGTCGAATTCGCCGCACAGGTCGATCAGCAAACGGTTGTCCGGAAATTCGAGCAGCGTTTCCACAACGTCCTCGGAACGGGTCGGGGGGGTCAGCGCGCTGATGCCCAAAGGGGTCTCCTTCTGCAGGGGCTTCGCCAATATCTTGATGATGTGCCTCGTTCGCCCACAAGGCAAGCACCATTCACCACACACGCCCACTCTGCCGAAGCTTTGTGCAACCCGCGTGACAGCCCCCGCGCGACGCCCTGCCGATGTGCAAAGGGGCCACGTCCAAAAGGACGCAGCCCCCCTTGCGGTTCCGCCCCTGCCGTCAGTTGGCGGGCACCCAGTCGCGGATCGTGGCCGACTTCGTCTGGTAGCCGCCGATCACCGTTCCCGGCGGATAGCGGTTGTTGCAGACCGGCAGCCCGCTGACCGGGTCGTAGCGCGGGCTGGAATAGCCCTCGATCCCGTCGTCGATGATCCAGTTCTGGCAGCCGTCGGGGTCATAGGCGATCGCCGCCTCGCCATTGACCAATGCGCCCCTGTCCAGGAAGCCGCGGTCCTGCCCCGTGGCGATCACGCTGTCCGGCCCGCCATAGGGCTGGATGCCGCAAGCGGACAGTGCCGTTGCCAGACCCAGCGCCACGTAAAGATGTTTCGCCGCCATCACCGGTTACCCCACATGTAGCAGACCACCTCGACGCGGCGGTTCTGCTGCATCCCTTCCGCGGTTGCGTTGCTGGCCCGCGGTTCGCGTTCGCCAAAGCCGATCACGCGTTCCACCGGTGCGCCGACGGACTGCGCCACCGTCGCCACCGCCTCGGCCCGCTTGCGCGACAGGCGCATGTTGTATTCGTCGGACGCCCGGGCATCGGTATGCCCGTAGATCGCATAGCCGAAGGCCCCCGCCTGCCGGAAGAACTGTTCCAGATAGGCCCGCCCCTGCGCCGTCAGCTTCGCGCTGTCGGTGGCAAAGAGCGTGTCGGTATTCTCCACCAGACAGGTGTTCTTCTTCAGGCAGACCGGCTTGCCGGTATGCGGATCGCGGCGCGGGACCATGTAGCCCTCCACCCCGCCATCGGCCCACCAGTGCATGCAGCCGTCATCATCGATCCAGGCGCCCCAGTCGATCTTTCCTGTCACTTGCTGTGCAGCAGCTCCGGTCGGCGCCGAAAGGGCCAAAGCCAGAGCAAGCGCGCCCCCCACGACGCGCAGCGAGTATCGATACAAGCCGAAGCCCTCCTCGTTAACCGATCACCACCAACAGATACTCACGGCTGAAACTGCCCATGCTGTTAGGCAAAGGCAAGCATTTTCATGATCTTTGCACGGATTGCCCCCGGTCCGGCGGGCAGAGGCGGGGCTTCGGGCGGGCTTTGTTGACGCTGTCGAAACAGGCGGCGGGGGTCAGACCCGCTCGCCCGCCAGCGAATTGGGGGCGGAGGCGCGGATTCGCACCCGCACCAGATCGCCCACGCGGCCTGCGGGGTCGGTCACATGGACCGCGTGCAGGTGGTCGGACTTGCCCACCATCTGCCCCGGCAGGCGCCCGGCCTTTTCGTACAGCACGCCCACCTCGCGCCCCACCATCGCCTCCTGCGCGGCGCGTTGCTGGGTGGTGATCAGGGCCTGCAACTCCTGCAGGCGCGCATCCGCCACCTCGGCCGCCACCGCCGCCTTCTCGGCGGCAGGCGTGCCAGGCCGGGCGGAATACTTGAAGCTGAACGACGCGCCGAATCCCACCGTGCGGATCAGGTCCATCGTGTCGGCGAAATCGGCATCCGTCTCGCCGGGGAAACCCACGATGAAATCCGACGACAGCAGGATGTCGGGCCGTGCCGCGCGGATGCGTTCGATCAGGCGGAAATACTGGTCCCGCGTGTGCTTGCGGTTCATCGCCTTCAGGATGCGGTCAGACCCCGACTGCACCGGCAGGTGCAGATAGGGCATCAGCTTGCCCTCGTCGCCATGCGCGGCGATCAGGTCATCCTCCATGTCGTTCGGGTGCGACGTGGTGTAGCGGATGCGTTCCAGACCGTCGATCCGCGCCAGTTCCCGCACCAGCCGCGCCAGACCCCAGTCGCCGCCTTCGCCCGTGCCGTGATAGGCATTCACGTTCTGGCCAAGAAGCGTGAGCTCCTTCACGCCCTTCTCCACCAGCGCCCGCGCCTCGCCCAGCAGACGCGCCACCGGACGGCTCACCTCGGCCCCGCGCGTATAGGGCACCACGCAGAAGGCGCAGAACTTGTCGCAGCCCTCCTGCACCGTCAGGAAGGCTGTGGGCCGACCCGCCATCTTCCGCTCCGGCAGGTGGTCGAACTTGTCCTCGGCGGGGAAGTCGGTATCCACCGCCTTCTTCCCGTCCGCCACCGCCGCCATCATCCCCGGCAGGCGGTGATAGCTCTGCGGTCCCACCACCAGATCGACCAGCGGCACCCGCTTCAGGATCTCTTCGCCCTCGGCCTGCGCGACGCAGCCTGCCACGCCGATCTTCAGGTCGGGCTTGGCCTGCTTCAGCGGGCGCAACCGGCCAAGGTCGGAATAGAGCTTCTCGGACGCCTTCTCGCGGATGTGGCAGGTGTTCAGCAGGACCATGTCCGCCTCTTCCGCCACCTCGGTCGTGACATAGCCCTGCGCACCCAGCGCCTCGGCCATGCGTTCGCTGTCATAGACGTTCATCTGGCAGCCGTAGGTCTTGATGAACAGCTTCTTCGGATCGGCCATGACGCACCCCTCTTCCGCAGCACCGCCCCTTACACGCGAATCCGGTTCCCTTGCAATCGCCCCGACCCCTGCCGAACCCTCTTGCAAAGCCCCGCCACCTGCGGAACTCTCGCGCCGTCCCGCCGCTGCGCCGCAGGCGGGGGCAGGTGACGGTGCGGCGCGGGCAAAGGGTCCATGCGGTTCGACTCCCTCTCCGCCTATGCCGAAGCGGTCAAGCAGAGCCCGCCGAAAGCCCCCCTTGCCATCATCCTTGCCGAAGACCCGGTCGAGGTGGACACGACGCTGCGCCACCACCTGCAGGCCGGTTTCGGCACGGTGTTGCTGCTGGCCCCCGACGAGGTGGACATCCCCGCCGCGCTGGAACAGACCATCACGCGCATCCGCTATGACGTCCACGCCGAAAACGCCCTGCCCGCCGCCGTGAACCGCCTGATCGAGGCAGTGCCGGGCATCTGGATGTATTACTGCTACAACGCCGAATACCTGTTCTTCCCCTTCTGCGAAACGCGCACCGTCCGCGACCTGCTGACCTTCCATACCGAAGAACGGCGCGACGCGATGCTGACCTATGTGATCGACCTCTACGCCGCCGATCTGGACCGGTTTCCCGCCGCCGTCAGTCTGGAAAACGCGCATCTGGACCGGTCGGGATATTACGCGCTGGCCCGTCAGGACCCCGACAACAACTGGCATCCGAAGGAACGGCAACTGGATTTCTTCGGCGGCCTGCGCTGGCGGTTCGAGGAACATGTGCCGTGGACGCGCCGCAAGATCGACCGCATCTCGCTGTTCCGGTCAAAGCGGGGGCTGACGCTGCGGCCCGACTTCACCTTCTCGGACGAGGAATACAACACCTATGCCTGCCCGTGGCACAACAACCTGACGGCGGCGGTCTGTTCCTTCCGCACGGCCAAGGCGTTGAAGTCCAATCCGGGGTCGCGCTGGGAAATCGGCACGTTCAAATGGCGCAACTCGACGCCCTTCCGCTGGCATTCCCAACAGCTCATGGACCTTGGCCTGATGGAGCCGGGGCAGTGGTTCTGATGGCGACCTGTGCGCCTGCGCACGGTTAACCACGTTTTCGGCCCCCGCCCTGCCGGAATTTGTATAGACACTTTGCGGTACAGTTTGCGGCACAGCGTCCGGTACAGCCGATGGGCGGAAAATCCTGTCCTGTCAGGGGCTTGTTAAAATCCGGCCATGTAGCGCAGCACCACCGGCCCGATCGTGACGATCAGCAGCGCGGGCATCATCAGCGTCGCCATCACGGCGGACATCAGCACCGGCAGCCGGTTCGCCTTTTCCTGCGCCCGCAACTCGCGCCGCTGCCGCATCTCGGCGGAATAGGTCAGAAGGGCGCTGGAAATGCTGGTCCCGAAGCGCATCGACTGCATGACGACATTGGCGAAACCATAGGCTTCCTCGATCCCCAGCCGGTCGGCCATGTCCCGATAGGCCGCCTCGCGCGGGCGTCCGGCCAGGATTTCCTGCTGCACGATCCTGAATTCGCTGCAGATTTCCGGCGCCACGCCATCCAGTTCATCCGCCACCCGCGCCAGCGCCGCGTCGAAGGCCATGCCCGCCTCCACCCCGACCTGCAACAGGTCCAGCGCATTGGGAAAGGCCAGTTCGATGCGCGACCGCCGCTCGCTCACCCGGGCGGAAAGCCACAGCGCGGGGCCATAGAAACCGGCCACGATCAGCGCCGAACAGCCCAGCGTTATCTGGTTGGTCCGCAAGGAATAAAGCCGGTCCGCCACGGCGTCGGGCAGGGGCACAAGACCGGGGTTGAAATAGAGGAAGGCGATGACCGCGGGCAGCCCCAGCCCGATCCCGAACCGCACGAGGTTATAGGCCAGCGCCGCATTCTGCCCCCGCAATCCGGCAATCTCCAGATCGCGGCGCAGCTTGCCCCGCTCCTTCGCCTCGGCCGGAACGAAGACCTTGTCCAGAAAGCCGTCCGCCGCCGTCTCGGGGGTCAGCATCACCTGCGGCCGTGCCTCGGACTCGGCCCGCAACCGTGCCAGAACGCGTGCCTTTTCGCGGTCCCGCGCGATCAGGAAGAACGAGGCGAGCAGCAGCATCACCCCGAAACCGAAGCCCGCGCCGACAAGGACGATGGGCTCCACCCCCAGCCGTTCCGCCAATCCCGCAATCCCGCCCATCGACTTCCTCCCCGTTCAGATCTTGAACGAAACCAGCTTCGCCATGACCAGCGCATTCACCGCGATCAGCGCCAGCGCCAGCAGGGCCAGCGGCAGGAACAGCGGATCATCGACCACCCCGCCATAATATTCCGGCGTGATGACCGTGTTCAGGCCGACCATGATGAAGGGGATGCAGGACAGGATCAGGGCCGAAATGCGCCCCTCGGCCGACATCGCCTCGATCTTGCGGCGCATCATCGCGCGGCCCCGGATCACCTGCGCCAGCACGGTCAGCACGCGGCCCAGATTGCCGCCCGTGCCGTGCTGGATGGCGACGCTGGCGGCCAGATAGCGGAAATCCTCGACCGGGACGCGGTCCGCCAGTTTGCCTATGGCCACAATCAGTTCGTCGCCGTAGGAAATCTGGTCCACCACGATCCCGAATTCGGTGGCGATCGGGTCCGGCATCGTTTCGGCCACCGTGCGGATCGAGGCGTTCAGCGGATAGCCCGCCCGCAGGCTGCGCGCCATGAGGTCCAGCGCGTCGGGCAGTTGCGCCACCAGCTTGTCGCGCCGCTGGTCGCGCAGGACCAGCAGGACGACGACCGGAACCAGCACCGCCACGAGGACGGCGGCAGGGATGGCAATGGCAATGCCGACGAATTGCAGCGCCCCCACCATCAGCACCGTCGCGCCCAGGATCATGCCGCCCAGCCACAGTTCCGGCCGCAGCGGCAGGCCTGCCGACAGGATCAGCGCCTCCAGCCGGGACCAGCCGGGCACGCCCGTGCTGCCGGTCTGCGGTGCCAGAAGGTCCAGCCGTTCGTTCAGGTTGCGCCCCGCCGCGACCATGCGCATCCGGCGCGACCGCGCCTCGCCCGCCGTCTCGCGGCGGGACAGAAGCTGGCGCAGACCCTCGAACAGCAGCACGACGCCGACGAAGATGCCGATCATCAACAGGATTTCCGGATCGATCCGTGCCAGCCAGTCCATTGCCTCAGACCTCCTCGAACGTCTCGCCGGAGAAGCTCATCCCCGCCGCTTCCAGCCGTTCCGCGAATTTCGGGCGGATGCCCGTCGCGGCAAAGCTGCCTACCACCGCGCCGTCCGCCGTCCGGCCGGTCTGGCGGAAGCGGTAGATGTCCTGCATCGAGATGACGTCGCCTTCCATCCCCGTGATCTCGGACACCGACATCACGCGCCGCGACCCGTCGGACAGGCGGGCCAGTTGCAGCACGACGTTGATGCCCGCCGCGACCTGCTGGCGCACGGCGGAAAGGGGCAGTTCGCCGCCCATCATCGCCACCATCTGTTCCAGCCGCGACAGGGCATCGCGGGCGGTGTTGGCGTGGATCGTGGTCATGGACCCGTCATGGCCGGTGTTCATCGCCTGAAGCATGTCGAAGGCTTCGGCCCCGCGCACCTCGCCCACGATGATGCGGTCGGGCCGCATCCGCAGGGCGTTGCGCACCAGATCGCGCTGCGTGACGGCGGCAGAGCCTTCGATGCTGGCGGGGCGCGTTTCCAGCCGGACGACATGTTCCTGCTTCAGCTGCAGTTCCGCCGCATCCTCGATCGTCACGATCCGCTGGCGCGGGTCGATGAAGGCGGAAAGCGCGTTCAGCATCGTGGTCTTGCCGGACCCCGTGCCGCCGGAAATCAGGATGTTCAGCCGCGCCTCGACCAGCGCGTGAAGCACGCGCTTGGCCTGTTCGGACAGCACCCCGCGTTCCACCAGCCGCTCCAGCGTCAGCGGATCGCGCGAGAATTTGCGGATCGACAGCGTCGGCCCGTCGATGGCGCAGGGGCGGATGATCGCGTTCACGCGGCTGCCATCTTCCAGCCGCGCATCGACCCAGGGCTGGCTTTCGTCCACCCGCCGCCCGACGCGGCTGACGATCTTGTCGATGATGCGCAGCAGGTGCCGTTCGTCGCGGAACTGGACCGGCACGCGTTCCAGCACGCCGTTCCGTTCGACATAGACGTTGCGGTAGGAATTCACGAGGACGTCGGCCACCGTGGGATCGGCCAGCAGCGGTTCCAGCGGCCCGAGACCCAGCACTTCGTCGATCAGTTCGTCGGTGAGCTGGTCCGCATCCTCGGCCCGCATCGGGCGGTTCTCGGCCTTGAGGTAGTCAAGGACCAGCGCCCCGATTTCGGCCTTCAGTTCCGACCGTTCCACGCGGTCGAGGACGGCGAGGTTCAGCCGCGACAGCAGCAATTCATGCAGGCTGGATTTCAGGTCCAGCCGCGCCCGCAGCGCCGCGTCGATTCCGGCCGGTTTGTGCATGACCGGTTGCGCGGGCAGCGGGTCCGGCTGCGGCGGCACCAGCCGCAACGTCCCCGGTGCCTGTTTTCCCGCATCACCCCTGCGGCCGACAAAATCCCTGAACATCCCCAACCTCCGCTTCTGTCCGTCCGGCCGTTTCAGGCCAACTGTCCCACGATTTTCTTTATGCTCCGCGCCCAAGCGCTGTGGGGCGCAAGGGCAAGGACCGGTTCGCCACGATCCAGCGCAAGCCGTGCGCGTTTCGGATCGGGGGGAAGCCAGTGGTTCAGCGGCGTATCCAGCGCCTCGGCCACCTCGCGGTGGATGCGTCCGCGGAAGAACGGCTTCCTTTCGCGTGCGACGACGATGTCCACCTTCAGGTCGGGCGCATCCTCGCGGAAGGCGTCCACGACGCGGCGGGCGCAATCGACCGAGGTGACGGCAAGGTCCGTCACCATGAACACCCTGTCCGCCAGCCGCAGCAGCGGTTCGATCCAGCCGACAAGGGCGGGCGGCAGATCCACCACGACGGCGTCGTGCAGGTCGAGAAGCTGTGTGACGAGCGCCTCGATCCGGTCGGCGTCGAAGGCGTCCAGCGGGATCGGGCGCTTCGGCGCGGGCAGGACGGAAATGCCGCTGGAATGCGGCTGGAGCGCGGCCCGCACGGCATGTGCGTCGGGATGCGCGTCAAGCTGTGCAAGGGCGACCAGACCGCCACGGTCGGGCAGGTCGAGACAGCTTGCGACCGTTCCGAATTGCAGGTCGAGATCGACGATGGCCACATGCCGCCCGTCCTTGCGTCCGGCCGCCTGCAGCCCGAGCGCGAGGTTCACGGCAAAGCTCGTTGCCCCCAGCCCCCCGCGCGAGCGGGCGACCAGATAGAGCCTGCCGGACCCGCGCCGCGCGGCAGGCGGCGCGGCCCTGGCCGGTTCCGGATCGGGCAGGGCCTGGACCGGGGCAGCTTCGGCGGGCGGATCGAACCGCAGCGGGACGGCAGGTTCGGAAGCCGGCGCGCGTTTCAGGGCCACCACGGTATCGTCCAGTTCGACCCCGCGCAGAAGGGCGGGCGCTGCGACGGCGCGTGACGTGCGGAAGGTCAGGGGTTCATTTACGGTCATCTCGGATCACCCATGCAAGTTTCACCCTGCCGTCCCCATGGCGAGATCCTCGCCCGGAACAGAAACCGACATCGGCGGCAGGACGACGTCGGCACCAAGACTGCTTGTCCGGCCGATGACCGGCCCGATCATCAGGCCGAGGCTGGACACGAAGGAAAAACGGAGGTTCACAAGCTCTACCGTCACCATCGGCACGTAGGGCCCGCCCAGAAACCCGAGGTTCCCGTCGAAGGCGTAGGTGTAGCGCAGGTTGGCCGCCGTGGCGCCCGCAGGCAGCAGCGGCTGGACCGCGCCGAAGATTTCGGTCGCCGTCGTGCTGGTGGCTGCGCCGTTGCAGCTTGCCGGGGCGACGTTCGCGCAGGTGCCCGCCGAATTGCGGCAGAGCGTGCCGTAGGTGATGCTGGCCCCCGCCGTTCCGCGCAGGTGCCGTTCGGGCACGCCGGCGCAGACCGGAGGGCGCACGGCGGCGAGGCGGGCGGCCACCTGCGTCGCCTTCTGGGCCGAGGACCATGCATAGGCCAGCCGTCCCATGTCGATGATGGCGAACATGAGGAAGAGGAAGACCAGCACCACGATGCCGAATTCCACGAGCGATGCGCCCGACTCGTCGCGCCGGAAGGCCGCGACCCGCGCCCGCAGCGCGGCGATATGGGACGGCCGCGTCATAGCCCGTAGATCCTTGCCTGTTCCTCGATCCGCGCCGTGTAGGTCACGGGGTTCGCCACCGTCGAAAAGACGCGGAACAGGGGCAGCCGCATTTCGACATCCGCCGAAACCGTCGCCACCGGCACGGTCGGCTGGCGCAGGCCGGTGCCTGTCACGCAGTCCAGCCGCGTCGTCAGGGACACGAGCCGCGCATCCCGGCTGAAGATGCTGGCGCCGCCCGAAGACTGGCTGACGATGTCGCGCAGGGCCGTTTCGTAACCTGTCAGGCTGCCGCCGGTCGTGCAGATGTCGCCGGGCGCCACGCGGGCGATGTAGCGGGCCGCCTCGTGCACGCCGCTTGTGGCAGCCTGGTAGGACCACATCAACCGCAGCCCGTCGATGCTGATATAGCTGACGAGGACCATCAGCGGCAGCGACAGGGCGAATTCCACAAGGGCGGTCCCCGAGGTGTCGCGGCGGAAGTGGCGGAGATGGTTGCGCAGGTGTCCCATCCCGATCACCTGTACAACTGCACGAGTTCGCGGAAGCTGCCGACGACAGCACCGGAGCCGACGCCGCCCACGCCGCCCACGACTTCGACCATGATCTCGGCATCGCTGGTCCCGCCGGGCGAGGCGACGGGTTCCGTCATGAACAGCTTGACGTATTCCAGCGGCACGACGTTGCGGGTGTTGCCGCTGATGTTCTGGGCGGTGCAATCGACGGCGGCGGCGATGATCGTGCGGCGGTCCGGATCGGGCGAGGGACCGGACCGGTGGCATTGCGGCGCACCGGTTTCCAGCTTGCCGGGCAGGGGAACGTTGTCGGGTGCCGGGCGGCTGTTGGCCTGCGCGATTTCGGCCAGATATACGGCGTAGCGCGTGCTTGATGCGCCGGTCCCGGTGGGGGGGATGCCGCCGTGGTTCTGGTTGAAATAGGCGGTGCGGTTCCAGTTGCCGTCGCCGAAGCGACCGCAGGTGCCGGTGGTGATGCAGGTGTCGCGGGGCAGGGGAAGCGCGTCCGACACGTCGGTGTTGTTGCCCCGGCAGGAGCTGCCGCCGCGGGGCAGGGTCCCCTGCACGGTGTTGGGGGCCGGACGATAGGCCGGGTCGTTCGTGACGCCGTTCATGTTGCCGCGATAGATGTCGAAGCGGGTGTTGAAGGCTTCCGCCAGGCCGACGCGCTGGCCGGTTTCGGTATCCACGCGCTGATCGACGCGCAGGCAGCTTGTCACGGCGCGTTCGGCGCCGACGAGGCAGCGGTAGAGGTTCGCCCCGTTCAGGCCCGCGCAGGGACCGGCCTCGTCGGTGGGCAGCGTGGTCGGGTCGAGGAAGCCGAAATTGCCCGGCCCCCATGCCGACCCCTGCCCGCCGGAACGCAGCATGATCTGCCGCCCGCGATTGGCATCCGCCCGCCATGTGGAGTCCGGCACGCAGAACATCAGAGGCGTCACGTCACAGGCAAAGGCCGAGGTGCCGGCGGTCGCTTCGGCGAAGATCTGGGAGTCGTCCCTGCCGCTGTTCCCACTCAGGACACCCGCGACATAGGCATAGGGCGTCGGCACGTTCTGCGTGTTGACCGTCACGGTCACGAACCGTGCCAGCGCCGGGTCGGTCGTGGTCGCCGTCGCGCCGACCGTGTCGCTGGACGGCAGGGTGCTGCGGAAGGTGAGGGTGAAGTCGTCCGATCCGGACAGGGTGCGCGACCCGGCGGCGAAGGTCTGCCAGTCGGCAATCAGCTGGTCGGCGGCGGCGGTGGCCCGCGTGATCGCATCCGCGCGGCCGTCCAGTTCGCCCGCGGCTGCAAGCGCGACCTGATCTGCGAAGGATTGCAACTCCGTCTGCGTGCCTGCCACGCGGCCGAAATCCACGGCCAGCGCGAGGAAGCCGAAGGCAACCGCAAGGAACATGCCCCAGAACACCAGCACTGCGCCGCGTTCGTCCCTGCCGAAGCGGTGGAAGGCGCACCGTATTGCTTGGAGGGGGGATCGCCGCTCGGCCATGGCTGTGCCTCGGTGTCCGGACTGGGTGTCAGTTGCGGAGGGTGATTTCCTGCGTATCGGTGCCGCGCCGTTCCACGACGGTCTTGCGCGGGGGCGGGGGCGGTTCGACCGGTGCCGCCGGAGTCGCGACCGCTGCCGCAGGCGTCGGGGCGATGACCGGCGCGGGGGTGTCCTCGGCGACCAGATCGCTGAGGCGCAGCCGCTCGACCGCAGGGCCATCGGGCGCATCGGGAGTGCGCAGCGCGAGGCTCAGCGTTCCGGCGCGTTGGGCAAGGGCAAGGACCTGCCCCTCTTCGGGATCCACCTCGACGGTCACGGTGGCCGCGACATCGGGCACTTCGGTCAGTTCGTCGGAGCTCTGGTCCACCGCGATGACCTTGACCTTGCGCAGGATCGTGTCCGTCACCAGCGAGGTGGCGTCGCCACGGGTCAGCAGGATGTCCACGAAGTCGCCCGGCGTGACCAGGCCGCCGACGGCGGTGACGGCGTCCACCTTGATCGCCATGGCGCGTGCCCCGGGGGCCAGCGTCTGGACGATCGTCACCTTTTCGCCGAATTCCGAAACCTTGGAGGCCAGCACGACCTCGCCCGCGACCATCGGGCGCGTCGCGCGGCGCGGCTTGCCGTCCACCGGGGGAAGGAGCAGCGCAATGTCGGTGAAGGCATCCGTCGGCAGCGCGTCGCGCGGCCATGACCGGACGGTGAAATCATGCGCTTCCAGCACGTCGCCGCGCTTGATGTCGCGGCTTGCCGTCACCACGGAGACGAGTTGCGCCTCTTTCGCGCCTGCCTCCGCCGTGGGTGTCAGAAGAAGATCGCGCGCCAGTTGCGCGGAACCGGCGGCGACACCGAGCCCGAGAAGGGCAACGAGGACAGAGGTGAGGCGCATGGCAGTGCTCCTGAGGGAAGGGGGTCGTGCATCCGCGGTTGCAGCACCGCAGATGCACGAGGGCAGTCAGGCCGGTCAGGGAGTGGTCGCAGCGGTGCGGACGGCCGTGGTCGCCGTTTCGGCGTCGCTGAACTGGGCTTCCGTGTTGTTGGCCACGGTCACCAGCGCACCGGCACCGACCAGGATCACGACGAGCAGCGCGATGCCGTATTCGACGAGGGCGGCGCCGCTCTCGTCACGCCAGAAGGAGTTGAGCATCTTCTTCATGATAAAGGTTCCATTCTCATGTTGCGATTGAAACGGCAGAGCAGACCGCCGTTACCCCGCCACCGCATGGCGTCGGAATGGATTGGATTTTAACGAAGATTACCCATGCAGAGCATCGTCGGAACCTGCGAGAGACAACGATCCAAGGTTGTAAGACCCTGCAGAACGGGACAACCCAGCGGTGAAAATGGCGCGTTCGCGCACCACATGAAGCCGCGTTTGCGGTCGAAAGGAGGCCCGGTGATTCGCAGTTTGGCCGCATAACCGTGGCATGAATGTGGCGAGGGTGTGCACAATTCGGGGAATCCCGGCCCCAAGACCTGCTTTTGACCGGCGAAAGACACGTAAACAGACCAAAGTATTTCTTAACGCCAATCCGTTCGTATTAGAGTGCAGCCATGGCCCGTTTTCCCGGCCGCTGCCAAAATCGGATAGACCCCAATGCCTTGGAATAACGATCGCCCCCCCGTTTCCCCTTCTGGCGGGCGCCATTCGGACCTGACCGATGCCGCGATCATTTGGACGGAATGTCTGCACGGGAATGCGCCGATCCGCGAGGCTTTGTCCGCGATTACCCAGACGACCGGCGGATTGTCGGCCGTCCTGTACCGGTGCTGCGTCAAGTCGGGTCGCCCGCGTGTGATCGCGTCCTTCCACCGCCATGCCAGTCGCGGGGTGCAGCCCTTCCTGCAGCCCGCCTTCCTGCAGCCCGTGGGTCACGACCTCGTCCCGGCCGGATTGCACCGCGCCCGGCCCGGGACCGTCTGGCGGATGGAGGACGCGATGCCGGAGGCGGGCGCAGGGACCGATGGGCCTGCGCGGCGTGCCTTGCCCGACCGTGGCGCCGTCGATGTGGTGGCCATACCGCTCGGCAAGTCGGACGGGGTGGTGGATGTGCTGGAACTCGGCCTCGAACGGGCGGCTACGCCCGGGCTGGTCACGGCGCTGGGAGAACTGGCGCGGGCACTTTCCTTTGCCTGGTCGCGCAGGCCGACGGGCCGCATCGCCCGTCTGCTGGCAAATACGCCTGCCATCGACCGGCGGCTGGCGGCGACGCGGACGGATGCCCCGCTTTCCATAGGCAATCCCTGGCGCCTGACACCGACCGAGATGCGCATCTGCAACCTTATCCGGGAAGGTCAGGACCCGGCGCGTCTGGTCCTGTCCATCGGCGTGACGGAGTCGACGATCCGCACCCATCTGCGCAGCATCTATGCCAAGGCGGGGGTTTCGGGTCAGGTGGGGCTTCTGCGCCTGCTCCTCAGCGACGCACCTGCGCTGCAGGCGTGACGGTCAGGTGACTTTCCGGACCGCTGCGGGTTGTCGGCCGGGCGGGGCATGGGGCGGGGAACGACGGTTGCGTCCGGCTGCGACCGGTCAAGCGTGACCTGTCGCGCAGGACGCCCCGCGGCGGTTCACGCGGCCATCCGTGCCACCGCCGAAGCCAGGTCGTAACCCCGTTCCTGCGCGGTCCGGATCAGGCGCGGCAGGACGTGGAGCGTCTTTTCGTTGTCATCATGCATGAGGAAGATGTCGCGCCGGCGGACGGTGCGAAGGATGTAATCCCCGATGTCCTGTGCCGCCCAATCGGACCGTATCCCCCATTCACCGCCTTCGACCGACCAGAGCATCATGCTGTGACCGGTGGCGCGGACGCCGCGCAGCGTCTTGAGGTTCATCTCGCCCCGCGGGGGGCGGAACAGTGTGGTCCGGAAGCCCGTTTCCGCGGCAACCAGTTCGGCGCATCGCGTGATCTCGTCAATGACGCGTTCTGTGGTGTAGTGCCCGCCGATCCCGTCGTTCAGATGGGTGAAGGTATGGTTGCCGATCACGTGCCCCCGGTCCAGACAGTCCCGCAAGAGCGCGGGATGCCGGACGGCCCTTTCGCCGATCACGAAGAAGATTGCGCGCGCACCGGCGGCATCCAGCATGTCCAGAAGGCGGGGTGTGTATTCGGGGTGGGGACCGTCGTCGAAGGTCAGCAGAAGGTCACCCCCGATGTCCGGGGGCATCCTGAAATCCGCGAGCCGGTGATCCACGACGCTGCGCAGGGCACGCAGGACCGGACGCCGAATGGTCCGGACCACAGACTTGAACGCGACACCCATCCCATCCTCCGGCAAGGCTATGCCGGAGGGAAGGCTTGCAGGAACGATCGCCGAGGGCAAGCGCCGATCGCGACATGCAGGCCGTTCCGTCTGTTGGCGGGGCGCTGCCTCAGAATTCTGCCCAGACGCCGTTGGCCCGTGGCCGGTTGGCCCTGCGGGCGTTTGCGGCGGCTGTCACTGCGGGTGCCCAATCGACGACCTTGGGATCTACCGGAAGCTCCGTCGTCGAAGGCTTTGGCGCGGGAAGGGTCGGCACGCCTTCCTGACCGCGATGGCTGGTGCGGAAACTGCCGAGGGCGGTGATCAACTCCTCCGACCGCGATTGCAGCGTCGCGGCGGCGGCAGAGGTCTGTTCGGCCACGGCGCTGTTCTGCTGGGTCACATGGTCAAGCTGGTTCACGGCCGATGTCACCTCGGACAGTCCGCGCGCCTGTTCGGCTGCGGCCATGGCGATGTCGGCAACCAGACCCGCAGCCTCGTTCGCCCTGCCGAGGATTTCGGACAGGCTGTCCCCGGCGCGGCGGACCAGCGTCGAACCCTGCCCGACCTGGCGCGTGCTGTCGGAAATCAGGGCCTTGATCTCACGCGCGGATTCGGACGCGCGTTGCGCCAGCAGCCTGACTTCCGACGCCACGACGGCAAAGCCGCGTCCCGCCTCGCCCGCCCTTGCGGCCTCCACCCCGGCATTCAGGGCGAGGAGGTTGGTCTGAAAGGCGATGTCGTCGATCACGCCGATGATGCGCGTGATCTGTTCCGAGCCGTGTTCGATTTCCTGCATCGCGGTGACAGCATCGCGCACGATTCCGGCCCCGCGTTCCGCCCCTGTCCGGTTGCCGAAGCTGGCTTCCTGTGCCTTGCCCGCCCTTTCGGCCGTCGATCCGACGGACTGGGTCAGTTCCGTCAGCGCGGCTGCCGATTCTTCGAGGGTGGCCGCCTGTGTCTCGGCGCGACCGGAAAGCTCGCGGCTTGCTGCCGTGATCTCGGATGCGCTGTCCCTGAGGCCGCGTGCGATGGAGGATACCATGTCGATCACGTCGCTGATCCGGTCAAGGACGGTGTTGTAGCTTTGGCGGAGGTTGTCGTAATCCGGCGGGAAGGGATTGTCCGGCGTGTCCGTGATCCGCGTGGTGAGGTCCCCTTCGGCAAGCCGGGCAAGCCCGCTGCGCATGTCATCGACCACGCGGGCCAGTTCGATGCGCCGGCGTTCCCGCTCTGCCTCTTCCGTTGCTGCCTTTTCCTCCAGCAGGGCTGCCTCCCTCAGGGCGGCCCGCAGGTCGATGCAGGCCCGTGTCAGGGCACCGAAATCCCCGTTCAGGTGCCGCTCGTCGATTTCGGCATCTACCTCACGTCGTGAGAGGCGGGACAAGGCCGTCACGAGGCCCTGCAACGGCTGCATCTGGCGGCGCACCCAGAAATGCGTCGCAAAGATCGCCGCGACGAGGACGAGGAGCGTCGGTGCGAGAAGCTTCGACAGGAAACCCGTCAGTCCGGCAAGCACGGTCTCCTTCGGCACCGAGGACGCGACAGCACCGACAACCGCCCCCGACTTGTCGAAGACCGGTTCGTAAAGCGCATAGTGCATACGCCCCTTCTCCGGCGACGGGCCCAGATAGGGTTTTCCGTCGGCCAGACTTTCGTAGATCACACTCTGCCGGTCCAGGGTCGTCCCGACGAGGCGGTGGCCCATGGCCTTTCCCACCGTGGTCATCAGCCGCACGAAGTCACCGCTGGCCGGGTCCCGGTTGAAATGCGTGATCTCGGACCCCGCGAGACTGCCGACCTCGTCCACGAAAGCCTCTGTCACGACAAGATCGAAGCCGTTGCGAGTCAGGGATGTCACCAGACCCGGCCTGGGCAGCCCCTGTTCGATCGCGGCGGTATGGCGGCCAAGCTCGTGCCCGTAGAGCGCCAGCGCCATCCGCAGCCGGTCGTTGGTGACGCGCTGCATGTCGTCATATTTGAGGTAGGCATAGATCGTCGAGATCGACACGGTGCAGAGCAACAGGCTGGCGGCCACCAGCATCGCAATTCGCGTCGAGATCGACATACGTTGGGTTTGTGGCATCTATTCTCTCCGTGGGCGCACGGGGCGCGTTCTCAGAAAATCTCGATCGGTCCGAAGCTTGCCGAAGGCGTCGGGGTGCGGATGGCCTGCGGTGCCTCTTGCACCAGCAACTGCTGGACATGCCCCGTCGCGGGCCAGAACCTGACCCGCCGCGCCCTGTTTCCGCCAAGGCTGTGGGCCCGCAGGACGATCCCCTCACCGCGAAGGAAGGCGAGCGCCGCCTCGCCGTTTCGGGTTCCGATATCCGGGAGCCCCGTCAGCATCCGCCCGCCGCCGAAAAGCTTGGCCTCCAGCCGGTTCCGCGCGGCGCCCTGCTTGATCAGACTGTTCACCAGCCGTTCCATTGCCGCCGATGCATGGCGAAGGTCGGACGAGCCTGCATCACCAGGCAGGAGAAAATGGTTCATGCCGCCGATGCGACGGACAGGATCGTGAAGGCAGGCGGACACACAGGACCCGAGTACGGTGGTCAGGACCGTGTCGGCGCAGTCGGAAACGTGATGTTCGCCCTGGATGACGTGGACGGTGCGCAAGCTGGCCGGCGTCATCTTCCGGCCCCCGTCGTTGCGACCCGCCCGAGCAGAAGCGCGGGGCCGATCCGGTCAAGGGGAAGAACCTCGGCTGCGGCGCCGCTTTCGACGGCGACCCGCGGCATTCCCCAGACGACACTCGTTTCCCTGTCCTGCGCGATCGTATGCGCACCGGCCCGCCGCAGGCCGCCGAGCCCGGCAGCGCCATCTGCCCCCATGCCGGTCAGCAGCGCCGCCGATACGGACCTGGCCACCGGCAGCGCCGACTCGAACAGCAGATCGACCGATGGTCTGTGGCCGTTCCGCGGTTCCGCCCGGATCAGGGCGCAGCGCGGCACTGCCTGCCCTGCCACTGCAAGGTGCCTGCCGGAATCCGGCGCGAAATAGACGGTGCCGCGCTGCAGTCTTTCCCCATCCTCCGCTTCGGTCACCCTGGGGCGGATACTGCTGTCCAGACGCCTGACGAGGCCGGTGACGAACCCGTCGCGGATGTGCTGGACGACCAGTGTGGGCGGACAGTCCGCCGGAAAGCTGGAAAGGACCCACTCGAGAGCGTCGATCCCGCCTGTCGATGCGCCGATGAGCACCAGCTCGGGCATACGGGCGTCCGATCCGGAGGGCTGCCGGTGGCTGTTCGGATCCGCAAGCCGGGCAAGCAGGTCCGCCAGCATGTCACCATCCTGCACCGGAACGGCGGGGCGGTCGCGGGCGGCGGGGACACGTTTCGCAGGCTGGCCCGCGGCGCTGTAGAAGAAAACCTGGCTGCCCAGCATGTCCGCCAGGCGAAGCAGGCCTTCGACTTCGGGTTCGGTTCCGAGGTCGCCGGAAATCGCGACGATTTGGGGGGCGCCCTGTTCCGCCAGCGGGAAAGCCTCGCAGAGCGAGGCGGCTTCCTGCACATCGAGACCCGCTGTCCGCCGCGTGATCCGTTGCCGGCGGACGCAGTGCGGATCGATCACGAGAACCCGTTTCGCACCATGCTGATCCGACATTTCCGTCACCGCAACACGCCCCCGGCAGCTTCCTGCGGACAGGCTGCCACCCGGGCGTAAAGAAACGGTTTCCCGCCGGAATGCCGGCCGCAAAAGATTTTCCCCTGCCGCCCGTCCGGCGGAAACCGGGTGTTAAGGTTCGACCGGATAGGGTCCGGCCATGCCCCTGCCGACGGATGTGCACGGCCCCGGGGCGGATGATGTTCGTGACCGGTGGACCCATGACAGAAAGCCTTTGCCTGCCGCGCAGACTGGACAGCGCCGCCGCCCTGCAGCTGGTCCCGGCGCTCCTGCCGTTGCGGAACAGACCCCTGCGCATCGATGCGTCAGAGGTGGAGGTTATGGGTGCCCTTGCGTTCGAGGTGTTGCTGTCCGCAGCGCGGCAATGGGCGGATGATGGCCATGTCCTCACGCTGTCGCGCCCGTCGGACCCCGTCCGCGCCGCCGCCCGTTCCCTCGGTCTGGAAAGGTCCATGCCCTGGTCAGAGGAGCCCGAATCTGCATGACGATCCGAATCCTTGCCATTGACGACAGCCCTACGATGCGTGGCCTTGTCGCCCATTCCCTTGGGTCGCGCGGTTTCGAGATAACCCTCGCGGAAGACGGGATCGACGGGATGGAACAGCTTGCGGGCGCGGATCCGCACCTCGTGATCACCGACATCAACATGCCGCGCATGGATGGTTTCGGTGTCATCGAGGCCGTTCGTGCCAGCAGGACCCATTCCAGCGTCCCGATCCTTGTCCTGACCACCGAAACAGGAAGCGCCCTGAAGGACCGCGCACGCCTTGCCGGTGCGACCGGCTGGATCGTCAAGCCGTTCGATGACCTGCGGCTCGTCGCCACGATCAACCGTGTCCTAGGGCTGTAACGATGACCGGGCCGGATTCCCTGCGTGCCACCTTCTTCGAGGAATGCGAGGATCTGCTGTCCCGCATGGGCGAAGGACTGTCGCGAATGTCCGCCACGCGCGAGCGGGCCGATATCGAAACGGTGCACGACGTCTTCCGCGCGGTCCATTCGATAAAGGGCGGGGCCGGCGCGTTCGGCCTTTCTTCGCTCGTCGCCTTCGCGCATGTGTTCGAAACGGTGCTGGACCTGATGCGTTCGGGCAAGCTGGCAACGGAACGCGGGACGATGCAGACGCTCTTGCGGGCCTATGATGTGCTGTCGGACCTCGTATCCGTCGCGCGGGACGGCGGTGCGGAACCGGCGAACATGAACGCCCTTCTGGCCGAACTCGATGCTCTTGCCGACGGGGGCGCCGACCCCGGTGAAAAGCCGGGAAAAACTTCGACTTCCAGCCGATTCCCCCTGGACATCCTCGACGTGCCGCAGACTTCGCCCGAGGTGCCGGACGGGTATGCCGTGGCCCTGACGCCGGGCGCGGCCTTCTATGCGAAGGGGCACGAGCCGGCGGCGTTGAT
>AYNO01000061.1 GCA_000500915.1 Rhodobacter sp. CACIA14H1
ATCGCCGTGCTGGGGTCCGGCTGGGCCGCGAATGTCGTCGAACAGTGCCGCAAGATGGGGTTCGACGGGCCGGTCTGGCCGGTCCATCCCACGCGCGGGGAAATCGGGGGGGAGCCGTGTTTCCGCTCGCTGGCCGACCTTCCCGCGCCGCCGGATGCCACCTTCATCGGGGTGAACCGTCATGCCACGCTGGATGTGGTGGCCGAACTGGCCGCGATGGGCGCGGGCGGGGCCACCTGTTTTGCCAGCGGCTGGGAAGAGGCGGGCGAGGCCGGGCTTCAGGCGCGGCTGGTCGAGGCGGCGGGCGATATGCCGATCCTCGGGCCCAACTGCTATGGCGTGATCAACTATCTGGACGGGGCGCTGCTCTGGCCCGACCAGCATGGCGGGGTGCGGGTGGACCGCGGGGTGGCGCTGCTGTCGCAATCCTCGAATATCGTGATCAACCTGACGATGCAGGCCCGCGCCCTGCCGGTCGCCTATGTCGCCTGTCTGGGCAATGCCGCGCAGGTGGGGCTGGCGGAACTGGCCGGTGCGCTGCTGGCGGATGAACGGGTCACCGCGCTGGGGATGTATGTCGAGGGGATCGACGATGCCGCGGCCTTTGCCGATCTGGCAGAGCGGGCGCGGGTAGCGGGCAAGGGAATCGTCTGCATCAAGTCGGGCAAGACGGAACTGTCGCGCACGGCGGCCGCGTCGCATACCGCTTCGCTGGCGGGCGGGGGGGCGGCTTCGTCGGCCTTCCTGCGGGCCTGCGGCGTGGCCGAGGTCAGCACCCCCGCCGAGTTGATCGAGACGCTGAAGATCTTCCATGTCTGCGGGCCGCAGGTGGGGCCACGCCTCTGTTCGCTCTCCTGTTCAGGGGGCGAGGCGGGGCTGGTGGCCGATCTTGCCGCGCCCTTCGGGGTGGATTTCCCGCCGCCGTCGCAGGCGCAGCGGGAGCGGTTGGGCGAAATCCTCGGCCCCATCGTGACCATCGCGAACCCCTTGGACTACCACACCTTCATCTGGGGCGACGGGCCGCGCACGACGGATGTCTTTGCCACGATGCTGGCGGGATATGATGCCGGTATCTTCATCATCGACCCGCCGCGTCCCGACCGCTGCGATCCGTCCAGCTTCCAGCCCGCGCTGGACTCCATCGTGGCGGCGGCGAGGCAGACGGGGAAGCCCGCCTTTGCCGTGGCCTCCCTGCCCGAGAATTTCGACGAAGGGCTGGCGGCGCGGATGATGGGCGGCAATGTGGTGCCGATGATGGGCCTGGAAACCGCCTTGGGCGCGATCCGGGCGGCGCAGACGGGGCCGAACTCCGGCGGGTGGCGGCCCTGGCCCGTGGCGCGGGCGCGGCCCTTGCGGATGCGGGACGAGGCTTCGGCCAAGGCGTTGCTGGCAGGGGCCGGGGTGGCGGTGCCGCCGTCGGTTTCGGCGGCGACGCTGGCAGAGCTTGCGCCGCTGGCTGCGGGGTTGCGGCATCCGCTCGCGCTGAAGGGGTTGGGCTTTGCCCACAAGACCGAGGCGGGGGCGGTGCGGCTGGGCCTGTCCTCGCTGGACGGGCAGGGTGAGATGGCGGGGGCGACCGGCTATCTGGCCGAGGAGATGGTCACCGGCGCGGTGGCGGAGTTGCTGGTAGGGCTGCGGCGCGATCCGGTCTATGGCGCGACGCTGACGCTGGGTTTCGGCGGGGTGACGGCGGAACTGCTGGCCGATACGATGACGCTGGTCCTGCCCGTCACGGCAGAGGAGGTTCACGCGGCCTTGCGGCGGCTGCGGCTTTGGCCGCTGCTGGACGGGTATCGCGGGCGGGCGAAGGCGGATGTGGCGGGCGCCGTGACGGCGGTCATGGCGATGCAGGCGCTGCTGCGGGACCGTCCGTCGCTGGAGGAGATCGAGGTCAATCCGCTGATCCTGACGCCCGATGCGGCGGTGGCGGTCGATGCGGTCATCTGGGAGGAAGCGGAATGAGCGGGATGAAGATGCGGACCGAAGGCCCGATCCGGACGCGGCGCGAGGGGGCGATCCTCGAAGTCACGCTGGACCGGCCGAAGGCGAATGCGATCGATCTTGCGACGAGCCGGATCATGGGGCTGGTCTTCCGCGATTTCCGCGACGATGACTCCTTGCGCGTCTGCATCCTGCGGGCAGAGGGGGAGAAGTTCTTTTGCCCCGGCTGGGATCTGAAGGCGGCGGCAGCGGGGGATGCCGTCGATGGCGATTATGGCGTGGGCGGTTTCGGCGGGTTGCAGGAATTGCCCAACCTGAACAAGCCGGTCATTGCGGCGGTCAACGGCATCTGCTGCGGGGGCGGGCTGGAACTGGCGCTGTCCTGCGACCTGATCCTTGCCAGCGACAATGCCACTTTTGCCCTGCCGGAGATACGGTCGGGGACGGTGGCGGATGCGGCGTCGATCAAGCTGCCCAAGCGGATACCCTATCACGTGGCGATGGACCTGCTGCTGACCGGCCGCTGGTTCGATGCCGAAGAGGCGCTGCGCTGGGGTCTGTTGAAGGAGATCACGGCGCCCGCCGATCTGCTGCCCAAGGCGTGGGAACTGGCGCGGTTGCTGGAGAGCGGGCCGCCGCTTGTCTATGCCGCGATCAAGGAAGTCGTGCGCGAGGCCGAGGCGCTGCGCTTTCAGGATGCGCTGAACCGGATCACGAAGCGGCAGTTCGCCACGGTGGACCGGCTTTATTCCAGCGAGGACCAGTTGGAAGGCGCCCGCGCATTCGCCGAAAAGCGCGATCCGGTCTGGAAGGGGCGCTGAGAAACGACGCTTTCCTGTCGCCTATGGCTGGGAAGGGGTGGGGCTTCGCGCTAGGCTCCGCCCCCAGCGAGGTGGGCCTATGACGGAAGAGACGGATTACATCATCGTGGGCGCCGGGTCGGCAGGATGCGTGCTGGCCGAACGGCTGAGCGCGGGCGGGCGCCACCGTGTCACGGTGCTGGAGGCGGGGGGGACGGACCGGCGGTTCTTCGTCATGCTGCCTTTGGGCTATGGCAAGCTGTTCTATGACCCTGCGGTGAACTGGCTTTACAAGACAGAGCCCGATCCGGGGCTGGCGGGGGCGCGGGACCATTGGCCGAGGGGGAAGGTGCTGGGCGGGTCCTCCAGCATCAATGCGATGGTCTATATCCGGGGCCACCGCGCCGATTATGAAGAATGGGAGGCGGCGGGCAATCCCGGCTGGGGCTGGGAGGATGTGCTGTCGGCCTACAAGGCGATGGAGGATACCGAGGCGGGCGGGGATGCCTGGCGCGGCGCGGGGGGGCCGCTCTTCGTGTCGGCCAACCGCAAGGGGCTGCATCCGCTGGTGAAGGATTACATCGCAGCCTGCGAAAGCGCGGGTCTGCCGCACAATCCCGATTTCAACGGGGCCGAGCAGGAGGGGACGGGCATCTACCAGATGACCATCCGCAATGCCCGCCGCAATTCGGCGGCGCGGGCCTTCCTGCGGCCTGCGATGAAGCGGCCGAATTGCCGCGTGGTGACGGGGGCGCATGTGACCCGCGTGATGGTCGAGGGGGGCCGGGCGACGGGGGTGGAATATGTGCGGGGCGGGCGGACCCATGTCTTGCGGGCGAAGGGCGAGGTGATCCTGTCGGGCGGGGCGATCAATTCGCCGCAACTGTTGCAGCTGTCTGGGATCGGGCCGGGCGCCCTGTTGCAGTCTCTGGGGATACCGGTGCTGCGGGACAACCCGAATGTGGGCGATCATCTGAGCGACCATCAGGGCATCAACTACACCTGGCGGATGAAGGTGCCCACCTACAATGACGAGTTGCGCCCGTGGTGGGGCAAGCTGCTGGCAGGGATGAAATATGTGCTGGCGGGGGCGGGGCCTCTTTCGAAGTCGATCAACCACGGGGGCGGGTTCTTCCGCACCTCACCTGATCTGGCGCGGCCGAACATGCAGCTTTACATGCAGGCCTTTTCGACCCTGATCCCGCGCGAGGGGGAGAGGCCGATCCTGACGCCGGACCCGTTTCCGGGAATGTCCATCGGGCTGTCGAATTGCAGGCCGACGAGTCGCGGGCATATCCGGCTGCGGTCGGCGGACCCGTTCGCCCATCCGGTGATCACCGCGAATGCGTTTTCGACCGACCATGACGTGCAGGAGATGCTGCTGGCGGTGAAATATCTGCGCCATCTGGCGGCGCAGCCGCCGCTGGCGCGGCTGATCGCCGAGGAATTGCGGCCGGGGCCGGAGGTGACGACGGACGAGGCCATCATCGACGATTTCCGGCGGCGGTCGGGGACGGTGTATCACCCGTCCTGCACCTGCCGGATGGGGCCGGATGCGGCGACCAGCGTGGTCGATGCGCGGCTGCGGGTGCATGGCGTGGCCGGGCTGCGGGTGATCGACGCGTCGAGTTTCCCGAACCTGATCGCCGGGAACACCAATGCGCCGTCGATGATGG
Organism: Rhodobacter sp. CACIA14H1; assembly: GCA_000500915.1. Taxonomy (GTDB): domain Bacteria; phylum Pseudomonadota; class Alphaproteobacteria; order Rhodobacterales; family Rhodobacteraceae; genus Paragemmobacter. The sequence goes on from AYNO01000061.1 coordinate 4,418, forward strand.
TGGGCTGGAAGGGCGCCGCGATGCTGCTGGAGGACGCGCGCTGATCCTTGCGGGGTGGTGCCGTCGCAGGGGGCATCGAGCCCCCTGCGACGGCGTTGCCACGGAAGGGTGGATTGGTCGTTGCGCTTCGGGCTGCTGGTGGAGCGGGGGCCAGCCCCGTCGCCTGCCGGTTCTCGAACCGATGGCGCACCGACAGGCGACCCCCGGGGTATTGGGGCCGAGACGAAGTAGCGGAGAGATTCCGGGAGGCTGTCCCCGTTATGCGTTGTTATTCGCCCCTTGGGAAACGCTTGGATTCCTCCAGCACGTTCAGGTCCATGTGGTTGCGCATGTAGCGTTCCGATGCGGCGCGGAGGGGTTGGTGGTCCCACGGATAATAGGCGCCGTTGCGCAGCGCCTCGTACACCACCCAGCGGCGGGCCTGGCTTTCGCGGACGGCAGCGTCGTAGCTGTCGAGGTTCCAGCGGGCATCGGCCTTGGCGCGGAAGGCGGCGAGGGTGCCTTCATGGGCGGGGTCGGTGGCGAGGTTGACCCGTTCGGCGGGGTCGGTGCGGAGGTTGAAGAGCTGCTCCGGGTCGGCCTTGCAGCGGATGTATTTCCAGTCGCCTTCGCGCAGGGAAACCATCGGGCTGACCGTGCCTTCGGCGGCGTATTCCATGCAGACGGGCGTGCCGCGTTCCGTGCCGGTGGCGAGGGGGACGAGGTTTTCGCCATCCGTCCAGGGCAGGATTTCCGCCATGTCGATGCCCGCCAGCGCCCCGAGGGTCGGGGTCACGTCGATGGTGGAGACGGGCGTGTCGATCCGTTGCGGGGCAAGGCCGGGGGCGGCGATCATCAGGGGGACGCGGGCGGAGCCTTCGAAGAAGTTCATCTTGAACCAGAGGCCGCGTTCGCCCAGCATCTCGCCATGGTCCGACAGGAAGACGATGATCGCCTCTTGGCGTGTCGCCTCCAGCGTGTCGAGGATTTCGCCGATCTTGGCATCGACATAGGAGATATTGGCGAAATAGCCCTGACGGGCGCGGCGGATCTGGCTGTCGGTGATGTCGAAGGCCCGCCAGTCGCAGGCATCCATCAGGCGCTGTGAGTGGGGGTCCTGATCGTCATAGGCGATGGGGGCGGGGGGCGCGAGTTCGGGGGCGCCTTCGTAGAGGTCCCAGAATTTGCGGCGGGCGACGAAGGGGTCGTGGGGATGCGTGAAGCTGACGGTCAGGCACCACGGGCGGGCATCGTGGCCGCGTGACAGGTCGTAAAGCTTCTGCACCGCCTGGAAGGCGACGTCGTCGTCATATTCGAGCTGGTTGGTGATTTCCGCCACGCCCGCGCCGGTGACGGAGCCGAGGTTGTGATACCACCAGTCGATCCTTTCGCCCGGCTTGCGGTAGTCGGGTGTCCAGCCGAAATCGGCGGGGTAGATGTCGGTGGTCAGCCGTTCCTCGAACCCGTGCAGCTGGTCGGGGCCGACGAAATGCATCTTGCCCGAGAGCGCCGTCTGGTACCCCGCGCGGCGCAGGTGGTGGGCATAGGTGGGGATGTCCGAGGCGAATTCGGCGGCGTTGTCATAGACGCGGGTGCGTTTGGGCAGGGCGCCCGACATGAAGGCCGCACGGGCAGGGGCGCAGAGCGGCGAGGGGGTGTAGCTGTTGGCGAAACGGACGGAGCTTTCGGCAAGGCGTTTCAGGTGCGGCGTATGCAGGAAAGGGGCGGGGCCATCGGGAAAGAGCGTTCCGGTCAACTGGTCCACCATCAGGATCAGGATATTGGGGCGGCGGGTCATTGCAGGCTCCGGCTTGTGTGTGCGGGCGGCAGATTAGGCCCGTGGCGCGGCGGGCGATAGGGGCGGAGCGGCGTCCGTCGGCCTGCCGCCGACATGGGGGGGCAGGGTGTCGCTTCCGGTCGATGAAGGGGCGCGAACCGGCCGCGAATCCGCGCTGCGCTGTCGTCTGATGCGGGCGAGGACGAGGGGGACGCCATGACCATCCGCACCGAATTTCCCTGCCGGATCACCGAGCAGGAGGATATGGCCATCCCCATGCCCGACGGCTGCCGCCTGTCGGCGCGGGTCTGGATGCCCGAGGATGCGGCGGCCCGTCCCGTGCCTGCCGTGCTGGAATACATCCCCTATCGCAAGCGTGACGGGACGCTGCCGCGGGACGAGATGATGCATCCCTATGTCGCCGGGCATGGCTATGCCTGCGTGCGGGTGGACATGCGGGGGAATGGCGATTCCGAAGGGCTGATGTCCGACGAATACACGCAGCAGGAAATGGATGATGCGGTGACCGTCATCGACTGGCTGTCGCGCCAGCCGTGGTGCAGCGGCACCGTGGGGATGATGGGCAAGAGCTGGGGCGGGTTCAACTGCCTGCAGGCCGCATTCAACCAGCCTGCCGCGTTGAAAGCCGTGATTTCCGTCTGTTCCACCACCGACCGCTTCGCCGATGACATCCACTGGAAGGGTGGCTGCCTGCTGGGCGAGAATTTCGGCTGGGGGGCGGTGATGCTGTCCTATTCCTCGCGCCCGCCGGACCCCTTGTTGCGGCCCGATTGGCGGGAGATGTGGCTGGAACGGCTGGAAAACGAACCGTGGCTTGCCCCGCGCTGGGCTGCCTTGCAAGAGCGGGGGGCATTCTGGAAGCACGGGTCGGTCTGCGAGGATTATTCCCGCATGACGGTGCCGGTGCTGGTCTGGGGCGGCTGGGCCGACAATTACATGAACACCGTCGCGCATCTGGTGGAGAATGTGCCCGCGCCCTGCAAGGGGATCGTGGGGCCGTGGGTGCATCAGTATCCGCATACGGCGGTGCCGGGGCCGCAGGTCGGGTTCCTGCAAGAGGCGGTACGGTGGTGGGACCGCTGGTTGAAGGGCATCCCGAACGGGGCGGAGGATGACCCGGCCTATCGGGCCTGGATGCTGCATTCCGCGCCGCCGGATGCGAGCGCGCGGCACAGGGCGGGGCATTGGCTGGCCGAGGCGGAATGGCCGTCGCCGCGCGTGGCGGCATCGGTGCTGCACCTTGGCGGGCAAGGCGGGGAGGCGGCGCGTGGGTCTTTGGGCCAAGGCGAAACGGCAGGGCTGGAGGTGCGGGTTGCCACGCCGCAGCATCTGGGGCTGAAGGCGGGGGAGTTCTTCCCGATGGGCCTGAATGCCGAGATGCCGGGCGACCAGCGCGAGGATGATGCGCTGTCGGTCTGTTTCGACGGTGCGGTGCTGGAGTCGCCCTTGGACCTGCTGGGCGCGGCGGAGCTGCGCTTGACGGTGGCGTCGGACAAACCGCTGGGCTTCGTCGTGGCGCGGTTGTGCGATGTGGGGCCGGACGGGGCCTCGGTCCGGATCGCGCACGGGATGCTGAACCTGTGCCACAGGGAGAGCCGCGAAACCCCCGCCCCGATGGTGCCGGGGCAGTCGGTAGAGGTGGCCTTCACGCTGGACCAGATGGCCTATCGGTTGGCGGCCGGGCATCAGCTGCGGCTGGCCTTGTCGAACAGCTATTGGCCCTTCGTCTGGCCCTCGCCGGAGGCGGGGGTTCTGACGGTGACGGGGGGAAGCCTGACGCTACCGGTGCATCAGGGAAGTGCGGCGGAATGGGTGCCGCCGCCCGCCGAACATGCCGCGCCGTGGAAGCATCGGGTGCTGCGGCAGGGCAGGACGCGGCGGTGCATCGAAGAGGACCTGATTGCCGGGACCTATGCCCTGGTGGTGGAGGATGATCTGGGCGATGCCGAGAACCTGACCCATGGCCTTTGCACCGGCGAGACCATGTCGGAACGCTGGGAAATCCGCCCCGACGATCCGCAATCGGCGAAGGCCGTGCATGTCTGGGAACAAAGGCTGTCGCGGGGTGACTGGCGGGTGCGGACATTGGCCGAGGCGGAAATGACGGGGGACGCGGCAGAGTTGCGGATGGTGGCGCGGCTGCGGGCCTGGGAGGGGGATGCGCTGGTCTTCGACCGGTCCTGGGATGACCGGGTGGCGCGGCGGTTCGTGTGATTTCGTGATCGGGCGCGGGGAAAAAACCTTTGCCCGGTCGCGGATTCGCGGGTTACTGATTGGGTAATCAACAAAAAGGCATCCCGCGAGGAGGCGGGGCCGACAACAGGGAGACCAAGGAATGAACGCGGAATTCGACTATATGCTGCAACGGGCTGCGCGGGGGCTGATGAGCCGCCGCGAATTCGTCGGCCGCGCCTCGGCGCTGGGTGTTTCGGCGGTGATGGCCAATGCGCTGCTGTCTTCGGCCGTCAACGCGCAGGCGGTGAAGGGCGGGGTCATCAAGGCCGGCGTGTCGGGCGGGGAATCCACCAACTCGCTGGACCCGGCGGTGGCGGCATCGCCCGCCCCTTTCATGGTCAACATGCTCTGGGGCGAGATGCTGGTCATCGTGAACGAGAAGGGCGAGGTCGATCCGCGGATCGCCGAGGAAATCTCGTCCAACGCCGATGCGACGGAATGGAAGTTCAAGATCCGGTCGGGCGTGGAATTCCACGACGGCAAGACGGTGACGGCCGAGGATGTGGTCGCCACGCTGAAGCGGCACACGGATGAAAAGGCGCAGTCCGGTGCGCTGGGCATCGTGCAGGGGATTTCGGAAATGTCGTCCTCGGGCGACATGGTCACGCTGAAGCTGGCTTCGGCCAATGCGGACCTTCCCTTCCTGCTGGCTGACTATCACCTTCAGATCCAGCCGGGCGGCGGGTATGACAACCCCGCGGCGGGCATCGGGGCCGGTCCCTACAAGGTCGTGTCCTTCGAACCCGGCGTGCGGGCGGTGTTCGAGCGTCATGCCAATTACTTCGACCAGTCGATCGGCCATGCGGACGGGGCGGAAATCCTTGTCATCAACGATAACACGGCCCGGACGGCGGCGTTGCAGTCGGGGCAGGTCCACATGATCAACCGGGTCGATCCGAAGATCGTGGAACTGCTGAAGGGCGTTCCGGGCGTGTCGATCGAACGGGCGGCGGGTCGCGGGCATTACGTCTTCATCATGCATTGCGACACGGCGCCCTTCGACAACAACGATCTGCGTATGGCGCTGAAATATGCGATCAACCGGCAAGAGATGGTGGACAAGATCCTTGGCGGCTTCGGGTCGGTCGGCAACGACTTCCCGATCAACGCGGCCTATCCCTATTTCGACGCGTCCATTCCGCAGCGCGAGTTCGACCTTGCCAAGGCGGCCGAGCATTACAAGGCGTCGGGTCATGACGGGTCGCCCATCGTGCTGCGCACCGCCCCCGGCGCCTTCCCCGGCGCGGTGGAAGCGGCGCAGCTGTTCCAGCAGTCGGCGGCACAGGCCGGCATCCCGCTGGAGGTGAAGGTGGAGCCCGATGACGGCTACTGGTCGGATGTCTGGAACGTGCAGCCCTTCTGCGCCAGCTACTGGGGCGGGCGTCCGGTGCAGGACCAGATGTATTCGACGGCCTATGCCTCGACCGCCGACTGGAACGACACGCGGTTCAAGAATGCCCGTTTCGACGAGCTTCTGGTCGCCGCGCGGGGCGAGCTGGATGGCGAGAAGCGCAAGTCGATGTATTCGGAGATGGCCAATCTGGTGCGCGACGAGGGCGGCCTGATCTGCCCGATGTTCAACGAGTTCGTCGAGGCGCGCCGGGGCGAGGTGGGCGGCTGGTTCGTCGATCCGAACCACGAACTGATGAACGGGCGTGCGCTGGCCAAGTGCTGGCTGACGGCCTGACGGGACCGTGCAGAGGTGCATCCCGTCCTGAAACTGGTGGCCCAGCGTCTTGCGCTGGGCCTGCTGCTGCTGTTCGCGGTATCGCTGCTGATCTTCCTTGGCACCGAGGCGCTGCCCGGTGACGTGGCGCAGGCCATCCTTGGCCAGTCTGCCACGCCCGAGGCATTGGCCAACATGCGCGAGGCGATGGGGCTGAACCAGCCCGCGCATGTGCGCTATTTCCAGTGGCTGGGGGGCATCCTGACGGGTGACTTCGGCACGGCGCTGACCAACGGGCAGGATATCGGGCAGGCCATCGGGCAGAGGCTGGGGAACACGCTGTTCCTTGCGGGCTGCGCGGCGGCGATTTCGGTGCCGCTGGCGATCCTGCTGGGGCTGGTGGCGGCGCGGTATCAGGGGCGGTGGCCGGACAAGGTGATTTCGGGGGTGACGCTTTCGACGATCAGCCTGCCGGAGTTCGTGGCGGCCTATTTCGTGATTTTCCTTCTGACGCAGGTGTTTCCGATCTTCCAGCCGGTGGCGATGGTCTTTCCCGGCATGGGCTTCTGGGACCGTCTGCACGCCGTCGCCCTGCCGGTGATCGTGCTGGTGCTGGTGGTGCTGGCCCACATGATGCGGATGACGCGGGCGGCGATCCTGAACGTGATGCAGTCGGCCTATATCGAAACGGCGGAATTGAAGGGGCTGTCGCCGATGCAGGTGATCTGGCGGCACGCGCTGCCCAATGCGGTGGCGCCCATCGTGTCGGTGGTGGTGCTGAACCTTGCCTATCTGGTGGTGGGGGTGGTCGTGGTCGAGGTGGTGTTCGGTTACAACGCCCTTGGCCAGTACCTTGTGGACCATGTGGCCAAGCGTGACCTGCCCGTGGTGCAGGCGGTGGGGCTGATCTTTGCCGCCGTCTATATCGGGCTGAACATCCTTGCCGATGTCATCGCCATCGTGGCCAACCCGCGTCTGAGGCACCCGAAATGAGGATGCCGCTTTCCGCGATCATCGGTCTGGTCCTGACGGGCGGTTTCCTGTTCTGCGCCGTCTTTGCACAATTCATCGCGCCGCATCCGGTGGATGCGGTGCTGGGCGGGGTGTGGGAGCCGCCTTCGGCGACCTTCTGGCTGGGCACCGACACCATCGGACGCGATATCCTGAGCCGGATGATCTATGGCGGGCAGATCACCATCTTCGTGGCGCTGGCGGCTTCGTGCCTGTCCTTCGGGCTTGGCTCCTTCCTCGGTTTCCTTGCCGCCGTGCGCGGCGGCTGGGTGGATCAGGCGCTGAGCCGGACGGTGGACCTTGTCATGGCGATCCCGTCGCTGATCGTGGCGCTGGTCGTGCTGTCGGTGCTGCCGATCAACCTGACGGTGCTGATCCTTGTGATGGGGTTGCTGGATTCCACGCGCGTCTTCCGCCTGTCGCGTGCCGTGGCGATGGACATCGTGGTGATGGATTACGTGGAAGCCGCGAAACTGCGCGGCGAGGGGCAGTCGTGGATCATCTTCCGCGAGATATTGCCCAACGCCCTGTCGCCGCTGGTGGCCGAGTTCGGGCTGCGGTTCATCTTTGCCGTGCTGTTCATTTCCACGCTGTCCTTCCTTGGCCTTGGCATCCAGCCGCCGCTGGCCGATTGGGGCGGCATGGTCAAGGAGAACAAGGACGGGTTGATATATGGTAAAGCCGCCGCGCTGATGCCTGCGCTGGCGATTGCCCTGCTGGCAATATCCGTGAACCTCGTGGCCGACTGGATCCTGTCGCGCACGACCAGCCTGAAGGGGGGACGCGGTGGCTGACCTGCTGGATATCCGCAACCTGAGGATCGAGGCGACGAGCTATCCGCCGGGGGAAAAGCCGCGCGACGGGGTGCTGGTCGATGACGTGTCGGTCAGCGTGGCAAAGGGCAAGGTGCTGGGCCTGATCGGGGAATCCGGCGCGGGGAAGTCCACCATCGGGCTTTCTGCCATGGCCTATGGGCGGGGCGGGGTGCGGCTGACGGGCGGGGAAATCCTGCTGAACGGGCGCAATATCCGGGGCCTGGGCGCGGCGGGCCTGCGGGCGCTGCGGGGGCGCGAGGTCACTTACGTCGCGCAATCCGCCGCCGCGGCCTTCAACCCCGCCAAGCGGTTGTTGGAACAGGTGATCGAAACCTCGCTGTCGCACGGCATCATGGGGCGGGACGAGGCCGAGAAGCGGGCGGTCATGCTGTTCGGCAAGCTGGGCCTGCCCAATCCCGAAACCTTCGGCAACCGCTACCCGCATCAGGTGTCGGGCGGGCAGTTGCAGCGGGCGATGACGGCGATGGCGCTGTGCCCGAAGCCGGACCTTGTGATCTTCGACGAGCCGACGACGGCTCTGGATGTGACGACCCAGATCGACGTTCTGGCGGCGATCAAGGAGGCGATCCGGGATACCGGCGTCGCGGCGTTGTACATCACCCACGACCTTGCCGTGGTGGCGCAGGTGGCGGATGACATCCTCGTGCTGCGGCACGGGAAAAAGGTGGAATACGGCCCTGTCGGGCAGATCATCAACGCCCCGCAGGAGGCCTATACGCAGGCGCTCGTTTCCGTGCGGTCCATCGACCACGAGGAGAAGGCGGAGGCGCCGCCGGTCCTGTCCGTGCAGAACGTCACGGCGCGGTATCGCGGGACGAATTTCGACGTCCTGAAGAATGTCACGGTCGATCTACCTGCGGGCCAGACGCTGGCCGTGGTCGGCGAAAGCGGGTCGGGGAAATCGACGCTGGCGCGGGCGATCACGGGGTTGCTGCCCGTGTCGCAGGGGCGGATCACCTTTGCCGGGCGGGAGCTTGGCCGCGAGTTGAAGGACCGGTCGCGCGACGATCTGCGCGAGCTGCAGATGATCTACCAGATGGCCGATGTGGCGATGAACCCGCGCCAGACGGTGGGGACGATCATCGGGCGTCCGCTGGAGTTCTATTTCGGGCTGGGCGGCGAGGAAAAGCGCCGCCGCGTGCAGGACTTGCTGGACCAGATCGAGATGGGCAAGGGCTTTGCCGACCGCTACCCGGCCGAGCTTTCGGGCGGGCAGAAGCAGCGGGTCTGCATCGCGCGGGCGCTGGCGGCGAAGCCGAAGCTGATCATCTGCGACGAGGTGACGAGCGCGCTGGACCCGCTGGTGGCGGATGGCATCCTGAAGCTGCTGTTGAACCTGCAGGCGCAGGAGGGCGTGGCCTATCTGTTCATCACGCATGACCTTGCCACGGTGCGGGCCATCGCCGACCGGATCGCGGTGATGTATCGCGGGCAGGTCGTGCGCTATGGTGGCAAGACCGATGTGCTGACGCCGCCCTTCGACGATTACACGGACCTGCTGCTGTCCTCGGTGCCAGAGATGGAGCTTGGCTGGCTGGAGGACGTGCTGGCGCGGCGGCGGATGGAAAGCGCCGGGAACTGAAGGGCTTAGGGGCGCCAGTTTCCGGCGGCCATGTCCCTCAGCGCGGCGATGATGCGGGCAAAGCTGGCGGCGGCGCGGGGGACGGTGGCGCGGGCGCGGAGATAGCCGTGGACGAGGCCGGGTTCGGTGACGGCCAGCGCGGTGCCCCCTGCGGCGGTGATGCGGGCGGCATAGGCGCGGGCGTCGTCGGCCAGCGGGTCGCATTCGGCCGCTATGGCGAGCGTGGGCGGAAGGTCGCTGAAATCGGTGTCCGACAGGGGGGCGAAGGTCGGGTCGGGCGCGGGTTCCGCGCCGGCATGGCGGATGGCGGCGTAGAACAGCGTATCGTCGCGGGTCAGCATGGGCGCATGGGCATGGGTCAGGTATGACCCCGCGTCGCGGTCGCCGCCAAGGCCGGGGTAGATGAGGACCTGCCCCGCGATTTTCCCTTTGCGGCCAAGCGCATGGGACACGGCGGCGGCAAGGTTCCCGCCCGCGCTGTCGCCGGCGAGGAGGTGGGGACCGGGCAGTTCCTCCAGCGCGGCGCGGGTGGCGGCACAGGCATCTTCGAAGGCGGCGGGGTGGGGGTGTTCGGGGCAGAGGCGGTAATCGACCGATACGACGGTCAGGCCGGTTCCGGCGCAGAGTTCGGCGCAGACGTCGTCATGGCTGTGCAGCCCGCCCACGACGAAGCCGCCGCCGTGGAAATAGAGGATCGTGCCGCCCGCACCTGCGTAAAGGCGGCAGGGCACACCGCCGATGGGCCTGTCTTCCGCAACGATTCCCGCAGGATAGCCACGATGGAAGGCACGGCACATGCGGTCGTAGATGGCACGCTGGTCCGCGATGGACAGGGTGGCGGTGTCCGGCGGATAGGAAGCATCCGTGTCGCGTATAAACTTCCACGTCGCGCTGTCGATAAGGGATTGGTAATCCGGCCGGTCCATCCTGCGAGAGTGCGGTGAATCGGGATTTCGCGCAACGGGCAAAGCGTGCCGTTGCGTCGTGTTGGGGTGTGAGTGATGCGTGACGGTTATCTTCCGGCTGCTGCCGGGGCCTGGATCGAACATGCCATGGAAAAGGTGCCCGACCTGATCGGCAGTCCTTCGAATCTGGAACAATTATCGTTTTATATCAACGTCTTGGGGTATCATGGCCGCCCGTCCCCGTGCCGTATCCTTTTCACGGGGGCCGTGCCGGTGCTGGCAGAGGCCAGGGCGGATGCCGTCGTCGTCCTGTCGCGCGACTGTCGGGTCCAGACCTTTCCGAGCGATCTTTCGTCCGAACCGATCCGTTTGCGATTTCCGTTCACATCGGTCGCGTTCCGCGTCGCGATGGAACATGTCGCCCATCGTCTGTGGACGGGCCGCGGGGCGGCCCGTCCGGGATTTGCGTGACCCGAAGATCAGGCGAGGGCGAGATTCGTCGCCGACTCGCGGCCGTCGCGGCCTGCTTCGATGTCGAAGGTCACGGCCTGGCCGTCCTTCAGGCCACGGAGGCCCGCACGCTCCAGCGCGGTGATGTGGACGAACACGTCCTTCTTCCCGCCTTCCGGCGCGATGAAGCCGTAACCCTTTGTTTCATTGAACCATTTCACGGTGCCCTTGGCCATCGTGAAGTCTCCTGTCTAGTCTCCCGCCCGCACCGTGCGGCGGCGTGGCCCCGTCAGCCTGGTCGATGCTGTGGCCGGTAAAACCCGAGACAGAAGTCGATTTAGAATAACGTCGCATGGTCGATATGGGCGCGGCACGGCAGAAAATCAAGGAAAATAAGGGGAAGTGGCCAGTTTTGGCGGGGCGGTGCCTGCCCGGCTGCACCGGCTGTACCGGAGACTGTGCCGCAGACTGTACCGCAGACTGTCAGCACGCAGCGTGCGCTGCGTCGGAAAAAGGGGCCGGATCGGCGGGCGGGGCGGTCTTTTCGGGCTGCGACGGCTGTGCAGGGTCCTGTGCCGCGAACTGTACCGCAAACTGTCAGCACGCAGCGGGCGGGTGGTTTGCGATTGGTTCATCCGGGGCAGGGCGGGCGAAGCAGGCGCCCTGCACGCTTCCCCCCCCGCAAGGGGGAGGGAAGCGCGGTGCGCGTCGGGTCTCTCGGTCGCGGGGCCGGATTGCCGGGGCGTGCGGTGCCGGTCAGAACACGTCGAGGAAGTAGAGGATGATGATGATGGGGATCGGGATGCCGATCAGCCAGGCGAGGATGCCGCGCATGGGGGTTCCTTTCGGTTGTTGTCCGAAGGGGAACGGGCGGGGCGGGGGTGGGGTTCCGGCGACGGTCCGGCACCGGCGGGCAGGAGCGTAGGGTGCGCCATGGCGCACCCTACGGGGTCAGCGGGTGAACTTCTTGTACTTCACGCGCTTGGGTTCCACCGAGTCCGGTCCCAGACGGCGGATCTTGTCTTCCTCATAGGCCTGGAAGTTGCCTTCGAACCATTCCACATGCGCATCGCCTTCGAAGGCGAGGATGTGGGTGCAGAGACGGTCGAGGAAGAAGCGGTCGTGCGAGATGATGACGGCGCAGCCCGCGAATTCCTCGATCGCCGCTTCCAGCGCCTGCAGCGTTTCCACGTCGAGGTCGTTGGTCGGTTCGTCGAGCAGCAGGACGTTGCCGCCGGATTTCAGCAGTTTCGCCATGTGGACGCGGTTGCGTTCACCGCCCGACAGGATGCCCACCTTCTTCTGCTGGTCCGACCCCTTGAAGTTGAAGGAGGAGCAGTAGGCGCGGCTGTTCACCTCGGCATCGCCGAGCTGGACGATGTCCAGCGCGTCGGTGATCTCTTCCCAGACGTTCTTGTTGGGGTCCAGCGCGTCACGCGACTGGTCCACGTAGGACAGTTGCACGGTGTCGCCCAGCGTGATGGTGCCGCTGTCGGGCTTTTCCTGCCCGGTGATCATCTTCATCAGCGTCGATTTGCCCGCGCCGTTCGGCCCGATGACGCCGATGATGCCGCCCGGGGGAAGGGAGAAGGACAGGTTTTCGATCAGCTGCTTGTCGCCCATCGCCTTCGAGACGTTTTCGAATTCGATGACCTTGGAGCCGAGGCGGGGCCCGTGCGGGATGATGATCTGGGCGCGGCCCACCAGTTCCTTGACCGATTCATCGGCCATCTTTTCGTAGGCCTGGATACGGGCCTTGGATTTGGCCTGACGGGCCTTGGCGCCGGCGCGGATCCATTCGAGTTCCTTTTCCAGCACCTTCTGCTTGGCCTTGTCCTCACGCGCTTCCTGCGCGAGGCGCTTGGCCTTCGCGTCGAGCCAGGAGGAATAGTTGCCTTCATGCGGGATGCCGCGGCCGCGTTCGAGTTCGAGGATCCAGGTCGTGATGTCGTCGAGGAAGTAGCGGTCGTGGGTCACGGTCAGGATCGTGCCCTTGTATTCGATCAGGTGCTTCTGCAGCCAGGCGATCGTTTCGGCATCGAGGTGGTTGGTCGGTTCGTCGAGCAGCAGCATGTCGGGCGCTTCGAGCAGGAGCTTGCACAGCGCCACGCGGCGGCGTTCGCCGCCCGAGAGGGTTTCGACATTGGCGTCATCGGGGGGGCAGCGCAGGGCTTCCATCGCCACGTCGATCTGGCTGTCGAGGTCCCAGAGGTTTTCGGCGTCGATCTGGTCCTGAAGCTGGGCCATTTCTTCCGCCGTCTCGTCCGAGTAGTTCATGGCAAGTTCGTTGTAGCGGTCGAGCTTTGCCTGCTTTTCGGCCACGCCCAGCTTGACGTTCTCGCGCACCGTCAGGTTCGGGTCGAGATAGGGTTCCTGCGGCAGGTAGCCGACGCGCGCACCCTTGGCGGCCCATGCCTCGCCCTGGAAATCCTTGTCCCAGCCGGCCATGACGCGCAGCAGGGTGGATTTCCCCGCGCCGTTGACGCCCACGACGCCGATCTTCACACCGGGCAGGAAGTTGAGGCGGATGTTCTCGAACACCTTCTTGCCGCCGGGATAGGTCTTGGAGACGCCATCCATGTGGTAAACGTATTGATAGCTGGCCATCTTGCCGCTCCTGATCGGGAATCCTCGGGTGTTGGCGGGGTATGTAGCGATAATGCTGGACAGTGGCAACGTGGGGTGGTTGGGCTTTTGCCCGCAATGGCAGGCGGAGGGTGGCGTGCGGGCAGGATTTCCCGTGGCGCAGAGGGGGATGGTGGTCGGGCTTCTGGGTGGAAGCTTCGATCCGGCGCATGGGGGCCATGTGCATATCACCCGCGAGGCGTTGAAGCGGATGGGGCTGGACCGGGTGTGGTGGCTGGTGTCGCCGGGCAATCCGCTGAAGGCGCGGGGGCCGGCGCCGCTGGCGGACCGCATGGCGCGGGCGCGGGCGGTGATGCGCGATCCGCGGGTTGTGGTCAGCGATCTGGAGGCGCGGCTGGGGACGCGGTTCACGGCGGAGACGCTGGAGCGGTTGGCCGCCATCTATCCGGGCGTGCGCTTCGTCTGGCTGATGGGGGCGGACAATCTGGGGCAGTTCCACCGCTGGGAGCGGTGGGAGGATATCCTGCGGATGGTGCCCGTGGGGGTGCTGGCGCGGCCCGGATGGGGGGTGCGGGGGCGGATGTCCAAGGCGGCGCGGGTCTATCGGGGCAGCCAGGTGGACCGGGGCGAGGTGTTGCGGGTGCGGGATGCGCCCTGCTGGTGTTTCGTGAACCTGCCGATGGACGGCAGTTCCTCCACCGCGATCCGTGCGCGGGGGGAGTGGCGGCGGTAGCTGCGCGGAGCGGGCGTTCCGCCCGCACGGCTTTCCTCTCGCCTCCGCATCCGCTCCGGCTCGGGTCAGGGGGCGCACGCGCCCCCTCGCCGCCAGGGCGGCTCACCCCCTGTGGGTATTTGGGCCGGGATGAAGGGGCTTCGGTTTGGCTTGCCCGGTTCGGGCGGGGTTGGCTAGGGTTGCGTGTCGAGTCCCGGGGGGGAGATGTGATGGTTTCGCGGCGGTTCGTTCTGGGCGGGGTGTTGGCGGGGTTGGCGACGCCCGTGCTGGCCGAGGGGCTGGCGGTCAGCCCGCGCCCCGTGGCGCGGCCTGCGGGCGGGGCCGTGGCGTTGAAGGCGGGGCCGGAGCCGGGCGCGTTGATCGAGGCGGCGGGGCTGGGCGGCGTGATCGGCTATGCCGTGGCCGATGCGCGGAGCGGGCAGGTGCTGGAGGCGATGGGCGAGCGGCAGGGGCTGCCGCCCGCCAGCACGGCCAAGGCGGTGACGGCGCTTTACGGGCTGGAGCGGCTGGGGGCGGGGCACCGCTTCGTGACGCGGGTTCTGGTGACGGGGCCGGTGGCGGGGGGTGTGGTGCAGGGCGATCTGGTCCTGTCGGGGTCGGGCGATCCGGAGCTGGATACGGACCGTCTGGCGGAGCTTGCGGCGCGGCTGGCGGCGACCGGGGTGCGGGGGGTTGCGGGGCGGTTCCTGATCCATGACGGGGCGCTGCCGTCGCTGGCGGAGATTGCGGCGGACCAGCCGGAGCATGTGGGATACAACCCCGCGATTTCGGGGCTGAACCTGAATTACAACCGCGTGCATTTCGAATGGAAGCGGGGGGCGGACGGTTGGGGCGTGGCCATGGATGCGCGGGGCGAGCGGTTCGTGCCGCCCGTGCGGATGGCGCGGATGGAGGTGGTGCGGCGGGAGGCGCCGCTGTTCACATGGCGCGAGCGGGGCGGGGCCGAGGAATGGACCGTCGCCTCGGCCGCGCTGGGCAAGGGCGGGAGCCGGTGGTTGCCGGTGCGGAACCCCGGTGCCTATGCGGGCGAGGTGTTCCAGACTCTGGCGCGGGCGCAGGGGGTGGATCTGCCCGAGGGGCGGCGCGTGGCGCGGCTGCCCGGCGGGCAGGTGGTGGCGGAACTGGCGGGGGAGCCTTTGCCGGATGTGCTGCGGCGGATGCTGCGGTGGTCCACCAATCTGACGGCGGAGGTGGTGGGCCTGTCCTCTTCGGGCGCGGGGGGATTGCGGGCTTCGGGCGGGGCGATGTCGGACTGGGCGCGGGGGCGGCTGGGCGCGGAGGGGCGATTCCTCGACCATTCGGGGCTGGGGGGCGACAGCCGCGTGGCGCCGGTGGAGATGGTCAAGGCGCTGGTCGCGTCGCAGGGCACGCCTTCGGGACGGGGCTTGAAGGCGGTGCTGCGCGATCTGGGGATGCGGGACGGGGACGGGGAGGCGGTCGAAAGTCCGGTGAAGGTGATCGGCAAGACGGGGACGCTGAACTTCGTGTCGGGTCTGGTGGGGTTCGTGCAGCCGCCTTCGGGGCGGGAGCTGGCCTTTGCCATATTCTGCGCGGATGTGGCGCGGCGGGACCGGTTGAGCGTGGCGGAGCGGGAGCAGCCAGCCGGTGGCAAGGCGTGGAACCGGCGGGCGCGGAAGCTGCAGGGGCAGTTGATTGCGCGTTGGGCGGGGGTTCATGGGTGACGGTGGGGTAAGCGGTCACACGGCGTAGCGGAGTGAACGCTGGCTTATGGGGTGGACCTACATGGTGCGGGTTGCCCGTTGTGTGCGACCGGTAAACCTCCATCATCCGGAACGCGCAACATCAGGATCTGGACCGTGGCCCAAAGCCACGGTCCGCGCACGACCTCCCTGCGCGGCCACGGGCCGCGCGTTCGGCGGGGAAATCGTCCACCGGACGATTTCTTTTCCCGCCTCACCCCCACCGGGACGTGCGCCAGAGGCGCCCGCCCCGGCGTGACGCGCGCGGACCTAACGGCGAAGCCCCGAAACGCGCCTGTCTATGGAGATCGGTGT
>AYNO01000062.1 GCA_000500915.1 Rhodobacter sp. CACIA14H1
AGGCCAAAGAGGGGGCGCGTGCGCCCCCTTTCTCCTTATTCCAGGGCGCGGTAGCCGCCGTTCCAGTAGATCAGAGCGCCTGCATCCGGCGTGGCGCGGATGGCCCGCACCCGGCCGATCAGGATGGAATGGGTGGCGCGTTCGATCATCTCTTCCACCGTGCAGTCGAAGGCGGCGGGCGCCCCTTTCAGAAGCCGCGACCCGGTGACGGCGGTTTCCCACTCCGCCCCGTCATAGCGGGCCGCCCCCTTCACCCCGCCAAAGCCCGAGAACCGTTCCGCCACCGCCTGATGCGCGGCGCCCAGCGAGGACCAGCCGAAGCGGCCGTACTTCACCAGCAAGGGGTGGCTGGAGGCCGTGCGGTTCACGCAGGCCAGCAGCAGCGGCGGGTCGGCGGAAAGGGAAATGGCCGAAGTCACGACAAGGCCCGACGCTTCCTCGCCATCGCCCACGGTAATCACGCTGCAATTGCCCACGAAGGCGCGCATCGCGTCGCGGAAGTCCTTGCCTGTCGGTTCTCCGGCCATTTTCAACCCCTTACCTGATCCCTGCCGCTTCCAGCCTCGGCAGGACCGTATCGCGGAAATAGGGGAATTCCCCGACATAATCGACGAAGGACAGGGTCGTCCCCGCGAAACCCGCCGCGTGCAGTTTCAGAATGCCCTCGGCCACCTGGTCGGGCGTGCCGATCAGGGGGAAGCCGCCATGTCCCAGCGCGAAGAGGTGCTTGATCTGTGCCAGCAGGTCATGCGGGAAGCTGTGGGCATGGGCGAATTGCAGGCGCACCAGATTGTCCACCGCGTCGGTATCGGCGTTCTGGACGGCGGTATAGTCGGCGAATGCCTTTGCCTCGGCCTCGGTCGGGCGGCAGATGACGTGGCTGAATGTCAGCACGTTGACGTCGCGCCCCTTGGCTTTGGCCTGTGCCTTCAACTCGGCGATTTCGGCCTTGGACCGGTCGAGGTCGATGGCCGGGGTGAAGAGGAAATTCGCATTGTCGGTGGCGAATTCGCGGCCCTGCGGGCTGCCCGCCGCGTTGATGATGGGGACGGACCCGCGCACCGGCGCGGGGTCGCCCTTGACGTTCGTGGCCTTGAAGTATTTGCCATCCCAGTCGAAATGTTCCTTTGATGTCCACAGCTTGCGGATCAGGTCGAACCATTCCTGCGCATAGGCGTAGCGGGTTTCGTGATCATCCGGCAGGGTCAGGCCGAGGGCTTCGTATTCCGGTTTGTTCCAGCCCGCGACGATGTTCAGACCCGCGCGGCCGTGGCCGATCTGGTCGATGGTGGCCATCTGCTTGGCCACCACGACGGGGTGGTTGGCGGCGGTGTGGATGGTGGCGAAGACGGCGATGTTCTTCGTCGCGGCCAGCAATCCGGCGGCCCATGTCATGGTTTCGAGGACGCCGCCGTGGAAGTCCGTCTCGCCGCCGTAGCCGATCCAGCGGGCAATGGGGAGCATGAAATCGATGCCCGCCTCATCAAGCATTTGTGCCAGCTTCAGGTTGTTGTCCCAGCTGTTGTTCCAGCGTTCGGGAACCTTGGTCGGGGTCATCCCCGAGGAGCAGTTGGTCGAGAAGGTGCCCAGGCGGAAACGGTCGCCCGAGAGCATCGGGTGGTGTGGCATGTCAGCAGTCCCTGTTGGAGTTTTGAAAGTATTTTATGTTTGAAAGTCTATCGTAAAATCCATTTGCGTCAACGGTCCGCTGCGGCCAGAGTCGGGCGACGCGGAGGCGGAAGCGATGGCGAAGAAAACTGTTCGGACTCAAGACGATGGCGGGCCGCGCGGGCTGGACTGGCATTGGCATCTGGCCGAGGGGCCGGTGGAGGTGGACACGACGGAACTGGAATTCGCGCTGATGCGGACCTTCGAGGGATTCTGGCGGTGGCAGTCGGAATGTCTGGCCTCGGTCTGCGATCTGGCGGCGACGGGGCCGGAGAACGCGCTTCTTCACATCATCCGGATGAACGACCGGCCCAAGACCATCAAGGATCTGGCGCGGCTGACCAACCGGGATGATGTGCCCAACATCCAGTATTCGTTGCGCAAGTTGATCGGGGCGGGGTTGATCCTGCGTAAAGGCGCAGGGCGGTCGGGGGTCACATACGAGGTCACGGAAGAGGGCCGCAGGGTGACGGATGATTACGGCGCGGTGCGCAGGCGGCTTTTGATTCAAGCGGTTACGGGGGTTCCGGGGTTTTCGGACCGGCTGGCCGACGCGACGCGGACGCTCAACCTGCTGTCGGGGATATACGAGGAAATCTCGCGGGTGGCGGCGACGCACCGGCGGGGATAGGGCTGCGGCGGCTGTGCCGTGTCCTGTGCCGCAGGTTGTACCGCAGAGTGTCAGCACGCAGCGGGCGGTTTCTTCGGGTTCGGGTAAGGGATGGAGGGGTGGTCTGTCCGTCCATCGGCGTGACGGTTGTGCCGTGTCCTGTGCCGCAGACTGTACCGCAGAGTGTACCGCAGAGTGTCAGCACGCAGCGGGCGGTGGGCTAGGGGAATGGCAAGGGCCTGAGGCTGCGCCCCCCTCACCCTGACCCTCTCCCCCCGGGGGCAGAGGGAAAAGTGCCCCGAGTGCAGGCGGGGCGCAGCGGTGCCGTCCTGCGCCCCCTCTCCCCCCCGGGGGGGGAGAGGGACGGGGTGAGGGGGCTAGGCCAGCGCCGGTTTTCCGATCCTTGCCTGCGGCGCGTCCAGACGGCGGTGCAGGTCCTTCGCCACGCGGGCATAGCTGCCCGGTTTCACCGGCATCTGCCATTCCATGAAGCGTTGCATAGGGCCGATGCCCAGACCCATGTCATCGAGCAACTCGTCGATCTGGTGCATGGAGAAGGGGATGATGTTCGTGCCCCGGGCGTGCTTGCCTTCGGTCCGCGCCTCCATCCAGCGCAGGCGGCGGTCGGTCGCCTCCAGCTGGTCGCGGTCGGAGGGCAGGCGCAGTGCGCCGCCCAGCAGCGCCGCGATCCAGAGCGCCCCCATTTCGGCCGAGAGGGGCGAGAAGAAGGAGGAGTTGTAGCCGTTGAAGGCGAGGTTCTGCACGCCGGTCGGCAGGATGCAGCGGTAGAGCCGGAAGTTGCCGCGATCGTCCATGATGCGCGATTGCAGCGCGGGGTCGAGGAAGGGCACCTCCTGCCGCCAGCCGGTGCCGCAGATGACGATGTCGGCGGGGATCTTCTCGCCCGTTTTCAGCAGGGCGAAGCGGCGGCCGCCTTCGACGAGCAGTTGCGCGACGGCGGTGTCGCGCTTGATGGCGATGCGGCCCCTGGCGACGAGGTCGAAGAAGCCGTCGGTGACGAGGCTGACGGTGGACCGCGCGATGCGTTCGAAGGACCCGCGCGGCAGGGCGCCCAGTTTCTTCAGCTTCAACTGTCTTGTGATGACGGACTGGACGGAGCCGAGCATGGAATTGCGGACGGGCCTGCCGGCGCCGTGCAGGAATTTCTCGACCCCTTTCAGGTGGATGTAGGGGAACAGCCCTTCGCCCATGCGGGTGAGGAAGAGGTACTTGTAGTTCAGCACGCCGGCCAGTTTCTTGGGCATCTTCCAGATCAGTTCGCGGGCGACGACCGTCATGGAGGCCGCCGCATCGACAAGGCCCACGGCCACGTCGCAGGAGGATTTGCCGTAGCCGATCACCACGACATGTTTGCCGCGCGCATCGTCGAGGTTCAGGAATTCGGAGGAGTGGCAGAGGGTGCCGCCTGCTGCCGTGAACTCGACCGCGCCGGGGAAGTCGGGCACGGCAGGGGCAGAGAAGATGCCGTTGCAGATCGTCAGGAAGTCGAAGCTTTCGGTCTGTTCCGCGCCGCCCTGCGGCTGGAATGTGACGGTCCAGCGGCCATCGGCGCCCTGTGCGGCATGGGTGACGGGGGTGGACAGGCGGATCAGGGGTTTCAGGCCGAACCGGTCGGCATAGGCATTCAGGTATTCCTGCACCTGCTGGCCGGAGGGCCATTCCGGATAGTGCTTCGGCATGGGGAAGTCGGAGAGGTGGTAGGTGTCCTTGCCGTTCTGGGTGGAGACGCCGGGATAGAGGCGGGTCGTGGACCAGACGCCGCCGACGTCATGGACCTTTTCGAACACCGTCACGTCATGGCCGAAGTCGCGCAGGTGGCGGGCCGTGGTCAGGCCGGCGAAACCGGCGCCGATGATGGCGATTTTCATGGTGGATTCCCTGTTGGTTGGGGGCGGGGCCTTGTTGTCCGGCCCTTTGCCGGGTGTCAGGACATGAGCAGCGGGATGGCCGGATCGGCCCGTTCGGGGCCCATCGCGGTGTAGCCGCCATCCACGCGGATATCGGTGCCGGTGATGAAGGACGCCTCGTCCGAGCAGAGGAAGAGGACGGCGGAGGCCACCTCTTCGGGGTTGGCGACGCGGCCAAGCAGGTGGAAGGGCGCGGCGACGGCGTCGGTCTTGGCGCGGTTGCCGTTCGTGAGCTGGTCCATGATGTTGGACCATGTCCAGCCCGGGCTGACGGCGTTGACGCGGATGCCCTTGGGGGCAAGGTCCATCGCCTGGTTGCGGGTCAGTTGCAGGATCGCGGCCTTGGACACGGGATAGAGCCAGCGTCCGGTCTGGGCAACGCGGGAGGAGATGGAGCCGAAATTGACGATGGCGCCGCGGTTGCGGGCCAGTTCCTCTTCGGCGGCCTGCATCAGCATGACGGAGCCGACGAGGTTGACGTCGAGGCTTTCCAACCATTCCGCACGGGTCGAGGCCGCGCCGTTGTCGAGGTAGGAGCAGGCCACGTTGACGAGGAAATCGATGCGGCCGAAGCGGTCCTTCGTGGCCTGCACCAGCGCGGCGATCTGGGCGTCGTCGCGCAGGTCGCAGGGTTGGTAGGCAACGCCGTCGGCGAATCCGTCGCCCGGCGCGATGTCGGCGACCATGACCTTCGTGCCGGCTGCGGTGAAGGCATCCACCACCGCCCGCCCGATCTTCGTGCATCCGCCCGGAACGATGGCCACCTTGCCGGAGAGTCCGCGCATCACATCCTCCACTGTATTTATTTGAATTTGAAGGAATTGTGACCGACCTTGCGGCGGGGGCTATCCGGCGGGCGCGGAAATTATCCGGAAAACGAAAAAAACGTGTATCCGGCGGACCGGATTGCGGCGGGGCGTGGTAGGGTTGCGGGAATGCTTGGGGATGCCCGATGGCCGTGCCGATGCTGAAGGATCATGCACTGTTCCGGTCCCGCGACCTTGACGAGGCGCGGGAGCGGGTGGCTGCGGTCTTCTGCCCGCACCGGCTGGAGACGCTGGGGGCGCGGAGCCTGTTCGATGCCTGCCACCACCATCTGCCGGGGCAGCGGCTGTCGTTGAACTATATCGAATACGGGGCGCGGACCCTGATCGCGCCGGGGGAACTGGGCGGGTTCTACCTGTTGCAGATCCCGCTGGAGGGCGGGGCGGAGATCAGCAACGGGGGGCACAGCTATCTGTCCACGCCGGAGCGGGCGGCGATCCTGAACCCGCATCTGCCGACGCGGATGGTCTGGGAAGAGGGGACGCGGCAGGTGCTGGTGCAGGTGTCGCGCAAGGCGATGCAGGACCATCTGGCGGGGGTTCTGGGCGGGGCGTCGGACCGGCCGCTGACCTTTGACGGGCCTCTGGACCTGACCTGCGGGCCGGGGGCGGCGCTGCGGCGGCTGGTGATGTGGCTGGTGGCCGAGGCGGATGCCGGGGGGCCGCCCATCGGGCCGGGGCTGATGGCGCGGCAGATCGAAAGCACTGTTCTTTCAGGACTTCTTGAAGCGCGGCACGATCACGCGGCGCAGATCGCGCGGCAGCGGGCGGCGCCGAGGCCGCGCCATCTGCGGCTGGCCGAGGGGTTCATCGAGGCGCATCTGGACCGGCAGATCACGCTGGAGGATGTGGCGCAGGCGGCGGGGATTTCGCCGCGGGGGCTGCAACTGGCCTTCCGCGAATACCGGGGGACGACGCCTCTGGGGTTCTGGCGCGAGGTGCGGCTGGCGCGGGCGCATCAGGACCTGCTGGCCGCGCCGCCGGGGACGAAGGTGACGGATGTGGCGCTGCGCTGGGGCTTCACCCATTTCGGCCGGTTTGCCGAGATGTACCGCGCCCGTTACGGGCTGTGCCCGAAGGATGCGCTGAAGGGGTGAGGGCGCAGCGTCAGGCCAGCGCGGGGGCGGGAAGGTAGCGGCCCTGAAGGTGCGCGGGGGCGTTTTGCGCAAGGTTTTCAAGGGTTTGCCGGATCGCATCGCGGCCATGGCGGGCCAGTGTTTCGAACGGGCCACGGGGGAAGTTGAGGCCCAGTTTCAGCGCGGTGTCGATGCCGTCGGCGGTGGTGCCGCCTTCGGAGAGGAGCCATGCGGCTTCGTTCACGAGGGTGGCTTCGATGCGCAGGGCGATGGCGTCCGCATCGCGGGGCGGGGCGGCGGGGTCGTCTGGGAATATAAAGCCTTTCAATGACTTACGTCCGATATGCCCCTTTGCCACCTGCGTTTTCAGCGCGTCGAAGACATGGTAGCGCGGGTGGTTGCCCATCGCGCCTGCAAGGCTTTCGGTGGCGGCGAGGTTGATGTCGGCACCGACAAGGTCGATCAGGCCGAAGGGGCCGAGGCGGTAGCCGGCGGCGACCATCGCCGCGTCGATTTCGGCGGCGCTGCGGCCTTCCTCCAGCAGCGCGAGCGCCTCGCCATAGAAGGGGCGGGCGCAGCGGTTGACGATGAAGCCGGGGCGGTCGGCGCATTGTATGACGGTCTTGCCGGCGGCTTCGGTCAGGCGGCGCGCGGTGGTCAGGGCATCGGCATCGGTTCCGGCATGGGGGACGAGTTCCACCAGACGCATTACCGGCGCGGGGTTGAAGAAATGTAAACCGATCACGCGCTGCGGGCGGGTCAGGCCCTGCGCGATGGCCGCGACCGAAAGGGACGAGGTGTTGGTCGCCAGCACGGCAGAGGGCGCAAGATACGGTTCCAGAAGGGAAAACACCGCCTGTTTGACGGCAAGGCGTTCCACCACCGCCTCGATCACCAGATCGGCGGGGGCGATGTCTTCGGCCCTGTCCACGACGGTCAGGCGGTCGAGGATGGCGGTCTTTTCCCCGTCGGAAAGCGTGCCTTTTGCGACACGGGCGGCCAGAATCGAGTCCATCCGGTCGCGGGCGGAGCTGCGGGAGTCCGCGTTGGAATCGGTGGCGCGGACGGGGTGGCCGGATTGGGCGAAGACCTGCGCGATGCCAAGGCCCATCGCGCCCAAGCCTATGAGTCCGATTGTCATTTCCGGTTTCCCCTGAAGGGCGGCCAGCGGGGCGGGGTTTGCATCGGGTGTGCCGTATCCTGTGCCGTGTTCTGTGCCGCAAACTGTACATACGCAGCGGGCGCTGCATGGGGCGGGCGTTAAGGACCGCCGTGGCAGGCTGCGCGGTTTGTCCGGCCGATCATGGCGGGATGCGACAAAACTTCAAGTCTGAAATTTCAAGCTTGAAATTGTTTGGCGATGCTGCATCCTCTGCCAAAGGGCGCAACTCCGCGCCGGACGGGAAGACGGGCGATGAAGATACTCTGCCTCGGGGGCGGTCCTGCGGGACTTTACTTTGCCATCTCGATGAAGCTGCGCGATCCGGCGCATGAGATCACGGTGCTGGAGCGCAACCGCGCCAATGACACCTTCGGATGGGGGGTGGTGCTGTCGGATGACGCGCTGGGGCGGATGGCGAAGAACGATCCGGTCTCGACGCAGGCGATCCGGGACCATTTCGCCTATTGGGACGACATCGCCGTGGTCCATGACGGGGTGCGCACGGTGTCGGGCGGGCATGGCTTTGCGGGCATCGGGCGCAAGCAGATGCTGATCCTGCTGCAGGCGCGGGCGCGGGAGCTGGGCGTCGATCTGCGGTTCGAGACGGAGTTCAGGTCGGCCGAGGAGTATCGGGCGGAATACGATCTGGTCGTGGCGTCGGACGGGATCAATTCGGCGGTGCGGAAGGAATATGCCGAGGTGTTCCAGCCCGATATCGACATGCGGCTGTGCAAGTTCGTCTGGCTGGGGACGCATCAGAAGTTCGACGACGCCTTCACCTTCATCTTCGAGAAGACCGAACATGGCTGGGTCTGGGCCCATGCCTACCAGTTCGACGACAATACCGCGACCTTCATCGTGGAATGCGCGCAGGAGACGTGGGACAGGTGGGGTTTCGCCGACATGTCCAAGGAGGATACGGTGGAAACCTGCCGCCGTATCTTCGAACGGCATCTGGGCGGGCATAAGCTGATTTCCAACGCGGCGCATCTGCGCGGGTCGGCGGTGTGGATGAACTTCCCCCGCGTGATCTGCGGGACGTGGTACCACGAGAATGTGGTGCTGATGGGGGATGCGGCGGCGACGGGGCATTTCTCGATCGGGTCGGGGACGCGGCTGGCGTTTGATTCCGCGATTGCGCTGGCCGAGTTCCTGCATTCGGAGCCGTCGATGGAGGCCGCGTTCAAGCGGTATCAGGAGGAGCGGCGGGTGGAGGTGTTGCGCCTGCAATCGGCGGCGCGGAATTCCCTGGAGTGGTTCGAGCAGGTGGAGCGGTATCTGGACCTGCCGCCGGAGCAGTTCGCCTATTCGCTGCTGACGCGGAGCCAGCGGATTTCGCATGAGAACCTGCGGCTGCGCGATCCGGCCTGGTTGCGGGCGACGGAGGACTGGTTCCAGCGGCAGGCGGGCGGGCAGGCGGGGCGGGCGCCGATGTTCGCGCCTTTCGCCTTGCGGGACATGCGGTTGAAGAACCGCGTCGTGGTGTCGCCCATGGCGCAGTACAAGGCGGTGAACGGGTGTCCGACCGACTGGCATCTGGTGCATTACGGCGAACGCGCCAAGGGGGGCGCGGGGCTGGTCTATACGGAGATGACCTGCACTTCTGCCCACGGCCGCATCACACCGGGCTGTCCCGGCCTCTATGCGCCGGAGCATGAGGTGGCGTGGAAGCGGGTGGTCGATTTCGTCCATGCCGAGACGGATGCGAAGATCTGCTGCCAGATCGGCCATGCGGGGCGGAAGGCCAGCACGCAGGTCGGTTGGGAAGAGGGTGACGCGCCCCTGCCCGCGGGGAACTGGGAGATCATCGGGCCTTCGGCGGTGCCGTGGTCCATCCGGAACGCCGTCCCGCGCGAGATGACGCGGGCGGATATGGAGACGGTGACGGCGGAATTCGTCGCGTCGGTGGAGATGGCGAAGCGGGCGGGGTTCGACATGATCGAACTGCACGCGGCGCATGGGTATCTGGTGTCGTCCTTCATCAGCCCGAAATCGAACCGGCGGACGGATGCCTATGGCGGGTCGTTGGAGAACCGGATGCGCTGGCCGCTGGAGGTGCTGCGGGCGATGCGGGCGGAATGGGGCGAGGAGAAGCCTTTGTCGGTCAGGATTTCCGCGACGGATTGGGTAGGGGACGAGGGCGTGACGCCGGACGAGGCGGTGGAGATCGCGCGGATGTTCGCGGATGCGGGGGCGGATATCATCGACGTTTCCGCAGGGCAGACATCGGTCGATGCGCGGCCTGTCTATGGCCGGATGTTCCAGACGCCGTTTTCCGACCGTATCCGGAACGAGGCGGGGCTGGCGACGATGGCGGTGGGGAATATCACCGAACCCGACCATGTGAATTCCATCCTGCTGGCGGGGCGGGCGGATCTGGTCTGTCTGGCGCGGCCGCATCTGGCGGACCCCTATTGGACATTGCATGCGGCGGTGGCGATGGGGGATGCTGCGACGGAATGGCCGCTGCCCTATCTGGCGGGGCGCGACCAGATGCGGCGCTTGGCGCAGAAGTCGGCAGAGGTGATACGCGCATGAGCGTTGCGGGGCGGCGGGTATTGGTGACGGGGGGCGGGTCAGGCGCTGGGGCGGACCTTGCGCTGGGCTTTGCCCGCGCCGGAGCCGCCGAGGTGGTGATCTGCGGGCGGCGGGTGGAAGCGTTGCAGTCCGTCGCCGCGCAGCATGATGCCATCCGGGCGCTGCCTTGCGATGTGACGGAGGAGGCGTCGGTCCAGGCGCTGTTCGCGGCGGCGGGGCGAGTGGATGTCGTGGTGGCCAATGCGGGGGCGGCGGACAGTGCGGTGCTGGCCAAGACCTCGCTGGCGCAGTGGAATGCGATGATCGCGGTGAACCTGACGGGGGTTTTCCTGACCTTCCGCGAGGGGCTCAGGCAGTTCGACGGGTGGGGGCGGTTGATTGCCGTTGCCTCTACCGCCGGGGTGAAGGGCTATGCGAAGGTCGCGCCCTATGCGGCGGCAAAGCACGGGGTGATGGGGCTGGTGCGGTCCGTTGCCTTGGAGGTGGCGCGGGGGCCGGTGACGGCGAATGCGATCTGTCCCGGTTTCCTTGATACCGAGATGACGGAGCAGTCGATCCGCGTGATTTCGGAAAAGACGGGGCGGACAGCGGCCGAGGCGCGGGCGGCGCTGGAGGGGATGTCGCCCCAGGGGCGGTTGTACCGGCCGGACGAGGTGACGTCGGCGGCGCTGTGGCTGTGTTCGGAGGGCGCTGCGGGCGTCAACGGGCAGGGCATCGTGATTTCGGGGGGCGAGGTGTGAGCGATCCGGCCCATGACCCGCTGTCCAAGCGGCGGCTGAAGATGTGGATCCGCCTGCTGGGCGTGACCCGCGCGGCGGAAGGGGAGTTGCGCGAATTCCTGCGGGTGGAGCATGGCACGACGCTGCCGCGCTTTGACGTGATGGCGGCGCTGTACCGGCGGCGCGAGGGCGTGACGATGAGCGAGTTGAGCCGGATGCTGCTGGTGTCGAACGGCAATGCGACGGCGGTGGTGGACCGGCTGGAGTCGGATGGTCTGGTGCGGCGGACGCAGAGCGAGACGGACCGGCGGACGGTCTTTGTCGCGCTGACGCCGGAGGGGCTGGCGCAGTTCGAGGGGCTGGCGCTGGGGCATGAGGCGGAAGTGTCGCGGATGTTCGGGCGGCTGTCGGAGGCCGATCTGGACGCGCTGACGGAAATCTTGAAGCGGATGGGGGCGTGATGGGCGCGATGGCGGGGCTGAGGCCGCAGCATTTCCTGTGGGAGGTGGTGGACCGTGTGGCCGTGGTGCGGCTGGACCGGCCGGAGCGGAAGAACCCGCTGACCTTCGAGAGCTATGCCGAGTTGCGGGATACGTTCCGGGCGCTGGTCTATGCGACGGATGTGGATGTGGTGGTCATCGCGCCGAACGGGGGGAATTTCTGTTCGGGCGGGGATGTGCATGACATCATCGGGCCACTGGTCGGGATGGAGATGAAGGAGCTTCTGGCCTTCACCCGCATGACCGGCGATCTGGTCAAGGCGATGATCGGCTGCGGCAAGCCCGTCATTGCCGCCGTGGACGGGGTCTGCGTGGGGGCGGGGGCGATCATGGCGATGGCGTCGGACCTGCGGCTGGCGACGCCGGGGGCGAAATGCGCCTTCCTGTTCACGCGGGTCGGGCTGGCGGGCTGCGACATGGGGGCCTGCGCCATGCTGCCGCGCATCATCGGGCAGGGGCGGGCGGCGGAACTTCTGTACACCGGCCGCGTGATGCGGGCCGAGGAGGGGGAGCGGTGGGGCTTCTGGAACGCGCTGCATCCGGCGGAGGAGCTGGAGGCGGCGGCGCTGGGGCTGGCGCGGCAGTTGGCGGCGGGGCCGACATTCGCCCACGGGATCACCAAGACGCAGCTGAACCAGGAATGGAACATGGGGCTGGAACAGGCGATCGAGGCCGAGGCGCAGGCGCAGGCGATCTGTATGCAGACGCGGGATTTCGAACGGGCCTACCGGGCTTTCGTCGCCAAGGAAACGCCGGTGTTTCAAGGGGATTGAGGCCGGCGGGGACGTCGTCCCCCCGNACCCCCCGTTCTGCCGTCACGGTCGATCGGTGCCTTGCAGCGGGGCGTGGGCGGACAGGGTGGAAGATGGGTATTTTTGCCGAGATGAAGATGGCAGGGACGGCACGGGGAACGGGGCGGCGCACGCCCACCAGCGGAAAGAAGATGGGATGAGCGACAAGAGCTTTCTCGACTGGCCCTTTCTTGAGGCGCGACATCGGGAGATGGCGGCGGCGCTGGAGGACTGGTGTGCGGGCGCATCTGCCGGTGGATCATGGCGATGTGGATGCGGCCTGTCGGGAGTTGGTCGTCCTGCTGGGTGCGGGGGGGTGGCTGCGGCATTCGGGGGCGGGCGAGGGGGAGCGGCTGGATGTGCGCAGCCTGTGCCTGATCCGCGAGACGCTGGCGCGGCATGACGGGCTGGCGGATTTCGCCTTTGCGATGCAGGGGCTGGGGATGGGGGCGGTGAGCCTGTTCGGCACGCCGGAGCAGCGGGACTGGCTGGCGCGGACGCGGGCGGGGGAGGCGATTGCGGCCTTTGCCCTGACCGAGCCGGGGTCGGGGTCGGATGTGGCCGCGACGGCCACCACCGCCACGCGGGTGCAGGGCGGTTGGTTGATCGAGGGCGAGAAGACCTGGATTTCCAACGGGGGGATTGCGGACGTTTACGTGCTGTTCGCGCGGACGGGCGAGGCGCCGGGGGCGAAGGGGTTGTCGGCCTTCCTGATGCCCGCCGGTGTGGCGGGGCTGGAGGTGGTGGAGCGGCTGGAGGTGATCGCGCCGCATCCCCTTGCCACGTTGCGGATGCGGGGCGTGGTCTTGCCGGAGGGGGCGCTGATCGGGGCGCCGGGCGAGGGGTTCAGGATCGCCATGTCGGTGCTGGATGTGTTCCGGTCCACCGTGGGGGCGGCGGCCCTTGGCTTTGCGCGGCGCGCGCTGGACGAGTCGCTGGCGCGGGTGAAGGCGCGGCGGATACAGGGGGAGCCTCTGGCCGCGTTGCAGATGGTGCAGGGGCATCTGGCGGATATGGCGCTGAAGATCGATGCGGCGGCGCTGCTGGTCTATCGGGCGGCCTGGGTGAAGGACAGCGGCGCGGCGCGGGTGACGCGCGAGGCGGCGATGGCGAAGCTGTACGCCACGGAGGCCGCGCAGGAGGTCATCGACATGGCGGTGCAGTTGCACGGGGGCGAGGGCGTGCGGCACGGGTCGGTGGTGGAAAGCCTGTACCGGGAAATCCGCGCCCTGCGCATCTATGAGGGCGCGTCGGATGTGCAGCGCGTGGTGATCGCGCGGAGCGTGCTGGGATGAGTTACCGGCGGCAGGTGCGGATCGAGTTCAACCATTGCGATCCGGCGGGGATCGTCTTCTATCCCCGCTATTTCGAGATGACGAATTCGGTCTGCGAAAACTTCTTCCGCGAGGAGGTGGGTTATTCCTATCACGCCATGATGGCGGACGGGATCGGGGTGCCCACGGCGCGGATCGAGACGGATTTCCGTGCGCCGTCGCGGCTGGGCGAGGTGCTGGACTGGACGCTGGTGGTGGAGAAGGTGGGCGGGTCGTCCGTCACCTTCCGGCAGGAGGCGCGTTGTGGCGCGGAGCTGCGGCTGACGGTGCGGCTGGTGCTGGTCTGGCTGACGCCCGAAATGAAGCCCGGCCGCTGGCCGGAGCGTATCCGCGCCGCCCTTGCGGCGCATCTGGAGGAGAAGCCATGAGCGGGAGTCCGCACCAGTTCCTGCATCCGTCGCACTGGAAGGCGGCGGTGGGCTATTCCAACGGGGTCGCCGCCAGCGGGCGGATGGTCTTTACCGGGGGGATCATCGGCTGGAATGCCGATCAGGTCTTTGAAACCGACGATTTCGTCGGGCAGGTGGAGCAGGCCTTGCGGTCCATCGTCGAGGTGCTGGCCTGTGCCGGGGCAGGGCCGGAGCATCTGGTGCGGCTGACATGGTATGTGACGGACAAGCGGGACTATCTGGCCAGCCTGAAGGAGCTGGGGCGGGTCTATAAGGCGGTGATCGGGCGGCATTATCCGGCGATGGCGCTGGTGCAGGTGGTGGCGCTGGTGGAGGACCGCGCGAAGGTGGAGATCGAGGCGACGGCGGTGGTGCCGGTCTGACCGGTCAGAGCCCGTGGCGGCGGAAGAAGGCGGGGTCGGCGGCGCGGAGGCCGGCGTCGAAGCCTTCGACGGTGAAGTCGAAACGGATGTCGGGAAAGGTGGCGCGGGTCAGTGCGGCGGGGTCGAAGGGGGCACGGCGCAGCAGACCCGCCTGTTCCAGCTGCGGGATGCTGCCTTGCGGCAGGTGGCGCAGCGCATGGGCGAAGGCGCGGCGCGTGGCGGGATCGGGGTGGTCCATCAGGAAACGCTTGGCGGCGTTCCGCCCCGCGTTGTGGCCCGTGATCTGGCCCGCCTCGATGTAGCGGAAGAGTTTGGCCATCCAGTGCAGGGTGGTCCAGCCTTCGAAATGCAGCAGGGTCAGGCTGTCGGAGGTGGTGAAGGGGGGCAGTTCGGCGGGGGGATAGGCCGCCTTCTGGCGGCGGCCGAAGGCGGGGGGATGGATGACGTCGTGGATGCGCGGATGCAGGGGCGTGTCGCGGCGGAAGGCGGGTTTGCCGCGCGAATGGCCGGTGACGCCCTGCGTCAGGTAGGGTGCGCTGTCGCCGTAGATGCGGGTCAGGAGCGGTTTGCGGCGGGTCGGCATCCGGAACAGGCCGTCGAAGATGGTGGTGGCTTTCTGGTGCGGGCCGAGGACGCGTTCGCAGGGCAGGATGCAGGTCCAGTCGTGGCCGCGCGGCACCTCGTGCAGCGCGGGACCGGCCTGCAGGGGCAGCGACGGATCGGGGTGGACGAGGAATTCGTCGGAATCGAGGTGGACGAGCCAGTCGGAGGCGGCATGGGCCCGTGCGTGGCGGAGGATGGCGATCTGGCGGTCGGCCAGTTGGGCCGGCCTGCCCGTGAGCGGGCGCAACTTGCGCCAGAACCACGGGGTGCAGACGGTAACGATGCAGCGGGGCCGGGTGGCGAGCGCCTGTTCGACCTCGGGTGCGGGGGCGTCGAGATAGAGGTGGAGGTGTTGCGCGTCGCTGTGCAGGTGGTGGGCGACGAAGGGCAGGACCGATACGGGGCCGCCGTGGATGAGGGAGACGAGGGACCAGCTTGCCGTCATCGGGGCGGTCCGTCGGGCGGGGCGGGGTCTTTGGCGGGGCCATTCGCGGGCGTGGAGGCGAAGCGTTCGGCCCAGAAGGCTTCGGAGGCGAGGGCGGGATAGGCGGCCTGCCATTCCGCCTTGAGCGCAGGGTAGCGCAGGGCGAGGCGGGCGAGCCGCCAGCAGACGCGGGCCAGCCGGAGCGCGGCCTTCGGTTTGGAATGGCGGGAGGTGAAGGTGCGGCTGCCATCCGCCGTGACCCATGTGATCCGCGCCGCGCCCCAGATGTCGGGCAGGTGGCCGCGCCGGTCGGCGGGCAGGGTGAGGCGGTTGCCCCAGAGGCCGAAGAAGGGCAGCAGGTGGCCGTTCAGGTGGATGATCAGATACCAGAGCCAGAGCCATGACAGCCGCCCGCGCCCGCGCGGGGGCGGGATCAGCTGGCGGGGCGGGGGGGCGGGGCGGTGGCGGGGCGCCATGCCTCGGCCACCAGAAGGCGGTCGAGGTCGGCGCGTCTGGCCCGCAGGTCGGCGTTGCGGGCAAAGAAATCCGGCCCGCGCAGGACATCGTCGATCGCCAGGCATTGCGCGTCGATGGTTTCGTAGAGGCACTGGAACAGGCTGGGCAGGACCAGAAGCCAGGGGATCGACACGGTGCGGCGCAGGCCGATGTCCATATGCGGCAGGGCGAGGTGCTGGATCAGGTGGTTGCGCAGGTCGAGATACTGGGTGCGCAGCGATTCCTTTTCGGCGAAGTCGGCATCGGGAAAGCAGACCACGCCGGGCAGGGTGGTGATGTCGAAGTCATTGGCAAGGCAGAAGCTGATGTCGTCGCCGCGCACGAAGAAGGGGAAGGGGCGGTAGCGGGCCTGCGTCAGGTCGAAGGCGAAGAACCACCAGCCGCCATAGACATTGCGGGCCGGGCGGGGCGTGCTGCCCTGTTCCATCCGCAGGCAGGCGGCGAAGTCGCGCAGGTCCGTGCCGTTCCAGAGCGGGTGGCAGTGCCGGTCGAAGGCGGCGGTGCTTTCCCACAGGCACCAGCGGCGGCGGGCGAAGGTCATGCTGCCGGCGATGGCGGCGGCGGGGTCCGTGGCATGGGCGAGGAAGGCCCAGACCTGCGCGATGGCGGGCATGAGGACCGAGGCGTCGTCGTCCATGAAGAGGCAATGGGTGTGGCCGAGGGCCGCCGCCTCCATCATCCCGCGGGCGAAGCCGCCGGAGCCGCCGAAGTTGCGGCTGGGAAGGACGGTGAGGTGGGGGCCGGGGACGAGGTCGGTGCTGTTGCCGTTGTCCACCACGATCAGGTGCAGATGCGGGGCGAGGGGGGACTGGCGGAGGAAGCTTTCATAGCGGGCGACGGTGGTGCGGATGGCCTCTTCGCGCCGGTAGGTGGTGATGCAGAGGGCAAGGCGGGGCGTGCGGCGCGGCGGGCGGGTGGTCGTCCATGCGGCGGCGTCCAGCGTGGCGGGGCCTTCGGCGTGGAGGGTGAAGTGCAGCACGCCGGGTGCGGGGCTGTCGGGGGCGGGCAGGTCGATCCAAGCCCCGGGTGTCAGGGTGATGCGGCGTGCCAGCAGGCATTCGGGGGGGTGGTCGGGCAGGCTGTGATACACCTCCAGCCGGAAGGTGCCGCTGCCCGAAAGGTGCAGGCCGGGGCTGTCCAGTGCGCAGCAGCGCCGCCATTTGCCGAGACTGAACAGGTTGAAGGCCGTGTCGAAGCTGGCGCTGCCGCCGTCGTCGAAGCGCAGGCCGGGCTGCGCCTTGCGGGGGGTGGCGGGACCGGAGAGGCGGAAGAAGAGCGACTTTTCCGAGACGATGCCCTGTTCCGGCCAGAGGATGGGCTGGATGGGGGCCGGGTGATCGGGGATCGGCCCCGTCATCGGGCGGTGCCCTGCGCGGATGGGCGGTCCGGTCCGGCGGGCATGGTCAATCCACCAGATTGGACGCCCGGTTCGCTGCCGAGACGCCGGTATTGAAGAGGGAGAGCAGCTTTTCGAGCTGGACCGTTTCCGCGCTGGTGACGAGCAGCGCGTCGCCGTCGGCCAGCAGGAAGGCCCCCGCGTGGAACTGGGTTTCGGGCGGGACAGGTCGAAGCGGTACACGGTCGGCACGCCCGCGGCCGAGGGGGGCGGGAGGTCGGCGCCGGTCTTGCCGATGGCGGCAAGGCGGGTGGCGGTTTCGTGGCGGAACAGGAACAGGCCGCCCGCATCGGCCCGCTGGTCATTCGCGCCACCGGCGGCGGCGATGGCTTCGAGGACGGAATAATCGGGCGTGGGCAGGCTGAAGGTGCCGGGCGCCCCCACCGATCCCATCAGCGTATAGCGCGGCGGTTCATGGGTCAGGACGATCCGGTCGCCGCGCTGGAGCGGGATGTCGTTGGCGGGGCGGAGCAGGATGTCGGACAGGCTGGCGCTTCCGGTGCGTCCGGCGCGGACCAGCGTCACGCGGGTTTCATGGGCGGGAAAGCGGCTGCCACCCGCGCCGGAAATGGCCTGTGCGAGGGTGGTGCCGCGCAGGCTGAGCGGGACGGGGCCGGGATTTGCCACATCGCCCGAGACGGTGGCGAGGTTGTTGTCGGAACCGGTGATGGTGACGACGGCCTGCGGTTCGATGGCCTTGCCGCGCAAGGCGGCGGTGATGGCGTCGGCGATCCGGGCGGGGGTGCGGCCCGCGACATCGATGGCGCCGATATAGGGCAGGGTGATGCTGCCGTCGCGGCTGACCACGATGCCCGGGAAGGAGGTGCCGCCCGCCCCGCCATTGCCCGTGGCGAAGAGCCCGCCGGTCCCCGCCTCGAGGATGCGGATGTCGAGCGTGTCGCCGATGCCGACCTGTTCGGTCGGTGCGGCGGCGGGATCGGTGGCGATGGCGCCGAGGCCGCTGCGCGGGGGCTGGCCTAGGCTGGCGGCGATGCGGGCGTCCACGTCGATCAGGACATAGCGGCCGTGCGACGCGCCCGCGAGGACGGCGGGGGTGCGCGGGCCCTGTTGCGGCAGGCCGCAGGCGGCCAGCGCGGCCATGGCACCGGTCAGCAGGAGGCGGCGGGAGAGGGCGGGGGAGGCCGGGCCGTCATGTCCCGCGCCGGTGGCGGGAAGGGGATGGCCGGGCATGACTGGGCACATTGAACGTAACGGTCCGAACACTGATACTGCGCGGCACGTTATGTGAGTGGTGCCGCCCTGTCCAGCATGGCGGTCCGCTGGAAAGTGGAGGGTGACGGGATGCGGGACGGCAGTGCCTTCGTGACGGGCGGGTCGAGCGGGATCGGTCTGGCGGCGGCGAAGCAGCTTGCGCGGGACCATGCGCGGGTGGCGATCTTTGCCCGCGACGGGGCGCGGCTGGAGCGGGCGGTGGCCGAGATCCGGGCCGTGGCGCCGGGATGCGACGTGCGGGGCTTTGCGCTGGATGTGGCGGACGAGGCGGCGGTGCGCGTCGTGGTGGCCCGCGCCGTGGCGGCGATGGGGGCGCCGCGGCGGGTGGTGCTGTCGGCGGGCATCCTGCGCTATGGCGAGACCTGTGCGCTGGACAGTGCGGCGCACCGGCAGGTGATGGATGTCAACTATTTCGGCTGCCTGTGGATGGTGCGGGCGCTGGTGCCGCATCTGGTGCGGGGGGCGGCGATCGGGCTGGTGGGATCGGCGAGCGGGATCGTGGGCATCTATGGCTATGCCGCCTATGCGCCGACGAAGTTCGCGCTGCGGGGGCTGGCGGAAATCCTGCGGGTGGAGCTGGAGGGGCGGGGGATCGGCGTGACGCTGTCGATGCCGCCCGACACCGAAACGCCCATGCTGGAGGCGGAGGAGCGGATGCGGTCGCCCGTGTCGCGGAAGATGGCGGCGGGGGCGTCCCGCATGGCGGCGGAGGATGTGGCGCGGCGGCTGTTGCGGGCGATGGACCGGGGACGGTTCCTGTCGCTGCCCAATGTGCAGGTCTGGGGGCTGTGGTGGCTGGCACCGTCCCTGCAGAGGGTGCTGATGTGGCAGGAACGGTGGCTGTTGCGGCGCTACGGGTCAGCGCAGGTGTTCGCGGATGATGTGGATGAACATGGCGACGATGGCCCAGAGCAGGAAGGCCACCGCCGCGACCAGCGTCAGGGTCAGGGCGATGCGGGGGTAGATGGCTGAGTCCGGCGTCGCGGGCAGGACCACGGAGGCGAGGTAGCGCTGCTGGCGGTCCGCCTCGACCCGCGCGGCTTCGAGCGAGGCGAGGGCGGAGAGATAGGCGCGTTCGTGGAATTGCAGGTCCACGGCGAGGCTTTCATAGACCGAGACGGATTCGCCGAGGTCGGGGGCGGGGTCCGCTGCGCGGGTGTCCGGCGGCGGGGTGTCGGTGCGGCCGCTGCCCAGGCGGGCGCGTTCGGCGGTGATCTGGTCCTCGATCGAGGCGATGCGGCTTTGCAGGACGCGGATGCTGGGGGCATCGGGGGCGAGGAAGGTCTGCAGGTTGCGCAGGTCGGCGCGGGCGGAGGCGAGGTTGCCCTGCAACTGGGCGAGGACGCCTTCCTGCGTGGCCACGGTGGCGGCGGGGTCGATCTGCTGTTCGGTCTGGCGGAAGGCGGCGATGGCTTCGCGCTGGGCGCGGAGCGAGGCTTCGGCGCGGGCGACTTCGGCCTCGGCCAGCCGGACGGTGTCGCGGCGGGCCTGTTCGGACAGGCGGTTGACCATCTGGTCGGCGGTGGACAGCACGCGTTCGGCGACGAGGCGGGCGGCTTCCGGGGCGAAGGCCTGCACCTCGACCGTGATGATCTGGGCGGTGGCGTCGTAGCGGGGGATCACCATGCCGGAGAGGTAATCGACCTGGTCTTCCTTGCTGGCCCCGTCGGGCAGGCGGTACAGGGCGTCGGCCTCCGGCACGGAATAGATGGCGGCAAGGTCGATCTGGCCGGACAGCTCGTCCAGGAACTGGCGGCTCTGGAGATAGGCGACGACCATGTAGGAATCGGATTGCGTGGACCCCGCCGCCGCGCCCCCCGTCACCATGCCCACGATGTCGCTGGCGGGCATCCCGCCGGGGGAGCGGATGGCGAATTTCACCTCCACCGCGTAGCGGTCGGCGGCATAGGCGAAGAGATAGGTGGCGGTGGCGATGACCGGCAGGATGACGGTGACGAGGAAGGTCGCGTAGGTCAGCCAGCCGAAAAGGCGCTGCTCCCGCGGGGTGAGCGCGTCGATGGGGCCGGCGGCGAAGGGCAGGTCCGTGATCGCGGCGCCTTCGGGGGCGGGCGGGGCCTGACGGGCGGCGGCGTT
>AYNO01000063.1 GCA_000500915.1 Rhodobacter sp. CACIA14H1
CAGGGCAAGGAGCATGAGGACGACCGTCACCACCTCGACCGTGATCTGGGTGAGGGCGAGGTCGGGCGCCGAGAGCCACGCGAAGGCCAGCGAGACGATGAGGCCGATGATGCCGACAAGGATCAGCGACAGCAGGCGGTTCCGGTGGGCCAGCGCGAGGGCCAGCGTGGCGGACATCAGCAGGAGCCATGCGATGACCGGCACCGGTTCGACCGGCAGCAGGTCGCGCGTGCCGGGGGCATGGGCGCCGGTGGTGAAGGCAAAGAGCGCCGTGGCGGCGATGGCGGCGGTGCCGATGGCGATGGCGCGGGTCAGGCTGCCGTCATGCAGGGTCTGCGTGACGGTGCGGGCGGCGGCCGCCAGCGGTTCCACCAGCCCGTCGAAGATCGCCTTCGCCTCGGGCCGCGGGGTCGCGTCCCAGAGGGCGCGGAGGGGGCCGAAGGCGGCCAGCAGGGCGAAGCCGCCCCCGATGGCCGCGAGGGACATCCAGAGCGCGGGCGAGCCGAGGCCGTGCCAGTGCTTGATGTGCAGGTCGATGGCGGTGCCGGTCGTGGCGCTGGCGGCGCTGTCCACCAGCCAGGAGGCGGCGGTCATCGGCATCAGGCCGATCAGGACCACCAGCAGGGCAAGCAGGGCCGGTGCGGCCCAGAGCCCGAAGCCGGGATCATGGGGTGTATGCGGATAGTCGGTCCGCTTCGGGCCGAGGAAGGCATGGGCGAGGAAGCGGAAGCTGTAGGCCACCGAGAACAGCGCCCCCGCCGTCGCAAGCAGCGGCAGCAGCCATGCGGGGCCGAGGGCGGTATGCGCGGCCTCTTCCAGCATCATCTCTTTCGACAGGAAGCCGTTGAGGGGCGGGATGCCCGCCATGGAAAGCGACGCGACCAGGGCGATGGTGAAGGTGACGGGCATCAGGTGGCGCAGGCCGCCCAGCCGTTTCAGGTCGCGGGTATGGGTTTCGTGGTCCACGATGCCGGCGGTCATGAAGAGCGCGGCCTTGAAGGTGGCGTGGTTGATGATGTGGAAGATGGCGACCGTCGCGGCCTTGGCCGTGCCCATGCCGAGAAGCATGGTGATGAGGCCGAGATGCGACACGGTGGAGAAGGCGAGCAGCGCCTTCAGGTCGTCCTTGAAGAAGGCGATCTTGGCACCGATCAGCATCGTGATCAGGCCGGCGGTGGTGACGATCCAGAACCATTCGGGCGTGCCTGCCAGCACGGGCCACATCCGCGCCATCAGGAAGATCCCCGCCTTCACCATCGTCGCCGAATGCAGGTAGGCCGAGACGGGCGTGGGTGCCGCCATGGCGTGGGGCAGCCAGAAGTGGAAGGGGAATTGCGCCGATTTGGTGAAGCAACCGAGCAGGATCAGCACCAGCGCGGGAAGATACCACTCGGACGCCTGTATCGCCTCTTTCTGGGTCAGGATCACCGACAGGTCGTAGCTGCCCGCGATATTGCCCAGGATCAGCATCCCCGCGATCATCGCCAGCCCGCCGCCGCCCGTGACGGCCAGCGCCATGCGTGCGCCCTGGCGGCCTTCGGGCAGGTGCTTCCAGTAGCCGATCAGCAGGAAGGACGAGAGCGAGGTCAGTTCCCAGAAGATGAGCAGGAGAAGGATGTTGTCGGACAGGACGATGCCCACCATCGCGCCCTGGAAGAGCATGAGGTAGGTGTAGAACACGCCCATCGGGTCGTTCTTGGACAGGTAGAAACGGGCGTAAAGGATGATCAGCAGCCCGATGCCGAGGATCAGCCCCGCAAACAGCAGGCCCAGCCCGTCGAGCCGGAGGTTGAAGGCCAGCCCGATGGCGGGAAGCCAGTCCGCCTTTGTCGTCACGACCCCGCCCGCCAGCACCGTGGGCGCCTGGATCACCAGAAGCAGCAGGGCAAGTGCCGTGAAGGCGCCTGTCACGCCGGCGCAGGCGGTGCGTCCGGTGCGGATCATCAGGCCCGGCAACAGGGCGCCGAGGAAGGGCAGGGCGGCAATGAGCGCGAGGGTCATGAGGTTGTTCTTCTCCGTCGCGCCTTTGGGGACGCCTTCTGTATCTTTTCCCTAGTCGGATGCCGCCGGCGAAACGTTAGCCAGCTTGACCCCCATTTGTGTCGGGGATGGAAGCAGATCAAGAGGTTTCGACAGCGGAGCCCGCTTTGTCGCGGGGGGCGCGGGGCGCTGCGGTTCAGTTCTGAAGGGCCGAAGGGTCGATCAGGTAGCGCTGCGCGAGCGGAATTGCCGCAGCGCCGAGGGCACGGGCTTCGGCCCCGACGGTGCCCTGGCGGACAAGGGGCGGTTCCACCCCCGACAGGTCCAGCCGGTGCAGCGCGGCGTCGGTGCGGCGCGTGATCTCGGCGCGGATGGAGGTGGGCATCCAGCCGTCGATCATCACCGCCTCGAGTTCCACCAGCGCCGCTGCGGACAGGGTGGCATAGGCCAGACCTTCCGCCGCGTGCTGGAGCCAGATGTCGAGGATGTCGTCGGGCAGGCGCCATTCGGCGTGCTGTTCCCAGAGATGGTCGGCGGAATGTCCCGCCGCCTCGGCCAGTTCGGCAAGGCGGGACATCGAGGCGACATCGAAGAGCCGTTGCAGCGTGCCGTCGGGGCCGGGGACCGGCATGGGGCCGACGCCGCCCGCATTTCCGGTGCGGCCGGTGAAGAGCTGGCCGTTCAGGACGAGGCCGCCGCCGATGAAGGTGCCGAAGTAGAAATAGAGGAAATCCTTGGGCTTTTCGCCGGTGCCGAAGACCAGTTCCGCGCCGCAGGCGGCGGTGGCGTCGTTCTGGATATGCACGGGCATTCCGGCCAGCGCCGAGATTTCCGCCGCGATGTCGCGGCCGCGCCAGGCGTCCATCTCGGATTGCGGGGCGCCGATGTAGCGGACCCAGTTCCAGAGCTGGAAGGGCATGGCGATGCCGATGCCGCCGACGCGGTCGCGGTGGGCGGCGGGCAGCGTGGCAAGCGTGGCGGGCAGGGCCTCGGAGACGAAGGCGACCACCGTATCGGGCGTCGGATAGCGGTAGATGCGGCGGCGGGTGGCGCGGACGCGGCCGAGGAAATCCACGAGCGTCAGGTCGGCGGAGCGGCGGCCGATCTTGAGCCCGATGAAGAAGGCGCCTTCGGCATCCAGCGACATCGGGACCGAGGGTTGCCCGATGCGGCCGCGGATGGGTTCGCCGCGCAGCAGGAGCCCGTCCTGTTCGAGGCTGCGCATGATGACCGACACGGTCTGGACCGACAGGCCCGTCATCCGCGCAAGGTCGGATTTCGCCAGCGCCCCGTGGCTGCGGAGGATCGAAAGCACGAGCCGTTCGTTATGGGCGCGCATCCCGGACTGGTTCGATCCCCGAAAGCCTGCGGCTTCGGGGGCGGGACGATCCGGAATCGCCTCGGCCTGCTGTCTCACATTTCCTCCCGCACCCGGATTGCCCGGTTTTCAGGCAAGATTGAGCGGGGAATCGGCGGTCTGTCAATAATAATTCAGAGTGATTTAATTATCTTGACGGAGCGGCGGGAATCGGTTTTCTTACCCACGTCGCATCGGGGGAGTGCCCCGCACGGCATGAAGCACAGGGGGACGACCCCCGGATTTTCTTGGGAGGAAAATCGATGAAATTCAAAGCGAAAGCCCTCTGGGGCGCGGCTACGCTCGCGCTGATGTCGGCGGCTCCGGCGATGGCGCAGGACGTTTCGGCCTGCCTGATCACCAAGACCGACACCAACCCCTTCTTCGTGAAGATGAAGGAAGGCGCCGAAGCCAAGGCTGCCGAACTGGGCGTGTCCCTGAAGTCCTATGCGGGCAAGGTTGACGGCGACCACGACAGCCAGGTTGCGGCCATCGAAGCCTGCATCGCCGACGGCGCCAAGGGCATCCTGATCGCCGCTTCGGACACCAAGGCGATCGTCGACTCGGTCAAGAAGGCGCAGGAAGCGGGCATGGTCGTCATCGCGCTCGACACGCCCCTCGATCCGGCTGACGCTGCCGACGCGACCTTTGCCACGGACAACCTGGAAGCCGGC
Source organism: Rhodobacter sp. CACIA14H1 (assembly GCA_000500915.1). Taxonomy (GTDB): domain Bacteria; phylum Pseudomonadota; class Alphaproteobacteria; order Rhodobacterales; family Rhodobacteraceae; genus Paragemmobacter. Next base: position 4,012 of record AYNO01000063.1, read on the forward strand.
AAGCTGATCGGTGCATGGGCTGCCGCGACGCTGGGTGCGGAAGCCGCCAATGCCAAGATCGGCTTCCTGAACCTGACCCCGTCGGAACCGACCGTGGACGTCCTGCGCAACCAGGGCTTCATGATGGGCTTCGGCATCGACGTGAAGGACCCCAACGACATCGGCGACGAGGATGACGCCCGCATCGTCGGCCACGACATCACCAACGGGAACGAAGAAGGCGGCCGCAAGGCGATGGAGAACCTTCTGCAGATCGATCCCGATATCAACGTGATCCACACGATCAACGAACCGGCCGCCGTGGGTGCCTATCAGGCGCTGAAGGCTGTCGGCAAGGAGAACGACGTGCTGATCGTTTCGGTCGATGGCGGCTGCCCGGGCGTTGCCTCGGTCAAGGATGGCGTGATCGGCGCGACCTCGCAGCAGTACCCGCTGATGATGGCGGCGCTGGGCGTGGAAGCGATCAAGAAGTGGGCCGACGAAGGCGTGAAGCCGGAGCCGACCCCGGGCAAGGCCTTCTTCGACACCGGCGTGGCGCTGATCACCGACAAGCCCGCCGAGGGCGTGCCGTCGATCGACACCACCAAGGGCACCGAGCTCTGCTGGGGCTGATCTGAAAAACACTTGCGCGGGGGGCCGTTCCCCCCGCAGCATCCCGGAAGGGAGAAACGGGGGCGGCTCTCGATCAGGGCCGCCCTTCGTCTAGGAAGCGCCCGGCGGGACGGGCTGAAGGGGGACATATGAGCCAGCCACAGGAATTCGAGAAGGTTCTCGACCAGAGCGCGACCAATGTCGCGCAGTTCGAGGAGCAGAAGAGCGGGCTGCGGAAGCTGCAGCATTTCCTGCATTCCAACCCGGCCGCCGTGCCGATGATCGTTCTGGTCGCGCTGATCGTGATCTTCGGTTTCGCGCGGGGGGAACGTTTCTTCTCGGCCTATACGCTGACGCTGATCATGCAGCAGGTCGCGGTGGTGGGCATCCTTGCCAGTGCGCAGACGCTGGTGATCCTGACGGCGGGCATCGACCTGTCGATCGGGGTGCTGATGGTCTTTGCCTTCGTGATCATGGGGAATTTCGTGCTGGCCTACGAGATGCCGGCGATGGTGGCGATCCTTGCCGGGTTCCTGATCGCGGGGGGCGGGGGTGCGCTGAACGGCTATCTGGTGTCGCGCCTGAAGCTGCCGCCCTTCATCGTGACGCTGGGCACCTGGAACATCATCATGGCGATCTGTCTGATCTATTCAGAGAACGCCACGATGCGCGAGGCGGACCTGACCGCCGTCACGCCCTGGCTGCATATCTTCGGCATCAGCTTCAAGATCGGCGGCGCGGTGGTGACGCTGGGCGTGGTGGCGATGCTGACGCTGTATGTCGTGCTGTGGTACATGCTGAACTACACGGCTTTCGGGCGGCACATCTATGCCGTGGGCGATGACCCGGATGCGGCGGACCTTGCGGGTATCCGCACGAACAACGTGCTGCTGAAGACCTATACGCTGGCCGGTCTGATCGCGGGTCTGGCGGCCTGGGTGTCGATCGGGCGGAACGGGTCGATCTCGCCTTCCACCGTTGTCACCGACTTCAACCTGCAGGCCATCACGGCGGCGGTGATCGGGGGCATCTCGCTGTTCGGCGGGCGGGGGTCGATCCTTGGCGTGCTGTTCGGGACGCTGATCGTGGGCGTGATGAGCATGGGTCTGAACATGCTGGGCGCGGACCCGCAGTGGAAGGTGCTGCTGACCGGTATCCTGATCATCGGGGCCGTCGCCATCGACCAGTGGATCCGCAAGGTTTCGGGCTGAGGAGGAAGAGACATGGCTGAACCCATCCTGACCGCGCGGGGCCTGACCAAGCGCTACGGGCGCGTGACGGCGCTGGATAACTGCGACTTCGACCTTTACCCCGGCGAGATCCTTGCCGTGATCGGGGATAACGGGGCGGGGAAATCGACGCTGATCAAGGCCCTGTGCGGGGCCGTGGTTCCGGACGAGGGCGAGATCAAGCTGGAGGGGCGGCAAGTCCACTTCACCAACCCGATGCAGGCCCGCGAGGCCGGGATCGAGACGGTGTACCAGAACCTTGCCCTGTCGCCCGCGCTGTCCATCGCGGACAACATGTTCATGGGGCGGGAAATCCGCAAACCCGGCGTGTTGGGGTCGATGTTCCGGATGCTGGACCGCAAGGCGATGGAGAAGGTGGCGCGGGACAAGCTGTCGGAGCTTGGCCTGATGACGATCCAGAACATCGGTCAGGCGGTGGAGACGCTGTCGGGCGGCCAGCGGCAGGGTGTCGCCGTGGCGCGGGCGGCGGCCTTCGGGTCCAAGGTCGTGATCATGGACGAACCGACCGCCGCGCTGGGGGTGAAGGAAAGCCGGCGGGTGCTGGAACTGATCCTTGACGTCAAGAAGCGGGGGCTGCCGATCATCCTGATCAGCCACAACATGCCGCATGTGTTCGAGGTGGCGGACCGCATCCACATCCACCGTCTGGGCAAGCGGCTGTGCGTGATCGATCCGAAGGAATACACGATGTCGGACGCGGTGGCCTTCATGACCGGCGCGAAGGTGCCGGAGCATGTGATCGCCTGAGGTTTGTAGGCGGTTCCGGTTGGCGGGGGGCTTCGGCCCCCCGTTTGTTTTTTGGGGCAGTCCTGAAGCGCGAGGAGTGCCGAAAGGTGCCAGTGGCACGTTTCGGCACTCCGCCGGTAGGTCCGCGCGCGTCACGCCGGGGCGGGCGCCTCTGGCGCACGTCCCGGTGGGGCGGGACGTGCGCGGACCGTGGCTTTGGGCCACGGTCCTGACCCGACCGTTGCGCCCTGTATATGGAGGAGACGGAAGCGCGGAGCCTTACCCCTGCAGCGTCGTCACCTTCCGCGCCGCCGCGCGGTCCTTGCCCAGCCTGCGTTCGCGCCAGATGATCAGGATGCCTGCCGTTATGATGATCGCCGCCCCCAGCAGCATGGTGAGCGTGGGCATTTCCGAAAACACGAACCAGCCGATGGCCAGCGCAAAAAGCATCGAGGCGTAGTCGAAGGGCGCGACGAGGGAGGCGTCGGCCTCGCGGTAGCTGGAGGTGAGGAGGATCTGCCCGATCCCGCCCAGAAGCCCAGCGCCGACCAGCAGTGCCAGTTCGAAGGGGGCCGGCCAGACCCAGCCGAAGGGGACGGTGATGAGGGATAGCGCGGTCGCGGTGAGCGAGAAGTAGAAGACGATGGCCGGGGTCTTTTCGGTCTGCACCAGCTTGCGGACGAAGACCTGCGCCAGCGCAGCGAAGACCGCGCCGCCAAGGACGAGCATCGCGCCGAACGCCTCGGCATGGCCGGCGCCGCCGTCGAGGACGGTCAGGCGGGGGGCAAGGACGATGAGGACGCCGATCATCCCCAGCGCAACGCAGGACAGGCGGAAGAGGCGGACATCCTCGCCCAGGAACATGGCGGCGAAGATGACCGTCAGCAGGGGGGCGGCGTAGCCGATGGCGGTGACTTCGGGCAGCGGCAGGTAGCCGAGGCCCGCGAAGCCGAGGCCCATGGCGCAGGTTCCCGCGAAGCCGCGCCAGACATGGCCCATCGGGTTGACCGCCCGCAGGCCCGTCGCCAGTTCGCGGCGCAGCATCAGCCAGACGACGATGACGGGGATGGCGAAGGCCGAGCGGAAGAAGACGGCCTGTCCGGCGGGGACATGGTCGGCCGTGACCTTGATCATCGAGGACATCACGATGAAGACGAGGACGGAGCCGAGCTTGAAGGCGATGCCGCGCAGGGGGCGCATGGGTCTCTCCGGTGCTGGTCCGGTTGGACCATCGTTTCGGGCGGGGCGCAAGGGGGTGGACAGGCGGGGCGGGGGGCGCTTTGCTGGCGGCAAAGGAGACTTGACCCATGCCGCAGATTGCTCCCAAGGCCGCCCTGTCAGACCGGATCGCGCAGGGGCGCGGGGAGGTTCCGGCGGATATCGTGCTGCGGGGCGGACGGGTGTTCGACCTGATCACCGGCGAGCTGGTCGAAACGGATGTGGCGATCTGTGGCGATACGATCGTGGGGGTTTTCGGGTCCTACGAGGGGAAGCGGGTGGTCGATGTGTCGGGCCGGGTGCTGGTGCCGGGGTTCATCGACACGCATCTGCATATCGAATCGTCGCTGGTGACGCCTTTCGAGTTCGACCGCTGCGTGACGCCGCGGGGCGTGACGACCGCCATTTGCGACCCGCACGAGATTGCGAATGTCTGCGGGTTGGAGGGGATCGGCTATTTCCTCGATGCCTCTGCCCGGACGCTGATGGACATCCGGGTGCAATTGTCATCCTGCGTGCCGTCCACGCATATGGAGACGGCGGGGGCGCGGCTGGAGGCGGCGGACCTGCTGCCCCTGATGGACCATCCGCGCGGGATCGGGCTGGCGGAGTTCATGAATTTCCCCGGCGTGCTGATGCAGGATGCGGGCTGCATGGCCAAGCTGGAGGCGTGGCAGGGCCGGCATATCGACGGTCATGCGCCGCTTCTGCGCGGGAAGGACCTGAACGGCTATATCGCGGCGGGGATACGGACCGAGCATGAGGCGACGAGTGCCGAAGAGGCGCTGGAGAAGCTGCGCAAGGGGATGCGGGTGCTGATCCGCGAAGGGTCGGTGTCGAAGGACCTGCACGCGCTGGCGCCGCTGCTGGTGGAGCGGTATGCGCCTTACCTATGCCTGTGCACGGATGACCGGAACCCGCTGGACATCGCGGAGCATGGGCATCTGGACCACATGATCCGCACGGCGATTGCCTTGGGGGCGGAGCCGCTGGCCGTCTATCGCGCGGCGTCGCTGTCGGCGGCGGAGGCGTTCGGGTTGAAGGACCGGGGGCTGATCGCGCCGGGGAAGCGGGCGGATATCGTGGTGCTGGATTCTCTGGAAGGGTGCCATGCCTTGGCCGTCTTTGCGGGCGGTGTGGAGGTGACGGAGGCCGGTTTTGCGGGGCGCGAGGTCATCCCGCCGGTGGCGCGGCATTCGGTGAAGGCGCTACGGGTGGAGGCGCATCATTTCCGCTGCGGCGGCAACAGGGTCGAGACGCCGGTGATCGGCATCCTGCCGGGGAAGATCATCACCGAACACCTGACCTTCGACATCGCGCCGCAGGACGGGGACAAGCGGGTGGACCTGTCCCGCGACCTGATCCGCATCGCGGTGATCGAACGGCACGGCAAGAACGGCAACCGCGCCACGGGCTTCGTGCAGGGGTTCGGATTGAAGCGGGGTGCGATCGCCTCGACCGTCTGCCATGACCATCACAATATCGCGGTGGTGGGGGCGGATTATGCCGACATGGCGCTGGCGGCGAACCGGCTGGGAGAGATCGAGGGCGGGTTCGTCGTGGTCGAGGGCGGGCGGGTGCTGGCGGAACTGGCGCTGCCGGTGGCGGGGTTGATGTCGCTGGAAAGGTTCGAGGTGGTGCGCGAGAGGCTGGTCGCGCTGCGGGCGGCGGCGGCGGGGTTGGGCGTGGTGCTGGAGGAGCCGTTCCTGCAACTGGCCTTCCTGGCGCTGCCGGTGATCCCGCATCTGAAGATCACGGACCAAGGGATGGTGGATGTGGATCGCTTTGAAGTGATCCCCTGAACAGGGCCGCGCCGTCTGGCGGGGTTGCAGTTTCTGCGCCGGGGCGCGAATGCTGGTGCTGAGTCGAGGAGATGCCGCCGGATGGGCAGGGGACGCAGGATCGCCAAGCGGTTCCGGAATATCGAAGGGCCGCTGCCCGAGGGGAAGAAGCGGTTTTCCCAGATTCTGGACGCCATCGGCGCGGATGAACGGCGCGAGCGGGTGTCGGTGTCGGACCTGATGCGGGCGATGGATGCCCGTGCCGTGGCGGCGCTGATCCTGCTGTTCGCCCTGCCCAATGTGGTGCCGACCCCGCCGGGGACGTCGTCGATCCTTGGTCTGCCGCTGCTTTACCTGACGGCGCAGGCGATGCTGGGCAAGCTGCCATGGCTGCCTGCCATCATCGCCGACCGGTCGATGACGCGGGCGGATTTCAACAGTTTCGTGGGGCGGGTGACGCCGTTGCTGGCGCGGGTGGAGCGGTTGCTGAGGCCGCGGTTCCTGTTCATCACCTCGGCCACCGGAGAGCGGGTGATCGGGGGGCTTTGTTTCGTGCTGGCGGTGGTGCTGGCGCTGCCCATCCCGCTGGGCAACATGCTGCCCGCGCTGGCGATTTCGCTGATGGCGCTGGGGGTGCTGGAGCGGGACGGGGTGTGGGTGGTGATCGGGGCGCTGGTCGGGGCGCTGTCGATGGTGATCGTGTCGGGCGTCGTCTGGGCGCTGGCGAAGGCGGCGATCTTCCTGCTGGTCAACGCCTTCTAGGGCTGCGGAAAGCGGCAGCGGATGACATGGCCCTTGCCCGTCGCGGCGGGGGCGAAGTCCAGCGTGGCGCCGAAAAGCCGCGCGATTTCAGCGATGATGGCAAGGCCGAGGCCATGGGTTCCTGCGGGATCGGTGCGCAGGTCCTGACGGGCGACGAGGCGGGGGATGGCTTCGGGCGGCAGGCCGGGGCCGTCATCCTCCACCTCCAGAACGGGTCCTTGCGGCGTGGACAGGGCGCGGACGGTGATCGTGGCGCGGGGGCCTGCATAGCGGATCGCGTTATCGACGAGGTTGGTCAGCAGTTCCGCGCAAAGGACGGGGTCGGCGCGGGCAATCAGGCCGTCGGCGCCTTCGTAGCCGAGGTCGTGGCCGTGGCGGGTGGCTTCGGGGATGGCTTCGGCGGTGGTGGTGCGGGCGATGGCGGCGATGTCGGTTTCGGGCAGGGCGCGGCGGGCGGCGGCGGCGTCGATGCGGGCGAGCATCATCAGTTGCGCCAGCACCCGTTCGGCACGGATCAGGGCGGTTTCGGCCTTGGCCACGGCGGGGGCGGCGTCGGGCGGGCTGGCGCGGGCGATCAGGGCAAGTTGTGCGCGGACGGTGGCGAGGGGGGTGCGGAGCTGGTGCCCCGCATTGCCGGTGAAATTGCGCAGGGCCGCCACCGCGCCGTCGAGGCGGGCCATGAAACCGTTCATGGCGCCGATGGGACCGGCGACTTCCGAGGGGATGTCGGCCTGCAGCGGGGACAGGTCGTCGGGGGCGCGGGCCTGCAGGGTGCGGGCCAGCCGGTCGAGGGGGCGCAGGGCGACGGTGACGGTGAGCCATGCGATGAAGGCAGCGCCGAGGGCAAGGCCCGACAGGCGCAGCGCGGAGCGGATCAGGATGGCGCGGGCCAGTGCGTCGCGGGCGCGGGTGGATTCGGCGACGGTGACGGCGAAGGGCAGGATGCCTTCGCCGGTGGAAACCTTGCCGTAAAGGGTGGCGATGCGCAGGCGGGTGTCGTTCAGCGTGCCGTCGGCAAAGGCGGTGTCATCGTCGCCGCGCGGGACGGTCGGCAGGGTTTCGTAGCCCGTCAGGAAACCGTCGGGGCCGTCGATGCGGTAGAAGACCTGATCCTCGGCCGCGGATGCCAGCATGTCGAGCGCGGAGAAGGGGATATCCACCTCGATGATGCCAGACAGATCCACGGTGACGCGTTCGGCGATGGCCAGCGCGGACCCGGCAAGGACGCGGTCGGACACGGACTGCGCGGTGCGCCGCGCCTCGAACCATGTGTCGGTCAGGGCGATGATGCCGAGGAGGGCGGTGGCGAGGAACAGCCAGGCGAGCAGCCGGCGGCGCAGCGACCAGCCGCCGATGGCGGGGGCGGCGGTCATGTTCCGGGGGCCTTTTCGAGGAAATAGCCGATGCCGCGTGCCGTGCGCAGCGTCACGCCATGCGGCGTGAGGCGGCGGCGCAGGCGCGAGATGTACTGTTCGATGGCGTTGTCCGACAGCGAGCCTTCGATCGGGGTCAGGGACTGGACGATGGCCTCTTTCGAGACGACCTTGCCCGCGCGGGTGAAGAGCAGTTCGAGCAGCGCCAGTTCCCGTGCGGGCAGGTCGATCCCGCCTTCGGGCGTGAAGAAGCGGCGGGAGGTGAGGTCGAAGGTGACATCGCCCAGCGTCAGGACGGCGCGGCGCAGCCCCGCCTGACGGCGCAGGAGGGACCGGACGCGGGCTTCGAATTCGGCGACGTCGAAGGGTTTGGTCAGGTAGTCGTCGGCCCCGAGGTTCAGTCCGCGCACGCGGTCTTCGGGGGCGCCGCGGGCGGTCAGGATCATGACGGCCGCCTCGTCCGACCGGGCGCGAAGGGCCCGCAGGACGGAAAGCCCGTCCATTTCGGGCAGGTTCAGGTCGAGGATGACGAGGTCGAAGCGTTCCGCGACGGCCAACGCCTCGGCCGAAGCGCCGTCGTGGACGGCATCGACGGCATGGCCGGATTGCACGAGGAGCGTTGTCAGCGCCTCGGCCAGCGGCAGGTCATCTTCGACGAGCATGATACGCATGGGGACAGAGTAGGGGGGAACGGCGGCGTTGTGAACACGGGCGCGTTGGGGCAGGATTTGCGCATGGCTGTTGTGCGAATTGTCCTGTTCCTGTGGCTTGCCGCCCTGCCTGCGCGGGGCGAGGTGTTCCAATTTGCCGCGCCTGCGGGCGAGGGGCGGGTGCTGACCATCTATTCCACGCTGGACGAGGGGCTTGCCGCGCCGCTGGTTGCCGCGTTCCAGGCGCGGCGTCCGGATGTGGCGGTGCGCTACGAGGACCTGCTGACCGGCGCGATCCGCGACCGTGTGCGGGCCGAGACGGATGCGGGCGGGGCGACGGCGGATTTCGTCTTTTCCTCGGGCATGGATCTGCAGATGTCGCTGGCCAATGACGGCTATGCGCGGGCGGTGCGGCCCGAGGCGGCGGCGGACTGGCCGGATTGGGCGCAGTGGCAGGACCGGGCCTATGCGCTGACCTTCGAGCCGGCGGTGCTGGTCTATCACCGGCCCAGCTTTCCGGACGGGCCGCCGCAGTCGCGTCTGGCGCTGATGCAATGGCTGCAGGGGCAGGCAGGGCAGGGCGGCGCGGTCGGCACCTATGACGTGACGCGGTCGGCGCTGGGATACCTGTTCCTGGCGCGGGACGAGGAGCGGTTCGGGGATTTCTGGACATTGCTGCGGGCGATGGCCGCGGCGGGGCTGGAGGTCTTTCCGACCAGTCAGGACATCATCGACCGCGTGGCCGACGGGCGGCTGAAGCTGGGCTACAACATCCTTGGCAGCTATGCCGCCGATCAGGCGCGGCAGCGGCCCGATCTGGGGCTGGTGCTGCTGAAGGATTACACGGTGGTCGTGTCGCGGGTGGCGCTTGTGCCGCGGGCCGCGCGGAACCCCGATCTGGGCGAGGCGTTTCTGGGTTTCCTTATGAGCCGCGAGGGGCAGGAGGTTCTGGCGCGCAAGCTGCGCCTGCCTGCGGTCAGTCTGGAAGTGTCGGATGCCGACAGCGCACGCCAGATGCAGGCCGCTTTGGGCAAGCAGTTGCAGCCCGTGGAGGTGAGCCCCGGCCTGCTGGTCTATCTGGATCAGGCGAAGCGGCGGCGGTTGCTGGCGAAGTGGGACGCGGCGCTGGCGCGGTAATCCGCATGTCAGGTTCGTGACAGGTTTCCGTGATTGGCTGAGTCGCAGGGGGCACGAGGAGGTGCCTTCGCAAGGGAATCACCCGCGCGGTCAAGCGCGGGTTCAGGGAGGAAGACCGGATGAAACACGCCCTTTTCGGCGCGATGGTGGCGGCTGCGCTGGCAGTGCCCGCATTTGCCAATGATTACATGATCATGGCCCCCGCCAGCCCCGGCGGCGGCTGGGATTCAACCGCGCGCACCATGCAGGAAGTGATGCAGGCGGAAGGCATTTCGTCCAGCGTGCAGGTGACGAACGTTCCCGGCGCGGGCGGCACGGTGGGGCTGGCGCAGTTCGTGTCCAGTGCGTCGGGCGATCCGTCGCAACTGATCGTCGGGGGCTATGTGATGGTGGGCGCGATCCTGACCAATGCCTCGCCCGTGTCGCTGGCCGATGTCACGCCCATCGCGCGGCTGACTGGCGAGGCGGTGGCGATCGTGGTGCCTGCGGCTTCGGAAATCCAGGATATCAAGGGTCTGGTCGATGCCATGGCCGCCGATCCCGGCGCCGTGAGCTGGGCTGGCGGGTCGGCCGGCGGGGTGGACCACATCACCGTGGGACTGCTGGCCAAGGCGGCGGGTGTGGACCCGACCAAGATCAACTACGTCGCCTTCTCGGGCGGTGGCGAGGCGACGGCGGCGATCCTTGGCAACCAGGTGACGGCGGGTATTTCGGGTCTGGGCGAGTTCCTGCCGCAGGTCGAGGCGGGCACGATGCGCCTGCTGGCCGTGTCGTCCGACGCCCGGATCGAGGGCGTGGATGCGCCGACGCTGAAGGAGGCGGGCTATGATGTCGTGGTGCAGAACTGGCGCATGGTCGCCGCCGCGCCGGGGCTGAGCGACGAGCAGAAGGCACAGGTGTCGGCTGACATCGAAAAGCTTGCGAAATCCGCCGGTTGGCAGAAGGCGCTGGCCGACAAGGGCTGGGCCGACACCTACCTTGCCGGTGCCGATTTCGAGGCGCAGCTCGCCAAGGAGATCGAGGCGACGACCGCCGTCCTCAAGGACATCGGACTGGTGCAATGACACCGCGAGGTGCAGAAGGACGCCGCCCCGACGGGGCGGCGTTTGTCATAGGGGCGGCGCTGGTGGCGCTGGGGGCGTTGCTGGTCTGGGAAGGCGGGCGCATCCCCAACAAGCAGGGCTATGCGGGGGTCGGTCCGGGCGATGTGCCTTGGCTGGTGGGCTGGGTCCTTGTCCTGCTGGGGTTCGGCACGGTCTGGGAAGGGTGGCGCAACCCCGCGCCGCCACGGCCGAGGCAGCAGGCGGTGCCGCTGGTCTGGTTGCTGGGCGGGATGGTGGTCATGGTCGCCACGATCCACTGGATCGGCTTTGTCCTTGGCGCGACGATCCTGTTCACCTGCGCGGCGGCGGCCTTTGGCGAGCGGCGGTTCGGGCTGGCGGTGGTGTCGGGGCTGGTGCTTGGATTTATCATCTATGGAATCTTCGACGTCCTGTTGCAGTTGAACCTGCCTGCGGGGCCGATTGAAATGCTGATCTTCGGGCGTTGAGATGGACACTTTCGGCTTTCTGATGCAGGGCCTTGCGACGGCCTTCGAACCGATGATGCTGCTTTATGCGCTGGTCGGGGTGGTGCTGGGCACGGCGGTCGGTGTGCTGCCCGGGATCGGGCCTGCGCTGACGGTGGCGCTGCTGCTGCCCGTCACCTACGGGCTGGACCCTGCGGGGTCGCTGATCATGTTCGCGGGGATCTATTACGGGGGGATGTATGGCGGGTCCACGACATCCATCCTGCTGAACACCCCGGGCGAAAGCGCGTCGGTCATCACGGCGCTGGAGGGCAACAAGATGGCCCGCGCCGGGCGGGGCGGGCCTGCGCTGGCGACGGCGGCCATCGGGTCCTTCGTGGCGGGGCTGATCGCCACGCTGCTGCTGGCCTTCCTTGCGCCGCATGTTGTGAAGCTGGCGCTGGTCTTCGGGCCGAGGGAGTATTTTGCCCTTATGGTACTGGCCTTTGTGACCGTTTCGGCGGCCTTCGGCGAGTCTGCGCTGAAGGGGCTGGTGTCGCTGTTCGTCGGGCTGGCGCTGGCGCTGGTGGGGATCGACCAGTTGACGGGGCAGGCGCGGCTGTCCTTCGGGGTGCCGCAGCTTCTGGACGGGGTGGAGGTGACGACGCTGGCCGTCGCCATGTTCGCGCTGGGCGAGGCGCTGTTCGTCGCGGCGCAGGGGCCGGACCACGGCGCGGGGGTGCTGGCGATCAAGGGGCGCGTGCGGATGACGGCGCAGGACTGGGCGCGGTCGTGGAAGGCGTGGCTGCGGGGGACGGCGATCGGATTTCCCATCGGGTCCATGCCTGCGGGCGGCGCGGATATCGCGTCCTTCCTGTCCTATGCGACCGAGCGGAACATGACCAGGCATCCGGAAGAATTCGGAAAAGGCGCCATCGAGGGGGTGGCGGGACCGGAGGCCGCGAACAATGCGGCGGCGGCCGGGACGCTGGTGCCGCTTCTCACTCTGGGACTTCCGACGACGGCGACGGCGGCGATCATGCTGGCCGGGTTCCAGCAGTTCGGGTTGCAGCCGGGGCCGTTGCTGTTTGCCAGTGCGCCGCAGCTGGTCTGGGGGCTGATCGCGTCGCTGCTTGTGGCGAATGTGATGCTGCTGGTGCTGAACCTGCCGCTGATCCGGTTCTGGGTGCTGCTGCTGCGCATTCCGCAGCCGTGGCTTTACGGGGGGATCCTTGTCTTTGCCACGCTGGGGACGCTGGGGGTGAACCCGTCGGTGGTGGAGCTGTCGATGCTGGTGATCTTCGGCACGCTTGGCTACATCATGCGGCTTTACGGCTATCCCATCGCACCGGTTGTGGTCGGCCTGATCCTTGGTCCGATGGCCGAACAGCAGTTGCGCCGTGCGCTGGCCATCGCGCAGGGGGACCCGATGACGCTGGTGCAGTCGCCCATCGCGGCGGTGCTGCTGGGGCTGGCGCTGGTGGCGCTGGTGGTGCCGATGATCCTGCGGGCGCGGGGTCGGGGGGATGCATTGGCGCAGATCGGGACGGCGGAGGACTGAGGCGGCGGACGGTGCGTCAACCGGCAGTCTTTGCAAGGGGTTGGACGGAAACGGTCGTGCCGTATCCTGTGCCGCGAACTGTGCCGCAAACTGTACATACGCACGGGCGGCGAAGGGGTCGTTAACCCTTTCGCCGCCCGCGTGATTCGTGCGGGGTGGATTGCCATGGGTGGGGGTGGGGCGGAGCGTCGGCGGGCCAGGCCGCGACGGGATGCCGGCGGGCGCGGCCGCGGCACAAAACGAAACGGGCGCCAAAGGCGCCCGCGTTCCGTCTGGAGGATGTTGGTGGAGCCAGGGAGGATCGAACTCCCGACCTCTTGAATGCCATTCAAGCGCTCTCCCATCTGAGCTATGACCCCACCGGAGGCCGAAGCGTTTCCGCTTCGATGGGCAAGGCGTTGCCGCCCTGTTGCGCCGCTGTCTAGTGGAGGGCGCGGTGGGGTGCAAGGGGAAAAACGCAGTTGCTTTCCATCCTTTGCACCGTCGTCGCGCCGCCTGACGGCGGGCGGTCGTGCGGGCCGTATTCCGGCCCGCGACGGGGTGTCAGACGTCTTCCTCGTCCCCTGCCACATCGGCGAGGTCGTCGAGCGAGACGTTGTCGTCGGCGTCATCCTCGAGCAGTTCGTCGTCGAGTTCCGCATCATCCGTGACGCCCGCGTCGAGCAGTTCGTCATCGGCTTCCAGATCGTCCACCAGAACCTCGTCATCCTTTTCGGGCAGGACGCGGGAGATGGCTGCGGCGGCCATCTTGCGGCGGGCGGATTCGATATCCACCACTTCGCCCGTGTAGGGCGACACGATCGGGTTGCGGTTCAGGTCGTAGAAGCGCTTGCCGGTGGTCGGGCAAATGCGCTTGGTGCCCCATTCAGCCTTGGGCATGGTCGTCCCCTTGTAAAGGATGGCCCTGTGGGCCGGATGTCCAGAGTCGTGGTCGCTTGCCACAAGGCAGGGACGGTGTCAAAGCCTTTTCTGGTGGCCTGTGGCGCGGCCCGAGTTGCGGGTTGTCGTCGCGGGTCAGGTGGCTATCCTGCGCGGCGATTGCAAGAGGATGCCGATGCCTGTCCTGCCCGGTTCGCCGCCCATCGAGATCGTGCTGAAGCGTTCGGCGCAGGCGCGGCGGTTCTCCCTGCGCGTGTCGCGGCTGGACGGGCGGGTGACGCTGTCGCTGCCGGCCCGTGCGCGGGAGGCGGAGGCGATGGCCTTTGCGCGGGCGCAGGAAGGGTGGCTGCGCGAGACGCTGGCGGGGATGCCGGTGCAGGCGGGGGTGGGGATCGGGACGGCGGTGCCGGTGGAGGGGCGGCTGCTGGTGCTGGTTTCCGCGACCGGGCGCGGGGTGCGGGTGGAGGGCGATTCGCTGCTGGTGCCCGGCGATCCGGCGCAGGCGGGGGTGCGGGCGGGGGCTTTCCTGAAGGCGCTGGCGCGGGAGCGGCTGGTGGCGGCATCGGACCGCTATGCCGCGATGATCGGGCGGCGGGTGGAGCGGGTGACGCTGCGCGACACGCGGTCGCGCTGGGGGTCCTGTGCGCGGGACGGGTCGCTGATGTATTCGTGGCGTCTGGTGATGGCGCCGGCGTCGGTGCTGGATTACGTCGCGGCGCACGAGGTGGCGCATATGGTCGAGATGAACCATTCCGACCGTTTCTGGGCCGTGGTGGAGCGGCTTTATCCCGGCTGGCAGCCGCAGCGGAAATGGCTGCATACGGAAGGGCAGGGGCTGCATTCCTTTCGTTTCGGGGATTGATTTTCCCCGTGCCGCGGTGCTTGGCTGCGGCCCATGCCGATCACGCCGCGCCAGACCGACCCGAACGCCGCCGCGCATGAGCGGCTGTACCGGACGTTGCGCCAGCAGGTGATGCATGGCGAGTTGCCCCCGGGCAGGCGATGACGCTGCGGGGGCTGGGCCGGCAGTTCGGCGTGTCCATGACCCCCGCGCGGGAAGCCGTGCGGCGGCTGGTGGCGGAGGGGGCGTTGACGCTGTCGTCCTCGGGCCGCATCTCGACGCCGGAGCTGACACCGGAGCGGATCGAGGAGCTGGCGGCGATCCGGGCGCTGCTGGAGCCGGAGATGGCGGCGCGGGCGCTGCCGCGGGCGCATTTCGCGCTGATCGAGCGGTTGGCGGCGATCAACGCGCTGAACGCCGAGGCGGTGGTGAAGCAGGATGCGGTGGCCTATGTGCGCACCAATCTGGAATTCCACCGGACGCTTTACCTGCGGGCGCAGGCACCGGCGATGCTGGCCATCTGCGAGACGGTCTGGCTGCAGCTGGGGCCGACCATGCGGGCGCTTTATTCCAAGCTGCGCCGGAAGGAGCCGCCACAGCATCACCGGATGATCTTGGCCGCGCTGAAGGCGGGGGACGAGCCGGGGTTGCGGCTGGCGGTCAGGACGGATGTGACGCAGGGGCTGCGGCATCTGGCGGGATGATGTGATGCGGGTTCCCCCTCTGGCACTGCTGATGGCGGCGGTGACGCTTGTCGGGTCCAATTCGCTGGCCCTGTCGCCCGTCGCGCTGGAGGTCGGGCGGGGGTTCGGCGGGGCCTCGGCGCAGGAGGTGCTGGTGGCGGCGTCGCTGTTCGGGGCGGGGACGGCGGTGTCGGCGGTGGGGATCGCGCCCTATGCGGACCGGATCGGGCTGTCGCGGGCGCTGTTCCTTGCGCTTTGCGTGCTGACGCTGGGCATGGCGGGGACGGCGCTGGCGCCGGCGCTCTGGGTCGTGTGGGTGGCGCAGGGGGTGGCGGGGATCGGGTCGGGGGTGGCCTTGCCCGCGACCTACGGGCTGGCCGCAGAGATCGCGCCGAAGGGGCGGGAGAGCACCTTTCTGGGCCGGGTGCTGATGGGGTGGACATTGTCGCTGGTCTTTGGCGCCTCGGCGGCCGCGCTGATCGCCGAGGTGGCGGGGTGGCGGGCGGTGCACGGGGCGCTGGCGGGGCTGGGGGCGGCGGTGCTGCTGGCGCTGGTGCTTTCGCCCCGGCTGGGCGAGGCGCGGGCGGCGCAGGGCGCGTCGCCCTGGGCGGCGCTGCGGGTGCCGGGGATCGGGGCGGCGCTGTTCGTGGCGGGGGGGTACATGGCGGCCTTTTACGGGCTTTACGCCTATGTCGCCACGCATCTGCAGGCGGGGCTGGGCTGGCCGGTCTGGATGGCGGGGGCGGTGCCGCTGGTCTATGGCATCGGCTTCGGGGCGGCGGCGCTGGGCGATCCCTGGATCGACCGGTGGGGGGCGCGGCAGGTGGCGCCTTTCGTCTTTGGCGCGCTGGTGGTGCTGTATCTGGGATTGGCGGCGGTGGCGGGGTCGGGTCTGGCGCTGGTGGCGGCCTGTCTGCTCTGGGGGATGATCAACCATCTGGGGCTGAACCTGATCGTGGGGCGGCTGGCGGGGATGGATGCGTCGCGGCGGGGGGCGATCCTGGGGCTGAATTCGGGGGTGACCTATCTGGCGATGTTCGTCTCGACCGCCGGGTTCGGCTGGGTGGAGGCGGGCTGGGGCTTTGCGGCCTGCGCGGTGGTGTCGGCGGTCTGCGTGCTGCCGGCGCTGGGGGATGCGCTGCGGCTGCGGATGGCGCGGTGAGGGGGGT
>AYNO01000064.1 GCA_000500915.1 Rhodobacter sp. CACIA14H1
TATCCTGCCCAAGCATCTGGACGAGAAGGTCGCGCGTCTGCACCTGAAGAAGATCGGCGTGAAGCTGACGCAGCTTCGCCCGGATCAGGCGGCCTATATCGGCGTGAAGCCGGAAGGGCCGTTCAAGCCGGAGCATTACCGCTACTGAGACCTGTTCAGGCGATTATCGGAGAGCCCGGCCGCGTGTCGGGCCCTTTTCCATGCGCGGTCCTCCGCAAGCGGACGGGACGGAGCGAACAATTCCTTTTGCGCGAGTGAACAACAATCTTAAGCTTTCTTCCGGGCGTGGCTACGCCCGGGGTTTTACAGGGAGTGGATTGAAGAATGAGCAAGCGGGACGAACTGATAGCGAAATACGCCGAGGATCTGAAGGCGAAGTGCAAGGTCAACCCTGACATGAAGTTGCTGGAGAAGGTGACGATCGGCTGTGGACCGGCAATCTACAGTGCCGACAGCGAAACCGTTGCCGCCAGCGATAAGGACGAACTGGAGCGTGTAAAGGCGAATTTCCTGATCAAGAAACTCGGCCTGCAGGATTCGCCGAAGTTGATGGAGGCGATCAACGCCGTGATCGACACCTATGGCCGGTCCGAGCGGAACAAGTACCGCGCGGTCTTCTATTACCTGCTGGTCAAGCACTTCGGAAAAGAAGGCCATTACGCCTGACCTCGTGCCCCGTCCGGCCAGGCGGGCGGGACGGGGCGCTTAAAATGCATGGCAGTTCGGATTTGCCCGGGGGGGCGGCTTCTGGCATCTTCCCTTGGCGGACAGGATGTCCGGGACCCTTATTCAGGACACGCGTGGTGCTAGGGGAGCGCGTGGGGTGGATGAAGGGTCCCGTAGGGGTGCGGGGCCCTTCATTTCTTCCGGGAACCGGCGGGCTGACATCCGGTGATCGCGGACCCGACCACGGCCGTCACAACCCACCCATGCGGCAGATGATGTGCCATTCCTCATCCATGACAGGCTGCACGGACAGGCGCGTGTTGTTTACCAACACCATCCTTTCAAGCCCCGGTTCGACCTTGCAGGCATCAAGGGTAACCGGGCAGGGGAAGGGCTGCACCGCTCTGACCGTCACGCAATCCCACCGCGGATCGTCTGTCGTGGAGTCGGGTGCGCTTTCACCGATGACTTCGACGATGCCGACGATCTCTTTCCCGATATTGGAATGGTAGAAGAACCCGCGATCACCGATCCTCATCGCCCGCATGTTGTTGCGGGCCTGATAGTTGCGGACACCGGTCCATTCCTCGCCCGCGTCACCCTTCGCGGTCAGGTGAGACCAGCCGAAAACGTCAGGCTCGGATTTGAAAAGCCAGAAGGCCATCAGCCTATCACCTTCTTCCACTCGCGTATCTCGACCGACTGGAACAGACCGGCCTTTGCATAGGGGTCGCTTGCGGCCCAACCACGTGCCTGTTCCAGCGTTTCGACATCCAGTATCACCAGCGAGCCTGCCATTTCGCCGCCCTCGGTAAGGAAGGGACCGGCCATCTCGACGACGCCCGAGGACTGGATATGCGCCAGATGCGCCGGGCGGTTTTCCTGACGGATGTGCAGGTGCCCCGGCTTGTCGATGCAGATCAAGGCCACGCGCATGAAGTCACTCCTTTTTCAGGGGGCGGGAAAGCAGGGTCTGGACGGCAGTTTGCAGATCGGTCCGCCCGTCCACAAGCGCAGCCACCAATGCGGTGACCGGAAGCTCCAGCTCGATTTCCATGGCAAGGTTGGCCACCGCCCTCGCCGTTGCGGCACCTTCGACCGTGATCGAGCCATCAAAGGGCGCACCGGAGCCGAGCGCGTGGCCGAAACGGAAGTTCCGTGACTGGCTGGAGGTGCAGGTCAATACAAGGTCGCCAAAACCCGAAAGACCGGCCAGCGTTTCGGCCCTCGCGCCCAGACGGAGGGCAAGACGTGTCATTTCGGCATAGCCGCGCGTCATCAGGGCCGCGCGCGCGGAATCGCCCAGACCTGCGCCGATCACGATTCCCGCCGCTATGGCGATCACGTTCTTCAACGCGCCGCCCAGTTCGGCACCTTTCACATCGTCCGTTCGATACAGCCGCAATGTCCCTGTAGAAAGCAGGTGTTGCAGCGACCTGCCGACATCTTCGTCAGCACAGGCCAGCGTCAAGGCCGTCGGAAAGCCACGGGCTATGTCGGCGGCAAAGCTGGGACCGGTCAGCAGGGCGGGGCAGGCATCGGGAAACTGTTGCAGGATGACAGTGGTCGGGCCGGAGAGGGTCGCAAGGTCCACCCCCTTGCAGCAGGCCACAAGCCTGCCGCCGCGAAGGGACCGCCCCGCATCGGCAAGAAAACTGCGAAGGGATTGCATCGGCAGGGTCAGCAGAACGGCCTCTGCATCGGCCAGATCAGCGATTTCGGCCGTAACAGTGACGTTTCCGGGCAGATCGACACCGGGAAGACGACTTTCGTTCCGGCCCGTCCGCCGCATGGTGTCGATCCGGTCGCGGTCGCGTGCCCAAAGCGTCACATCGCGCCCGTCCTGCGCAAGGGCCACCGCCAACGCCGTGCCGAAAGCGCCTGCACCGACGACGCCGATCACGCCTTGGCGCCTTTCTTGCCAGACCCGATCATGGGCACCGCTCCGGTATCCAGCGGCCAACGCGGCCTTGCGACCAGATCCGCCGCACCGCCCAGACCCGCACGGAACCTTTCGATCCCCGCCCAGGCAATCATGGCAGCGTTGTCCGTGCAGAGCCGCAGAGGCGGGGCAAGGAAGCGGACGCCATGTCCGGCACAAACAGTCTCTAATGCGGCGCGAATCGCGCTGTTTGCCGCGACTCCGCCGGCAACCGCAAAGCCGGGCGAGTCCGGCCCCGAGGCAAGATACTCCACAAAGGCACGACGTGTCTTTTCTGCCAGAACGTCAGTCACCGCTCTCTGGAACCCCGCGCAGAGATCGCGCCTGTCCTGGACTGTCAGGCCCCCTTTTTCCGACACCAGGGCATCCCTCGCCCGCAGGAGCGCGGTCTTCAGCCCGGAGAAGGACAGGTCGCATCCGGGCCGGTCCAGCAGGGGGCGCGGGAAATGATAGCGGTTCGGATCGCCCTGCCTCGCCTCGGCCTCGACCGCCGGACCGCCGGGTTGCGGCAGGCCAAGCAGTTTTGCCGTCTTGTCGAAGGCCTCGCCGGGTGCGTCGTCTATCGTTCCGCCCAGCCTGCGAAAACGGTCCACCCCTTCGGCGACAAGGAACTGGCAGTGCCCGCCGGAGACGAGCAGCATCAGATAGGGAAATGCCAGACCGTCCGTCAGGCGCGGCGTCAATGCATGTCCTGCAAGGTGGTTCACGCCGACCAAGGGCTTGCCCGCACCGGTAGCGATGCCCTTGGCCAGCATGACGCCGGACAGCACGCCCCCGATCAGGCCGGGCCCCGAGGTGACGGCGATACCGTCGATCGCATCAAGCGTCAAACCTGCATCGGCCAGCGCACGATCCACGCAACCGTCAAGTCTTTCCGCATGGGCCCGCGCAGCGATCTCCGGCACGACACCGCCGAACGCAGCATGAAGGGCGGTCTGCCCCTCTACGACCGAAGACATGATTTCCGGCCCCGCACCTTCGACATGGCGCACGACGGCTGCGGCGCTGTCGTCGCAGCTCGATTCGATGCCAAGGAAGGTAAGGGTCGCCATATCCGTTGCCCTATGGGTTCAAACGGGGGTAACACCCTTGGCATGACCCCGCAATCCCGCCCCGTCGCTGTTCTCGTCACCCGGCCAGCCGGTCAGGGCGACCGGTTCAGCGCGGCACTGCAGGATCGCTTCGGCACGGATATCCGCACGGTCCTGTCCCCGCTTCTGGCACCGGCGTTCCTGACGCCCGAATGGCCGGACGGCCCCTATTCGTGCCTGATCCTGACGTCAGAAACCGGGGTCGAAGCGGCGGTCCGTCTGCGGCAGACGCGGGCCCTTCCGGATCGCGCGATCTGCGTGGGCGACCGCACGGCACACGTGGCGCGGGTTCACGGCTTTGACACCCTATCCGCGCAAGGCGATGCAGAAGCACTCGTCTCGCTGGTGCTGGCCGGAGCGGATGCCGGTCCCTTCCTGCATCTGCGCGGGCGCGAGGCGCGGGGCGACATCGCGCCCCGGCTTTCGGAAAAGGGCAAGCCGACCCGTGCTGTCGTCGTCTATGAACAGAACCCGCTTCCCCTCGGCAGCGAAGCCCGCGCCGTTCTGGACGGACAGGACAGTGTCATCGTCCCGCTGTTCTCTCCCAGGACGGCGGAAATCTTCGCGGCCCAGGGCCCCTTCGCTGCTCCGTTGCGCATCGCCGCGATCAGCGCCCCCACCGCAGAGCGGGTCACGGCGCTCCGGCCCGAGGCTGTTGCAATTGCCGAAAGACCGGATGCGCCGGCCATGCTGGATGCCATCGCCACGCTCATTCCGGCCCCCCGTGCTTGAACCTGAAACCGTCCGGGGATTAGGGTGGGCCAAAGACCGCCCGCCTGATCGTCGGGGAAAGGAAATGCCATGGCCAAGCGCAAGACCGACGAAGTCACCGCGTCCGAAGACACCGACCTGATGGCTGTCGTCGAGGCGACGGAGCCTGTCGCGGCCCCCGAGGCACAGGCAGAGCCCAAGCCCGAACCGGTGTTCGAGGCACCGCTTTCGCCGCCCCCGGCAGCAACCGGTCGCAGCGGGTTCCGCAGCTTTGCCGGTCTGGTGCTGGGTGGCATCCTGGCCGCGGGACTGGGGTTCGGTCTTGCGCGTTTTGTGCCTGACCTCTTGCCCTCGGGTCCGGACAGCAACCTTGCGGCGACAGTTCAGGCGCAGGCCGAGGAAATCGCCGCGCTGCGCGAAGCGCTTGCCGCGCTGTCCGACAAGCCTGCACCTGACCCGGCCCTTGAGGCGCGTCTTGCAGCGCTGGAGTCGGCTTCGCAGCCCGATATCGCCTCTCTTGAATCCCGGCTGTCGGAAATGGAGGCAAGACTGGCCACTCCGGCGGAAGGGTCGGTTCCGGCTTCCGTCATTGCGGAACTTGCTGCACTGAAGGACCAGGTCGCCAGCATCGGGGCAGGTGGCACGGTGCCTGCCGACGTCACCGCTGCCGCCGAAGCGGCGGAAGCGCGACTGAAAGAGGCCGAAGCCCGTGCAACCGCCCTTGCCGAGGAAGCCGAAGCCGCTGCCGCTGCGTCGCGCCGCGCCGCTGCACTGGACCGCATCGCCGCTGCACTGGACAGCGGTGCCCCCTATGCTGCAGCCCTGCGCGATCTTGGCGGCGATCTTCCCCCCGCGCTGGCTGACCACGCGCAGACAGGCCTGCCGACACTGGCGGATCTGCACGAGGCTTTCGCCCCCGCCGCGCGTGAGTCGCTCGAGGCCGCGCTGCGGGCGAATATGGGCGAAAGCTGGACCGACCGCGTCTCCAGCTTCCTGCGCAGCCAGACAGGCCTGCGGTCCCTGACCCCGCGCGAAGGGGACGATCCCGACGCGGTCCTGTCGCGGGCCGAGGCGGCACTTGCGGCCGGGGATGTCGCTGTGGCTATCGCCGAACTGGAGGCGATGCCCGATGCGGGCAGGGCGGCGCTGGAAGAATGGCTTGTCGCCGCCCGCCAACGCGTCGAGGCGCAGTCCGCCTTTGCCGCGCTGGCCGCGAACTGACGGGGGGCGCGGATGATCTGGTCTCTTGCCAAGGTTCTTCTGTTTCTGGTGGTCGTCGCCGCGCTGACACTGGGCGCGGGCCTTCTGCTGGATACGGGCGGTGGTATCCGCATCACCGTCGCGCATTACGAATTCACGCTCGGTCCGTTGCAGGCGCTCATCGGCTTTCTTCTGGTGGTGGTTCTGGTCTGGCTTCTGACGAAGCTTATCGGCCTGTTTCTGGCAGTGCTGCGGTTCCTGAACGGGGATGAAACCGCCATTTCGCGGTATTTCGACCGCAACCGGGAACGCAAGGGATTCCAGGCCCTGACCGAAGGGCTGCTCGCGCTGGCGGCGGGGGAAGGCCGGCTCGCGCTGAACCGGGCCATCAAGGCCGAGAAGTATCTTGCAGAGCCGCACCTGACGACCCTGCTCGTCGCGCAAGCCGCCGAAGCGGCAGGTGACACGCGCCGCGCGACCGATGCCTACAAGGAGTTGCTGGCCTCGGAAACGACGCGCTTCGTCGCCATTCGCGGTTTGCTCCGCCAGAAGCTGGCCGAGGGCGATACCGAGACCGCGCTCAAGCTTGCGGCGAAGGCGCTTGAACTGAAGCCGCGTCACGAGGAAACGCAGGACATCCTTCTGAAGCTGCAGGCCGAAAGTCGCGACTGGAAGGGCGCCCGCGCCACGTTGGGGGCAAAGCTGAAGGCGGGGGCCCTGCCGCGCGATGTGTATCGTCGCAGGGATGCGGTGCTTGCGCTGCAACTCGCACAGGGCGTTCTGGACGAAGGGGCAACCATCGAGGCACGGGAAGCCGCGATCGAGGCGAACCGCCAATCCCCCGACCTGATCCCCGCTGCCGCGATGGCCGCACGGGCATTGGCCGACAAGGGGGACCGAAAGGGCGCGGCGCGGATCCTGAAAAAAGCGTGGGATGCGAAACCGCATCCGGACCTCGCCGCCGCCTTTGCGGACATCGAACCGGGCGAAACACCGGCCCAACGCCTGAAGCGGTTCAGGACCCTTACGGCGAACCATCCCTCGCACGAGGAAACGCGGTTGCTGATGGCCGAACTGAACATCGCAGCCGAAGACTTCCCCGAAGCGCGACGTGCGCTGGGCGATGTTGTGGACACCCATCCAACCCAGCGGGCGCTTGCCATAATGGCGGCCATCGAACGCGGCGAAGGGGCAGACGAGGCTGTGGTGCGCGGTTGGTTGGCAAAGGCCCTGACTGCCCCGCGCGGGCCGCAATGGTGTTGCGACCGGTGTCAGGCCGTCCACGCCAAATGGGACCCCATCTGCGACAACTGCGGGGGCTTCGATACGCTGTCCTGGCGCGAACCGCCCGAACGGACCGGCCCGTCCCCGACAGGGGCAGAGGTGCTTCCGCTGATCGTCTCTCCCGCGAAGCCGGAGCCGGCCCCGGAAGAAACCGCACCGGAAAAGGCAGCCGAACCCGAAGTGATCGATCTGGAGGCGATCGTCCGCAGGGGAGGCTAGCCGCCCGGCGCGAAGGTCAGACTCGCCCACCAGCTTTGCCAGACAGCGGCGGCGCTATCGTCCAGGGGCTCGATGCGGACGGCCGAAAGAAGGTGCAGCCCTCCGCCCAGGATCGGTACCGTCACGCGCCCTTCGGCATCGGTCCGGAAGAGCAGTCGCTGCACCCCGCCCGGCCTTGGCGCCCCCAAGGGTGCGTGAAACAGCGCGACCTGCGTATCCGCGACCGGTTCGCCAGCCCAGAACAGGCGCACCCCGATTTCCTCCGCCCCGGCGGTGTAGGGGTTCCCTTCGGCAACAAGTTCGAACGGCATCTCGCCAGGCGCATCGGTCTGTCCTTCAATGACTGGTCCGACCTGCAGCAAAGCGCGGGCATTGCGCACGTACCTTTCTCCAAATCCCGTCTCTGGCAGGCCCCGCGCGCGATGGGCCTCCAGCACGCCGGTCAGGCCTTCGTATTCCAGATAGGCCGGAAAGGTTTCGGGCTTGTCATAGACGACAAAGGACGGCGTCGTTTCCACCGAAACCACATGCAGCCCCGCGATCCGTGGCGAAAGACGCAAGGCCGGCAGGTCCCCCATGCGTCCGGACAGCGCAACCGCTTCGCCGCCGGGCGGCCAGAACAGGACCGAACGGAAGGACTGCTTCAGCCACGGAAAGGCCTCGCCGGAGAGGTCGCTGCCGACCCGCAGGTCTGCCGTGATTTCCTGTGGCGCGTCGGGGTGAAACTTATCCGTTTCGATCCAGTATTCATGGGCAGACACGGCCTGCGCGATGGTGGCCAGAAGGACCCAGAGGAATGCACGCATGATGACTGCTCCATCGCTTTCTGATTGTCTTCCGGCCGGACGCATCAGAACGTCCCGCAACCTTTCTGGTCAATGGGGGATACGGGAATTGGGTTTTCAAGGTTTCATCCGGCTTTTGCTGATCCTTCTGACGGTCACGCTGGCCCGCCCCGTGACGGCCCATGAAGTCATGCCTGCCATCGCCGATTTCGAACTCCGCGATGGCAGGCTGCACCTGGACATCCGCGCCAATATCGAAGGTTTCGTCGCCGGGATCGACCTGACGGCCGTAAGTGACACCAATACCGCACCGCAGGCCGTGGACTACGATACCCTGCGGGCACTGCCACCCGACGCGCTCGAGGACCGTTTCCGCGCCTTCTGGCCCCGTATGGCCGAACGTATCTTTGTGCGTGCCGACGGGCAGGACGTGCCGGTGAATCTGGATTTCGTGAATGCGGGCGAGATCGGCGATGTGAATCTTGCCCGCGCCTCCACCTTCGGGATCAGTGGGCCGCTGCCCGCAGGGACCCAAAACGTCGAGATCGGCTGGGCCGCGCAATTCGGCGCACTTGTCCTAAGGCAGTCGGGGGTCGAAGAACCCTATGACGGCTTTCTCGAAGCGGGCGCGATGTCCCCGCCCATCCGGCTTGCCGGCGGGGACAGCATGACGGCGGGACAGGCTCTGGCAGCCTATGTGCCCGTGGGCTTCGACCACATCGTTCCCAAGGGGCTGGACCACATCCTGTTCGTGCTGGGCCTCTTCTTCCTGTCCACACGGCTTGGCCCACTGCTCTGGCAGGTGTCTGCCTTCACCCTTGCCCATACGGTGACGTTGGCGCTGGGTGCGCTGGGTTACGTCAATCTTCCGCCATCGGTCGTCGAACCGGTCATTGCGGCATCGATCGTATTCGTCGCTGTGGAAAACATTGTTTCACAAGGGCTTAACCCGTGGCGGCCGGTGATCGTGTTCGGTTTCGGTTTGCTGCACGGTCTGGGTTTTGCCTCTGTTCTGGGCGAATTCGGCCTGCCGGAGGGTGCCTTTGTTCCGGCACTGATCGGCTTCAATGTCGGTGTCGAACTCGGCCAGCTTTTCGTGATCGCGGTCGCGTTCCTGACGGTGGGTTTCTGGTTCGGGCGGAAGCCGTGGTATCGGGCCCGCATCGCCGTGCCAGCCTCGGGCGCCATCGCCGCAGTCGGGGCTTGGTGGTTCTTTGAACGGACCTTGCTTGCCTCCTGATCCCGACTTTGTTTCGGCCCGATGGACAGTGCGCGGCCACCGGTCCGACTGCCGTCTCGGGTGCCAATCGCGTTCAGGTAATGAACGTTAAGGCGTCCTATTTCTGCCGTTATTCCCGCCCAGATTGAAACCGCGGCGTAACAAAGATGAACGCGCACCACCCGTCATCTCCGGCACGGGAAGGTCGCGCTTCTCGATAGGATGCGGATGATGCGGATACTTGCGATCGATGACGATCCCGTATTTCTCGAGCTTCTGGCCGGGATGCTGCGGATGATCGGCTACGGTCAGGTGACGACAATGCCCTCCGGTCACGAGGCGTTGCACGAGCTGGATTTTTCCGGAATGCTTTACGACTGCATCCTGTCCGACATGCAGATGCCCGATCTCGACGGTGCCGCGCTGACGGCCGCGATCCGCCAGCGCACGGCCTATCGCCAGACACCCATCCTGATGATCACCGCCATGTCCGGCAAGAATGCCGTGGACGAGGCGTTTGCCGCAGGCGCCACCGACTACATCACGAAGCCGCTGGACATCATCGAATTGCGCGCGCGGATCGGTATGGTGGACCGGTTGCTTGCCGAACGCCGCCGTCTGGCCGAATTCGCGCGACTGGTCGGCCAGCGCGCCGCCGCGGCCGAAATCAAGGCCGAATTCGAAACCCCCATCATCATCCCCGGTTTCGAGCGCGGGATCGAATTCCTGGCCATGGAGAACTATCTGCTGACGCTGGGCGTAAAGCGGATGTATTCGACTTCGGCCTTCGCGATCCACATCAAGAACGCAAGCATCATCTTCAACAAGGCTTCGGGAGCGACCTATGTCCAGATGCTGGGCGACGTGGCCGCGCAGATCGTCGATGCGCTGAAGACAGAGGATGTCATGATCGCATATGCCGGCAGCGGCACCTTCGTCTGCATGACCGAGCGCGATCTTGGCCAGACGCCCGATGATCTGGAAATCCTTATCAATATCGGCCTGATGGACTTCGAGACGATCTATGCATCGGACCGTTTGCCGGTCCCGCAGGTGCGCGTCGGCGAACCGGCGCGCAGCGCCTTCCTGTCGCCGACGAAGCCGACACGCATTATCGAGCGGGCAATCCAGTCCGCCCTCACTCCGCCCGACAAACGGTCGAAGAACGGGCAGATGGTCGCATGAACGATCTATCGCCCCGGGGCGCGGTGCTGGCTGATCACCCGCTGGCACCGGCAGAGCGCCTTTTCCGGAAACTTGCGGGGGAACGCCTGGATATCCTGAGCACGGCTTGGGTCCGGCTGGAGTCCGGGCGGCAGGTTCCCGAAGCGCTGGTGGAAATCCGCTCTGTCGCACACAAGATAGCCGGAACTGCCGCATCGCTGGGGCATTCCGCGCTTGGCTGGCACGCAACGGAAGTCGAACGCCTCTGCGACGAAGGCAGCGGGCGGCAGGAGTTGCAGCGTGCGCTGCGGCCCCTCATCTCGGGTCTTGCCGACCTCGTCGAGGACTGACGGTCAGGGACGCGGCAGCATCGACCTGATCGCCTTCGTCACATCCGCCATGGTCAGCGGCTTCGACACGCAGCTGTCGAAACCCCAGATCAGGTATTCGACGATCTGGTGGGACATCGCATTTGCCGTGACCGCGATGATCGGCTGTCGCGGGACTCCTGCAGCGTCCTCCTTGGCGCGGATGGCCTGAAGCGCTGCCTTGCCGTCCATGACCGGCATCGCAATGTCCAGCAGCACGACATCGAACATGCCGGGCTCCCACGCCTGTACGGCCTGAAGCCCGTCCACCACGGTCACGACCTTCGCGCCCGAACGTGTCAGCATCATCTCGAGTACCGAACGGTTGGTGCCGTTGTCGTCCGCCGCCAGCACCCGCACCCCGTCCAGCCGCGGTTCCTCCGAAGTGTCGCGGAAGGGCGCATTCGCATCCGGAAGCGCGTCCGTCACGTGAAGCGGAAGCGTCACCCTGACAGCAGTCCCCGCACCGGGCTGCGATGTGACGGAAATCTCCCCGCCCATCCGCATGACAAGTGACCGCGTGATGGCCATGCCCAGCCCTGTCCCGCCGAAGCGGCGTGTCACCGAACTGTCCGCCTGCCGGAATTCCTCGTGCAGCCGCGCGACTTCCTGCGCTGTCATGCCGATGCCGGTATCCCGCACCTCCAGCACGAGCGGCGTGTCGCGGCGGCCTGAAATCTCCACCGTAACCTCGCCGCGATCGGTAAACTTGATCGCGTTGGAAACCAGGTTGTGCATGATCTGCTGCACACGGAACGGATCACCGATGCGCCTCAGATCGGCACCGGTGGTGAACAGGACCTCGAAATCCAGCCCCTTTTCCTCGGCCTTCAGACGGTGCAGGTCTTCCACCCGCTCTGCCACTTCGGTCGGGCTGAAGGGCAGAGACTCCAGCTCCATCTTCCCGGCCTCGATCTTGGACATGTCGAGGATGTCGTTCAGGATGTTCAGCAAGGTTTCCCCGGACCGCCTTATCGTTCCTATCATGCGGCGATGTTCAGGGTCGGTCAGCGCGGAATCCAGCACTTCCGCCATACCCAGCACGCCGTTCAGCGGGGTCCTGATTTCGTGGCTCATGTTTGCAAGGAACATGGACTTGGTCCGGCTGGCCTCTTCGGCGCGGGCCTTGGCCACGTAAAGCTCGGTCACGTCCGAACCGACGCCGCGATAGCCGAGGAACTTTCCACCCCCGTCGAATATCGGCTGGCCCGAGATGCGGAACCAGCGCTCCTCCCCATCGGGCGTCGCGGGCGCACGGTACACGAAGTTCCGGAAGGGCCGCCGGTCCCTCTGCGCGGAAAACACGATCTCCCAATCCGCACTGGCGCGAACGTCCGGATGGGAATTTACCCATGCCTCGCGCGTGCGGCCAAGGATGCGGTCGCCGGTCAAGCCAAGCCGTTCGATATGCGGCGTCCGCGACATGTGACTGAACCGCAGGTCGGCATCCTGTTCCCAATACCAGCCATCCGTCACCGTCGCGATGTCGGTAAAACGTTGTTCGGCGCTGTCCCGCAGGGCCAAAGCCTCCTCCAGCTCGGCCTTCGCCCGAAGGAGGGCAGCCTCGCGCGACTTCTGCCCTGAAATCTCGATCTGGATGCCGGCCATCACCTTGGGCGATCCGTCCGGTTTGCGCCTGACCACGCGCGCACGATCAAGCACCCAGATCCAGTGCCCGTCCCTGTGATGCATCCGGTATTCCGCCTCGTAGGCGTCCACCTCCCCGGACGTGCAGCGGCGCAGTTCGGCCTCTACCCAATCCCTGTCATCGGGATGCACGAGGCGGCTCCATGTCTCATAGGTGACCTGCGAAATCTCGCGCGGGTCGTAGCCCAGCATCTGCGCCCATACATCGTTGACGACCTGGGTGACGGTATCGAAATCCCATGTCCAGGTGCCCACCTGTGCGCCGTCGATCACATCGCGCAGACGCCGCTCGGCAAGGGCAAGCGCCGCGGGTGTGACCAGTGTTTCACTGGTCTCCACAGGATCGCGCAGGTCACCATGACCGATTATCATGCGACGCGTTCTCCCCGCGCCGCCCGGTTGCAGCGGAAACTCATTCGCGCCTCAGGATGCGATTGATCGTATCAAGAAACGCCTCCGCCATAAGTGGCTTGGGCAGCACCGCATCGATCAGCCCGTCGCGGACGCGGAAGTCGGCGCGGTCCGCATCGGCAGTGAACCGGATCACCGGCGTCGTCGCATTGCTGGAATTGCCCGATCGCAGATAGCGGATCACCCGTTCTCCGGTGATGTGGGGCATGTTGTGATCGAAGAGCATGAGGTCGTATTTCGATCCAAGCGCAGCTTCCAGTGCGCTGCGTCCGTCGCCGACCACCGTCAGGTCGATATGCGGCGCCGTGGCCAGAAAAGCCATGACGATCTGCTGATTCACCTCGTCATCTTCGGCCAGAAGGACCCTGTATCGCTGGTGGCTGTCCGACGCGCCCATGAAACTGACCTTATCCGATACGAACCCGCTGATACGTGACACCACAACTCGGGGGCGAGAATGTGGTGAAAAAAGGAACTTGAAACCTTTGTTAACACTGCCCGCCAAAGAATGCCTGAATCAAGGGCGAAACTGTCTCAGCTTCGCAACAGACTGTGGACAGCGTGAAGCAGCTCCTTCCTCTTGTAGGGTTTTGAAAGATGTGTGTCGAAACCCCCTACGATGTAATCCGCCACCTGGTTCGGCATTGCATTTGCCGTCACGGCGATGGCTGGAACGGGCAGCAGACCTGCAGATTTCTCCTGCGCCCGGATCTCCAGCAAGGCGCCCATGCCGTCGAGGACCGGCATGGTTATGTCCAGCAGCAACAGGTCGAATGGCGTACCGGACGCCATCTCTTCCTGCCATGCATTCAGCGCCTCGCGCCCGTTCTCGACCAGCGTAAGCGCCACGCCCGTCTGGGCCAGCATTTCGGACAGCACCAGGCGATTCGTAAAATTATCGTCTGCAATCAGGACCTTGCGATCGCGCAAAAAGCTCAGGTCCGGCGGCCCGGTATCCGGCTCGGCTGTCAGGACGACGGGCCTGTTCGACTCGGGCAGCGGCAGGACCACGCGGACCGTGGTGCCGGAACCCGCGTGACTGTGCATGGTGATCGTCCCGCCCATCAGGTGCACGAGCTGGCGCACGATCGAAAGGCCCAGCCCCGTGCCGCCGAAACGGCGTGTCATCGAACCATCGGCCTGTTCAAAGCTTTCGAAAACGCGCTCCACCTGCGCCTCGGTCATGCCGACGCCGGTATCCGTGATGTCAAAGGTGATCGGTTTTCCGGCACGGCATGACACCTTCAGCCGGACATGCCCGCGCTCGGTGAACTTGATCGCATTGCTCAGAAGGTTGTTCAGGACCTGGATCAACCTGTGCGGGTCCCCCATGCGCGGAAGATCGGCCCCTGCGCTTGTCAGCACGGTAAGTTCCAGACCCTTCTCCTCGGCTTTCACGCGATGCAGGGCCTCCACCTGCGACAGCAGGTCGGAAAGAACCAGCGGCACCTCCTCCAGAACCATCTTTCCGGCCTCGATCTTTGACATGTCGAGGATCGAGTTCAGGACCGTCAGCAGCGTTTCGCCTGACCGCCGGATGGTCGCGACCATGTGCTTCTGTTCGGGCGCCGTCACGATGCTGTCCAGCACCTCGGCCATCCCGAGCACACCGTTCAGCGGCGTCCGGATCTCGTGGCTCATATTGGCAAGGAAGATGGACTTCGCCTTGCTCATCTCCTCGGCGCGGGTCCGCGCTTCCTCCAGCCGCACCGTTGCCGCAAGTTCCTCGGTGATGTCCGAAAAGGATACGACGACATGCCGTTCGCCGTCCGCAGGCATCAGCGGAACGGCATTCGCGGACAGCACGCGCCTTGATCCATCCTGCAGGTGCAGCGCGAAACGGATGTCCCTTACGATTCCGCCCTTGGCCTGTGCCTGACGGAAGGGGAGTTCCTCTTCGGTCAGCGGGTCGCCCGAAAGCGTTTCAAGCTTCCACCGCGCATCGTTGTAGGTCCGGCCACGCAGCGCGGACCGCTCCAGCGCAAGGATGCGTTCAGCCTCCTGATTGGCATAGGTGATCTCGCCCCGCTCGTTCAGAACGGCGAGGGCGGCAATGGACGTGTCCATCACCTCGGACAGGTAGGCCCGGCCCGCCTGCAACTGCCGCTCCAGCCGTTTGCGGTCGGAAACATCCAGATGCACCCCCGACATGATGCGCGGCGACCCGTCGGCACCCCACGCCGTCACCCGTGCACGAGACAGGACCCAGACCCAATGCCCCGACTCATGCCTCATCCGGAATTCGAATTCGCTGAACCCTTCGCCCGCAGGCTCGGCCTGAGCCTGCGGCGAGGGCAGACGTTCAAGATCGTCCGGATGCACGATCGAAAGGAAATCCGCCATCTCGAACGTGCCTTCCTCGGCATCCTGACGGCCCAGCATCTGTGCCCAGTTGCCCCGCACATGCAGCAGGTTCGACACGAGGTCCCATTCCCACATGCCAACATCGGCCGCCTGCAAGGTGCCCCGCAACCTCTGTTCCGCCTCCCGCAGGTCACGGTTTGCGGCGTCCAGTGCGACGATCTGGTTGTGCCGCGCCGTCACATCCGTTGCGATGATGACGACGCCCCCGTCCGAGGTCCGTGTATGCATCCGGCGGAACCATCGACCGTCCGGCAACTGGACCTCGTCGGCATCGAAGGCCCGTCCGTAAACGGCGATCCGTTCCTCGACAAAGGCCGCGCGGGCTTCCTTCGATCCGCCCGGGCCGAAAAGACCCAGTTCCGCACCCTTCTCCAGCACGGTGCGAAGCGACGCACCGGGTTGGGCATAGGATTCAAGTTGCGGGAAGATCCGGTAATAGGCGGAATTCGCGACGACCACGCGGTTCTGGTCGTCCAGCAGGATCATCCCGTCCGGCAGGGCCCGCACGGCATTCTCCAGCCTCTGCCGCGCCTCGGTCGCACTCTGTGCCAGCAGGGCCATCGCCGCTTCCTGCTCCTTCAGGCGGTTGATGACCGTCTCGATAGAAACGAAACCCACCAACTGGCCTGCCGAATCCTCCAGCGGGATGACGTTGTACTCGATCCAGTAGCGGTTTCCCCAGCGGTCCTGGTTGACCGTCTGCCCCGAATGCGGCACCCGCGCCGCGACCGCCCGTTCGACGGCCCTTTCGTTGTCCGGGTCCATACCCGGGATCCGGATCACTTCCCCGAAATAGCGACCCTTGATCTCCTCAAGTGTCCAGCCGGTCTGCCGTTCGAAGGCGGCGTTCACCCAGACGATATTCTCGTCCAGATCGGTGATGCAGACGAGGTTCGACATCGACTCGACGATCTTCCCGAGTCGCGTCAGCTCGTCCCGCATGAGCGTGTCCGAGGTGACGTCCCGCACGTTGAAGATGACAGTCGGCGGCCTCCCCGGCTCGCTTGCGGGTTTCGTCGCACCCGTCAGTTCGAACCACCGTTTCTTCTCCGAAAGGTTGATGCTGTAGCGGATGCCCTCGATCCGGCCATCGGCGAGGCACTGTTTCAGGGCCTTCCGGACAACCTCCGACACATCCGCCGGCAGGAGATCGGAGTAGTGGCGTCCCTTCAGCTGATCGTGCGGGACGATCATCAACCGTTCAGGGCCCGCCGAAAATTCTGCGAAATGGCCGTCATGCGTAATCTCGAACAGAAGGTCCGGCATGGCGGCCAGCGTCGCCTCCAGCCTCTGGGCCGTGGCAATATGCATCTTCTCCTGCTGCCGTCGCCATAGCACCGTCTCGAGCACGCCGGCCGCAGCCGCCAGCCGGTCCAACATTCCGGGTCCGGCTTCATGCTGCCCGGCAAAGCCAAGACCCAGAACGCCGGAAAGGACGTTATCCTCTCGCATCGGGATCGTGACAAAGGACCCAAGTGCGCCGCATCCCGTCCAGTCGCGGCAGTCCGTGACCGAGACGGTCTGTCCTGCCACCAGCCGGTCCATCACGGGCCGCAGCAGGATATCCGGCGCACAGTCGATCGCAGGCAGGCCTTCGGAAGCATAGGCATGTGTGGGCGTCATCCTGCCCTGGTCCATGCGGAACAGACAGGCCCATCCGGCGCCGGCATCCCGTGCAAGCTGTCCCAGAACGCGCGTCACCACGCCATCCAGTTCCGAGACCGGCGTCCGCACCAACTCGCTCAACATGCGAACGAGCGACATTTCGTCGGACAATCAAGACCTCCCGACCTGCACCTGCGCAACCCCGGCAATGCCGGAAACGCCGCGCCGCACCCCCGACGCGAAGATATCCATCAATACAACTTAATGTTCAATATCCACTGCCCGTTTCGCCCTATTCGTGTGCCGGATATGCGGCAAGTCAGGCCCTTGCGGGCGAATCCCGTGCATCTATGCTATCAATATGACCACGGATGACAGCTTGCTAGACCGTCTGGCACCCGTCCTGACCGGCTTGACCGTCGCAGGACTTGCCGTTGCCCTTGTTGACCGCTTTCTCCTTACGCTTCCGCCGGGGAACGCGACCGCAGGACTTGCTGTCGCCTATCTGGCCGGCGGCGTTCCCTCGGCACTGACGGCCCTGCGCGAACTCTGGTCGGAACGGAAACTCGACATCGACCTCCTGATGGTGATTGCGGCGCTGGCAGCGGCCGGTGTGGGCGCACCGCTGGAAGGCGCCGTCCTTCTGGCGCTGTTTTCCCTGTCCTCGACGCTGGAACACCGCGCGATGGGCAAGGCGCGGCGTGCCGTCGAGGCGCTGATGGCACTCCGCCCGCAAAGCGCCTTGCGCCGCAACGCGGATGGCACGACCGAAGATGTCCCGATCGCCGACCTGCGCAGGGGTGACACGGTCATCCTGCGCCCGGGTGCGCGTGTGCCGGTGGACGGTGTCGTCATCGAAGGCGAAGGCTCCATCGATGAATCCTCGATCACCGGAGAGTCCGTTCCGGTCCACAAACGTCCCGGCGCAAAGGCACACGAGGCGACGGTCAACCTGAACGCCATCCTGTCCCTGCGTGTCGAACGCCCGGTGTCGGACTCGACCGTCGCCCGCATGATCGCCCTCGTGACCGAGGCGCAGTCGATGAAGGCCCCGTCCGAACGCTTTTCCGACTGGTTCGGCCAGCGCTACACCGTGGCGGTACTTGTGGGGTCTATCCTCTTCTTCCTGTTCTTCGTCCGTATCGGGCTGGACATGGACGATGCGCTTTACCGCGCTGCGACGCTTCTTGTGGCCGCAAGCCCCTGCGCGGTGGTGATTTCCGTTCCAGCCGCCATCCTCTCGGCCCTGTCTGCCGCCGCCCGGGGAGGCGTCCTGTTCAAGGGCGGCGCCGCGCTGGAAACCTTGGCCGATGTCCGCAGCTTCGCCTTCGACAAGACCGGAACGCTCACGACCGGCCGGGCAGAATTGACCGGCCTCGTCGCGCTTGATGGCTCCGGCGAGGAGGACATCCTCGCCCTCCTCGCCGGGATCGAGATGCATTCCGAACATCCCATCGCCGATGCCATCCGTCGCGCCGCACAGGACCGCAGCCTGACGCCCGCAGCCGTGGCCGAGGTCACGAACACTCCCAGCGAAGGGCTGACGGGTTCCGACGGACTCGGCACGGTATGGGCCGGCAATCTGCGGCTCGCGGCCCGGATGGGTGCGGACATTGGTCATTCTGCCTTGGCGGGATTGCAGGACGGCGCCCAGACGGTCGTCTATGTCGGGCGCGGCAACCGCCTTCTTGGTGCCGCGACCGTCGCTGACCGGCCGCGCGATTCATCCTACGATGGCCTGCAGGCACTGCGGGCCTCGGGCATGGGCAGGCTTGTGATGATGACGGGGGACCGCCGCCCCGTCGCCGAACGCATCGGCCGCGATCTCGGTCTGCAGCAAGGGGAGATCCATGCCGATCTCCTGCCCGGCGACAAGGTCCGGCTCGTCGCCGCCCTGTCGGAACAGGGGCGTGTCGCCTTTGTCGGTGACGGTGTAAACGATTCGGCGGCCCTGGCGCGGGCCGACGTGGGCATTGCAATGGGCGTCGCCGGAAGCGAGGTGGCCCTTCAGGCCGCCGAGGTGGCCCTGATGTCAGACAACATGGAACGTCTTGCCGCTGCACACAGGCTGTCGCGCCGGACGGCGCGGATCATCCGCCAGAATCTGACATTCGCTCTGGGCGCGATGATGGTCCTTGTGGTCGGGGGTCTGTTCTTCGATCTGCCGCTTCCTCTGGCCGTTCTGGGGCATGAAGGCGGCACCGTCCTTGTCGTTCTGAACGGTCTGCGCCTGCTTTTCGATCCAATCCGTCATCCGGCTCGCCATTGACCGCGCCTTGCGGACGATTGGCGCCTGCCGCGAAAATGTCTGTTCCCAACCTGAAAATGCCCCGCTTCGGCCCAATCCCGGACATGCGGGCCGTGTTGCCTGTTCCCGCTGCCATATCGGGAATATCGGGGAATCGGCATGTTCAGGATCGCGCATCTTCCCAAGGACCGGCTTGTCCGGCGGGCGGGCATTGCATGGCTCGCCTTCGCACTCGGCGTCAGTACGACAATGCCGGCCCTCTCCATCGACGCCCGTGGTGCGGCCAGCGCACAGATACCCGTGCGCCATGTCGCGATGGCACCGGCAGGGGCGGGCACGCTTTGCTCCACATACGATTGGGCCTGCGCCCGCTCGGGCAAGGCGATGCTCTTGGGCGAGGGCGTGATGGACACCCTCCGCGCCGTGAACAGCCGCGCGAACCGCATCATCCGCCCCATCAGCGACATGCAACAATACCGGACACCTGAATACTGGGCGCTTCCGACGCAGCGCGGCGGCGATTGCGAAGATTACGCACTTTACAAGAAGCGTGAACTGATCCGCCTGGGGATACCGCCCGAACAGCTGCTCA
>AYNO01000065.1 GCA_000500915.1 Rhodobacter sp. CACIA14H1
CATCAACCACTGCCGCCCGCGCGCCCGCCGCACCGGGCCGTCCCCCCCCCCCCGGGCCCCGGCGGGGGCGGCAAGACGCCTCACCGGGGCGGGCGCGTCCCGTGCCCCAAGCGTCCGGGACAAGGTGACACCCCCTTGCGGCTTCGTTGCTTCAGCCGCAATCGGACCGGCGAAACTTTCCACCGGACAGTTTCGCGTCGGTCCTCTGACCCAAGCCCACCCTTGCACCATCCCCCTCCCCCCCTATAGCCCCACTCAACCAGCGAAGGGGGCGGCACGCATGAACATCCTCATCCTCGGCAGCGGCGGGCGCGAACATGCCCTCGCCTGGGCGGTCAAGCAGAACCCCAAGACCGACCGCCTGATCGTCGCCCCCGGCAATGCGGGCATCGCCCAACTGGCCGAATGCGCCGACATCGACATCCTGTCGGGCCAGACCGTCGTCACCTTCTGCGAAGAAAACGCCATCGACTTCGTCATCATCGGCCCCGAAGCCCCCCTCGCCGCAGGCGTGGCCGATGCCACCCGCGCCGCGGGCATCCTGACCTTCGGCCCCTCCGCCGCCGCCGCGAGACTCGAAGCCTCCAAGGCCTTCACCAAGGACATCTGCGACGCCTGCGCCGCCCCCACCGCCGCCTGGGCCCGCTTTACGGAAAGCTCCCCCGCCCGCGCCTACATCACTGACAAGGGCGCCCCCATCGTGGTCAAGGCCGACGGTCTCGCCGCAGGCAAGGGCGTCATCGTCGCCATGACCGAAGCCGAGGCGCTTGCCGCCATAGACGACATGTTCGGCGGCGAATTCGGCGCCGCAGGCGCGGAAGTGGTGATCGAGGAATTCATGGCAGGCGAGGAAGCCTCCTTCTTCATCCTCACCGACGGGGTGAACGCCCTGCCCATCGGCACCGCACAGGACCACAAGCGGGTCGGCGACGGCGACACCGGCCCCAATACCGGCGGCATGGGCGCCTATTCCCCCGCCCCGTCCTGACCGACGCCATTGCCCAACAGGCGATGGAAGAAATCGTCCTCCCCACCATCCGCGAAATGGCCCGTCGCGGCACGCCCTACCAAGGCGTCCTCTACGCGGGCCTGATGATCGACAAGGGCCGCGCCCGCCTCGTCGAATACAACGCCCGCTTCGGCGACCCGGAATGCCAGGTCCTGATGATGCGGCTGGGCGCACAGGCGCTGGACCTCCTCCTCGCCTGCGCCGAAGGCAGGCTGGATCAGGCGCAGGTCCACTGGGCCGAAGACCACGCCCTGACGGTCGTCATGGCCTCGAAGGGCTATCCCGGCGCCTATGCCAAGGGCAGCGTGATCGGCGGCCTCGACGCGCTGCCGGAAACCTCGTCCCAGATGGTCTTCCACGCCGGAACCACGGCGAAGGACGGCACCGTCACCGCCACGGGGGGCCGCGTCCTGAACGTCACCGCCCGCGGCGCGACACTGGCCGAGGCGCAGGCCAAGGCCTATGCCATGGTGGACGCGATCGACTGGCCCGAAGGCTTCTGCCGCAGGGATATCGGCTGGCGGGCATTGTAAGGACCTCCGCCACCGCGGCCGGTAGGAAACGCACTGCGTTTCCCCTCAGACGTGGCAAGGTTACAAACACCAGCACACGCCCCAATGACCGAGGCCATCGCCTCGGTCACGCGATGCCACAACCACCGGACAGCCGGGTGCCAAAGCACCCGGCCAGCGCCCGCCCCGCCCATGGCGGGCGCTTCTCGCCCGCCGGGGCAGGCGCTGGCCTCTGTTGGTCTAGTCGGAACCGATCCAGCCGCACCGTGGTCGCCACGGGCGGGGAAACGCAGTGCGTTTCCTCTTCCGCCCGACCCAACCGCGCCCCAAGCCCCCTCTCAGAACAAACTCAACTGATCCCCCGCCGCCCCGGCGGCCGGAACAGATCACACCGCAAAGCAGGCAGGTCCACATCCAGCCCCAGCCGCGCCACCGCCTTTGAAAACCGCTGCCCGATCAACTCCGCAAACAGCCCCTCCCCCCGCATCCGCTTGCCCCATTCCGCATCGTAATCCTTGCCCCCCCGCGCCTCGCGCACCCGCGCCATGACCTTCGCCGCCCGCCCCGGCTCCGCCTCCTCCAGCCATTCCCGCCACAGCCCCGCCACCTCCAGCGGCAGGCGCAGCATGATCCACGACGCCCCCACGGCCCCCGCCGCCTTCGCCGCCGCCAGAATCGCCTCCAGCTCGTGATCCGTCAGCCCCGGCACCACAGGCGCCACCATCACCCGCACCGGCACCCCCGCCGCCGACAGCCGCCTTATCACCTCCAGCCGCCGCGCAGGCGCGGCCGCCCGCGGCTCCATCCGCCGCGACAGACCCGCATCCAGCGTCGTGACCGACACCCCCACCCTGAGCAGACCCTTCGCCGCCATCGGCGCCAGAAGGTCCAGATCCCGCTCGATCAAGGTCCCCTTCGTGGTGATCGCCAAAGGATGGTCGCACCCCGCCAGAACCTCCACCACCTCGCGCATCACGCGCCACTGCGCCTCGCAGGGCTGGTAGGGGTCCGTATTCGTCCCGATCGCCACCGGCGCCACCCGATAGGACTTCGCCCGCAACTCCCGCGCCAGCACCGCCCCGATCCCGGGCCGCACCACCAGCTTCGTCTCGAAATCCAGCCCCGGCGACAGGTTCAGATAGGCATGGCTCGGCCGCGCGAAACAATAGACGCAGCCATGCTCGCACCCCCGATAGGGATTGACCGACCGGTCGAACGGCAGGTCCGGCGA
This sequence comes from Rhodobacter sp. CACIA14H1, assembly GCA_000500915.1. Taxonomy (GTDB): domain Bacteria; phylum Pseudomonadota; class Alphaproteobacteria; order Rhodobacterales; family Rhodobacteraceae; genus Paragemmobacter. Next base: position 2,753 of record AYNO01000065.1, read on the forward strand.
CCGGTTCCAGGTGATGGCCGACCGCGCCCGCTCCACCCGCACCTCGGTCCGGACCAGCCGCGCCTCCTCCGCCTCCCAGCCGTCATCGAAACGCGCCAGCCCACGCCCCTCATACCGGCCGGGCGCATTGCTCAACGCCCCCCGCGCCCGCGCCCTCCGGCCCGGCAGAATCCCGTCCCGCGCTTTCTCCATGCCCGCAATATGGAACATAACAGGAACATCCGCCACCCATAAACCACCCACGACCCCTTGCTGTCGGCTTTCATCCGGGGCATGTCGCAATCCGAAAAGTCCGCATGACGCTTTCAGCCCATGCATCCTGCGACCACATACCCCGAAGGGACACCCCGATGGCCGACGAAGACGAGATCATCCTTTCCGAACTCTCCGACGACGAACTCGTCCTCCAGATGCATGACGACCTCTACGACGGTCTCAAGGAAGAGATCGAAGAGGGCGTCAACATCCTCATCGAACGCGGCTGGGCGCCCTATGACGTCCTGACCAAGGCGCTCGTGGCCGGCATGACCATCGTCGGCGCCGACTTCCGCGACGGCATCCTCTTCGTCCCCGAAGTCCTCCTCGCCGCCAATGCGATGAAGGCCGGCATGGCCATCCTGAAACCCCTGCTCGCCGAAACCGGCGCACCGCGCATGGGCAAGATGGTCATCGGCACGGTCAAGGGCGACATCCACGACATCGGCAAGAACCTCGTCGCCATGATGATGGAAGGCGCGGGCTTCGAGGTGGTGGACCTCGGCATCAACAACGACGTGACCAAGTATATCGAGGCGCTGGAACGCGAACAGCCCGACATCCTCGGCATGTCGGCGCTCCTGACCACGACCATGCCCTACATGAAGGTCGTCATCGACACGATGAAGGAAAAGGGCCTGCGCGAAGATTACGTCGTCCTCGTCGGCGGCGCCCCTTTGAACGAGGAATTCGGGCGTGCCATCGGCGCCGATGCCTATTGCCGCGACGCCGCCGTGGCGGTGGAAACCGCCAAGCAGTTCGTGGCCCGCAAGCACAACCAGCTCGGCGCCTGACAGGCCCGCAGCGTTTGCTCCCCCCTCCGGCCCCGTCTGCACCCGCAGACGGGGCCTTTTTCTTCGCAAGGGAACCGTCCGCCCCGAAAGGGGCTTGGATTCCGGCAGGCAGCGACAAATATTGAACGGGAAAGGAAGGACCATGATGCCCCTCACCCATTTCCTCCTCCTGGTCGGCTTCGTGATCCTCGCGGCCGGTGCCACCATCGGCCTCGCCGTCTGGGCGGAACTGCCGCTCGTCGCGCTCGGCTTCGCGGCGCTGGCGGGCAGCCTGATCCTCGGCGCGCGCCAGTTGCGCTGATGGACAGCCCGCTCCCGTCGCCCGAGGGCCCCTCCGACGACATCCTCACCGAACAGGGCCTTGCCCCCGCCGCATATCCCGGCGCAGATCCCGGCGCAGAGGGCCGCGTCCTGCTGATCGCCTGCGGGGCGCTGGCGCATGAAATCCTTGCGCTCAAACGGATGAACGGCTGGGACCATCTCGACCTGCAATGCCTGCCCGCCAACCTGCACCTCTGGCCCGACCGCATCCCCGACGCCGTCGCCGATGCCGTGGCCGCACACCGCGATGCCTATGACCGGCTCTTCGTCGTCTATGCCGATTGCGGCACAGGCGGCCTCTTGCAGGAAAAGTGCAACGAACTGGGCGTCGAAATGGTCGAAGGCCCGCATTGTTATCGTTTTTTGAAGGCAACGCCGCCTTCGCCGCCAAGGCGGAAGAGGAATTCACCGCCTTCTACCTGACCGATTTCCTTGTCCGGCAATTCGATGCCTTCGTCTGGCGGCCCATGGGACTGGACCGCCACCCCGAACTCAGGGACATGTATTTCGGCAATTACACCAAGCTCGTCTATCAGGCCCAGACCGACGACCCCGCGCTGGATGCCAAGGCCCGCGACTGCGCCGCCCGTCTGGGTCTGGCCTATGAGCGGAGATTGACCGGTTACGGCGATCTTGCCCCCGCGCTGGCCCGTGTCGCTGGCCCCTGACGCGCCCCTGCCCTATCCTGCCGGGCAAAAGCAGGATGCCATGACCCCCGAAGATTTCCCCCGCGCCTTCGCCTCCGCCTTCTCGACGCAGGACGCGCCCGCCATCGCCGCGCTGCTTGATGCCGATGCGGACCTCGTCACCCCCACCGGCCAGCACGCCGAAGGCCGCGATGCCGTGACCGACGCGCTTTCCGCCGAATTCGCGGGCGTCTTCCGCACGGCGCGGCTGGTGAAGGGCAAGCTGAAACTCCGCCCCCTCGGGCCGCAGACAGCGCTGCTCGCGCAACGCTATGTCGTGGCCGGCGCACGGGATGCCGGGGGCGCGGAACTCCCCCGCTGCTCGCTCCTCCTCACCGCCACCCTCGCCGCCACGCCACAGGGCTGGCAGGCGCTGGCTGCGCAACTCTCCATGCTGGCGGACTAGCCACCCCCGACACCGCGCCCAGCGCCCCGTAACCCGCGCTTCCCTCCCCCTCCAAGGGGGAGGGAGAGGGTGGGGGGACCACCCGCCAAATACAAGGGCCGGCGCTTGCGCACCGGCCCATCCATGCAGGGCATCCACCCTGTCAAACCTTACCGGCATCCGAAGCCACCGCCCGCTGCGTGCTGACACTTTGCGGTACAGAACGCGGCACAGCCCTCGGCACAGCCGATACAGGGGGTTTTCCCCCTGCCGGACCCTCAGGCCCCGAAATTCCGGAACATGCCCCGTTCCACCTGACGCTGGCGGAATTCAAGGTCCACGCGGTTCGCCGCGCCGTTCAGATATTCCCGCTCCAGCTCTGCCGCCGTCGGGATGTGGAAGGCACGGATGAAGCTTTTGACACGCTCGAACATGGCATTTTTCCTTTCTGCCGATGCCCGGAAGATAGGATGCCGCATCGCAGCATTGAACCGCCATCCGGCGAAGCCCGCCATGCAGGAAATGCAACCCTCAGGCCGATAGCAGCGCCCGCGCCGCCTGTCTTGCGGCCTCGGTGACGGTATCCCCCGCCAGCATCCGCGCCACTTCCTCGACCCGTTCCGCCGCGCCCAGAGGCGTGACGGTGGACAGGGTCACATCCCCCGCCACCCGCTTCTCCACCCGCCAATGCGCCCCGCCAAGGGCTGCCACCTGCGGCGAATGCGTCACGACAAGAACCTGGCACCCCTCGGCCAAAGCCTTCAGCCGCCGCCCGACGGCATCCGCCGTCGCACCGCCGACTCCACGGTCGATCTCGTCGAAAATCATGGTCAATCCGGGGGCATCCCCCGTCAGACAGACCTTCAGCGCCAGCAGGAACCGGCTCAACTCCCCGCCCGACGCGATCCGGTTCAACGGCCCCGAAGGCGCACCGGGATTGGTGGCCACGGTGAAGGTGACCGTATCCACCCCCTCCGGCCCCGCCTCGCCCGCCACCACCTCGGTCGCAAAGACCGCCCGCTCCATCTTCAGCGGCGCCAGTTCCGCCGCCATCGCCGCATCCAGCCGCCCCGCCGCCGCAACCCGCGCCGCCGTCACCCGCGCGGCCTCGTCCCGATATGCAGCCTCGGCAAGCGTCACGGCCTTCGCACGCGCAGCAATTCCCGCCTCGCCGCTGTCCAGCGCCTCCAGCCGCGCCCGCAGATCACCCGCCAGGACGCCCAGTTCGTCCGCCAGCACCCCGTGCTTCCGCGCCAGCGCCCTGATGGCGAACAGCCGCTCCTCCAGCCGCTCCAGCTCGCCCGGATCGAAGTCCAGCGCCCCCAGACAGTCCTCGACCCCCTGCTGCGCATCGCCCAGCTCGATCAGCGCCCGGTCCAGCGCGGCCAAGGCCCCCTCCAGCCGCCCCTCCGCCCGCTCCGCCGCGCCGTCCAGCCAGCGCACGGCATCCCGCATCAACCCCTCAGCCCCTTGATCCGAAAGGGCTTCCAGCGCCCGCGCGACATCGGACCGAATCTTCTCCGCCCCCTGCATCAGCCGCCGCCGCGCATCCAGCGCCGCCTCCTCGCCGGGCTGCGGGTCCAGCCGGTCCAGCTCTGCCACCGCGTGCCGCAGGAAATCCTCTTCCTTCCGCGCCGCCTCCAGCGCCGCCTCCGCCGCCGCCAGATCCGCCCGCGCCACCGCCTGCGCCCGCCACGCCGCCCGAAGGGGCGCAAGGTCCAGCCCCGCAAAGGCATCCAGCAGCGCCCGATGCCCCCGCGGGTTCAACAGGCCGCGGTCGTCATGCTGCCCGTGCAGCTCCACCAAAGTCTCTGAAAGGTCCCGCAAGACCTCGCCCGACACGCGCCGGTCATTGACCCATGCCGTCTTGCGCCCGTCCACCGCATTGACCCGCCGCAGGATCAGCTCGCCATCCTCGGCGGCGATCCCCGCCTCCTCCAGCACCCCATGCGCCGCATGGCCCGCCGGCAGGTCGAACACCGCCGTCACGCTGCCCTGTTCCGCCCCCTGCCGCACCAGTTCCGCCCGTCCGCGCCATCCCAGCACGAATCCCAGCGCGTCCAGCAGGATGGACTTCCCCGCCCCCGTCTCGCCGGTCAAGACGTTCAGACCCGGCCGGAATTCAAGGTCCAGCCGGTCGATGATCAGCACATCCCGGATTTCGAGCGTCCGCAGCACGCGCAAGCCCCCTTCAGGCTTACAACCATTCGCCCTTGATCATCTGGCGATAGACCGACCGCAGCCAGCTGTCGCCCACCGCTTCGGGGTTCAGACCGCGCCCCTTCAGCAGGCGGAAGCTGTCATCATAGAAGGGCGACGATTGATAGTTGTAACCAAGGATCGCCCCCGCGTCTGCGCCTCTTGCGTGAAGCCCAGCGCCAGATAGGCCTCCACCAGACGATGCAGCGCCTCGGCCGTATGCGTCGTGGTCTGGAAATCCTGCACGACCGTGCGGAAGCGGTTGATCGCCGCCGTGTAATTGCCGCGCTTCAGGTAATAGCGCCCGATCTCCATCTCCTTGGCCGCCAGATGGTCGAAGGCCAGTTCGAATTTCAGCATCGCAGACCGCGCATAATCGCTGTCCGGATAGCTTTCGATCACGTCGCGCATCCCCTGCAGCGCCTGGAAGGTCACGCCTTGGTCGCGGCCCACGTCATCGATCTGGTCGTAATAGGACAGTGCCATCAGATACAGCGCATAGGGCGCATCCTCGTCACCCGGATAGAAATCCAGATACCGCTGCGCCGCCGCCCGCGCCTCTTCGTATTTCTTGGCCTTGTGATAGCTGAAGGCCTGCATGATCAGCGCACGCTTGGCGAATTCCGAATAGGGATACAGCCGTTCCACTTCCTGGAAATAGCGGATCGCACCATCGGGGCGGCGTTCCGACGCCAGCGCCAATTCGCCCTGCTTGAAGATTTCCTCGGCCGTATAGCTGTCCAGCGGGCGTTCCTGCTGTCCGCCACAGGCCACGAGGACCGAGGCAAGCATCGCCATGCCAAGGAACCGTGCGCCCGACTTCACGACTGCCATCTTCCGCCTACCCCACGTGATTCCTTGCGCGACGCAGGAAACCACCTACCGCGCCCGTGTTCTTGCAGCCGTCCTAGCACAGAAAAATCCGGGGCGCAAAACGGCTTTCGCTGCCTGCGCGATGCTCAGGCACGCAGCGGCAGATCGGCCTCATGCACACCCACGCCGGGCAGCTTGCAGCCGGTGCGTTCGCCCACTTCCACCAGCGTCCACGCCTCCGGCCGCGCGAACAGCGCCCGCAGCAGCCGGTTGGTCAGCGCATGGCCCGCGCGGATGCCCGTATAACGGCCAAGGATCGGCGCACCGGCCAGATACAGGTCGCCCACCGCATCCAGCATCTTGTGCCGCACCGGTTCGTCCCGGTAGCGAAGCCCGCCGGGGCTCAGCACCACATCGCCGTCAAAGACCACCGCATTTTCCAGCGTGCCCCCCAGCGCAAGGCCGTTGGCCCGCATCGCGTCCACATCCGACTGGCGGCAGAAGGTGCGGCTGTCCGACAGTTCGCGGACGAAGGCGCCATTGGCAAGGCTCATCACCTTTTCCTGCCGGCCGATGGCGGCTTCGGCAAAATCGATCTCGAACCGGATTTCCAGGTTTTCCGCAGGCTCCAGCCGCGCCACGGCCTCGCCCTCCCGCACCTCGACCGGTTCCAGCACGCGGATCGCATGGACGGCGGCATCCTGCCCCACCGTCCCCGCCGCGATGAAACGCGCCACGAAGGGCATCGCCGACCCGTCGAGGATCGGCACTTCCGGCCCGTCGATCTCGATCAGCGCGTTGTGGATCGCACAGCCTGCAAGCGCGGCCATCACATGTTCCACCGTAGACACCGAAACGCCCGCCTCGTTGGCGACCAGCGTGCAGAGTTTGGACGGCACCACCGTATCCCAGCGTGCCGGAATACGCGCATCCAGCAGCGCGTCGTCCTGCCCGATATCGGTGCGCAGGAAAACGATCCCGTGCCCCGCCGGGGCCGGCTTCACGACCATGCGGACGGGTTGCCCGCCATGCAGGCCGGTTCCGGTAAAGGTGACGGCGGTTTTGACTGTGCGTTGCAAGGTCGGTTCGTCCAACTTCGTTTCAGGGCCCTGCCGCGCGGCCGGGTCACCGGCACGCGCGCATCCCGCGCACGCTCTCCGGCGAGACTGGATTAAGTTGCTGCGGCTGCAAACTCAACTCACTCTTCGTGACACAGTGTTACAATACCACGGCTGGTGCAACACCTTGATCCGCAAAGGAAAACCCGGACCTTCCGGCCCGGGTTCCAAGGGATTGCAACAATCCGTCAGGGGCGTCAGTTCGCCTGACGGCGCAGGAAGGCCGGGATTTCGATCCGTTCCTGATCCGCACTCAGTTCCGGCTCGTCGTCATAGCCCTGCACCTGCGGCTGCTGGCGGGCGGTCGCGCCCTGCGCGTCGCCATGGCCGCCACCGGCCATGCGGTTGATCAGCGACCCGATCCCGAAGCGCGGACGCGGCGCCTCTGCCGGCTTGGCGGCGGCAGGGGCCTGCACGCGGGGCTGCGCCGCCATCGGGCGCTGCGTCACGGGGGCGGGCGACTTGCTCACGGCCGCCTGCAGACGCGCCAGAGCCTCTGGCGACGGGGTTCCCGGCGCACGCGGACGCGGCGCCATGAAGGCGGCGGCATCATTGTCCATCGCGGCGGCCGCACGCGGCTGCGGCGCGGGCTGCTGCGGGCGATAGGCGGGCGGCGGCAGGTCATCGGCCGCATCCATTTCCGGCGCGGGCTCGAAGGACGGCGCGGCATCGAACAGCGACGGCTCGGGCGCAGGCGCGGGCTGGTGCATCATCACCGGTTCCGGCTGCGGCGCGGGGGCGGGCTGCACCTGCACGGTCAGCGGCACCTCGCGGCGCGGCTCCGGCGCGGGCGCGGCAGGGGGCAGCGGCGCGGCCATGCTGCGGCGGGCGACGGGCGCCTCCTGCTTGGCGGCCTTGGACACGTCGATGCCGGTCGCCACGACCGACACGCGGATCGCGCCGCCCATGTTCTCGTCCAGCGTGGAGCCGACGATGATGTTGGCGTCGGGGTCCACCTTCTCGCGGATGATGTTCGCGGCCTCGTCCAGCTCGAACAGGGTCAGGTCATAACCGCCGGTGATGTTGATCAGCACGCCGCGGGCGCCGTTCAGGCTGATCTCGTCCAGCAGCGGGTTGGCAATCGCCTTCTCGGCAGCCTGCACGGCGCGGTCCTCGCCCGTCGCCTCGCCGGTGCCCATCATGGCCTTGCCCATCTCGTCCATCACGGCGCGGACGTCCGCGAAGTCCAAGTTGATCAGGCCGGGGCGCACCATCAGGTCCGTCACGCCCTTGACGCCCTGATACAGCACGTCGTCGGCCATGGCGAAGGCCTCGGTGAAGGTGGTGCGTTCATTGGCCAGACGGAACAGGTTCTGGTTGGGGATGATGATCAGCGTATCCACGACCTTCTGCAGGGCCTCGATGCCCTCCTCGGCCTGCTTCATCCGCTTCGCACCCTCGAACTGGAAGGGCTTCGTGACCACGCCCACCGTCAGCACGCCCAGCTCCCGCGCCGCCTGCGCGATGATCGGGGCCGCGCCGGTGCCGGTGCCGCCACCCATGCCGGCGGTGATGAAGCACATATGCGCACCCGCCAGATGATCCACGATCTCCTCGATCGTCTCTTCTGCCGCCGCCGCGCCGACCGTCGGCCGCGCCCCGGCACCCAGCCCTTCCGTGACCTTCAGACCCATCTGGATACGGGCATGGGCCTTGGAATGCTTCAGCGCCTGCGCGTCGGTATTGGCGACCACGAACTCCACACCCTCAAGGTGCTTGTCGATCATGTTGTTGACGGCGTTGCCACCCGCACCGCCCACACCGAAGACCGTGATGCGCGGCTTCAGCTCTTCCTGCTGCGAGGTCATGGTGAAATTCAGGGTCATTGCCACTCCGCCTGCTGATCGTTGTGCCGCCGTTTTCTGTAGTCCGGCCGTTAGTCGCGCCTGTCCCGGGCGCAGGAATCCGAATTTATCCACGATTCTATCCACAAGGAGGCTTAACGTCACGCGAAAAACGCGAAAAGGCCACAAAATATGGGGAAAAACCCACCGCTATGGGCGGGATTTCGCCATCCACCACAGCATGTCGCTGTTACCAGTTATCGCGGAACCACTTGAAGGCCCTCTTCAGGGACCGCGCGGGATACCGCTCGCTCGGGATCTCGAAATCCCACCACTCGTCCTGCGGATGCGCCGCGAACAGGCACAGACCCACCGCGCTGGCGAAGGCGGGGCCCGTGGCGGCCTGCGGCAGCCCCTGCACGCGCAGCGGGCGGCCCAGCCGCACCTGCTGGCCAAGGATGCGCGCCGCCAGCCCGTCCAGCCCGGGAATCTGGCTGCCCCCGCCCGTCAGAACGATGGACTGGCTCGGCAGATGGTCGAACCCCGCCGCATCCAGCCGCACCCGCGCCTCTTCCAGGATCTCTTCCACCCGCGGCCGCATGATCCCGATCAGCTCCGTCCGGCTGATCTGGCGGCGGTCCTTCTCCCAGTCGCCGCTCTCGCCGCCCATCTCGATCATCTCGCGGTCGTCCATGCTGGTGGCATAGACCCCGCCATGCTTGGTCTTGATCTTCTCGGCCACCGCCGCCGGGATCTGCAACCCCTTGGATATGTCCGAGGTGACATGATCCCCGCCCATGCGGACCGAATCCGCATAGATCATGTGCTTCTTCATGAAGATCGAGATGCCCGTGGACCCGCCGCCCATGTCGATGCAGGCCGCGCCCAGCTCCTGCTCGTCCTCCACCAGCGACGACACGCCCGACACATAGGCCGAAGACGCGATACCGGCGAGTTCAAGATCACAGCGCTTGATGCAGTACAGCAGGTTCTGCACTACGGCCCCGTCCACCGACAGCATGTGCATGTCGCAGGCCAGCCGGTTGCCGATCTGCCCGCGCGGATCGCCCAGACCCGTCCGGTGATCCAGCGCGAAATTCACCGGCTGCGCGTGCAGCACCTCGCGCCCGGGGCCGAGGTCCGGCACATCGCAGGCCGCCAGCACCCGCGCCACGTCCTGCTCCGTCACCACCGAATCCTGCAGGTCCCATTCGCCGGCCAGCCCGTAGCTGCGCGGCTCCGCCCCGCTGAAGCAGGCGATCACGTGATCGACCCGCACATTCGCCATCTTCTGCGCCGCCTGCACGGCGGTGCGGATTGCCCGCTCCGTCTCGTTCATCACCGCGATCTCGCCGAAGCGCACGCCCCGCGACCGCGTCGTGGCCGCCCCGATCACGCGGAAGGACGACTGCCCCGCCATCGGCCCCACGCCATCCACCTCGCGCAGCCGCTCCGGCCCGTCGAAGCGCAGGATCAGACAGGCGATCTTCGATGTCCCCACATCCAGAACCGCCACCACGCCGCGCTGCATCGCCGCCCGCCGCATGTGCCGCATCGCCCGCTGGGATTCGTAAAGACCGGTCATAGTTCGCTCCCGCTCACATCAATGCCCTGTGCCTTGCGGTGTTCGTTCAGCGCAAATGGCGCCAGCCGCAGCACGGGTCGTTTTTCGTTGCGCAAATCCACACTCAATACATCACGCGCCAAAAGGTCTTCGGCCTTGTCCAGCGCCATCAGCCGCTCCAGCGCGGCCACGGCATTCACGGCCGGAAGCATGATCTTCTGGTTCCGGTCCAGCACTAGGTCCCAGCGCCGCTCGCCCATCCGCACCAGCCCCCGCACGCGCGGCAGCACCGGCTGGGCGGCGGCCAGCAGTTCCAGCGCCTCGCCCGCCGCCTTGTCCGCCCCCGCCCCCGCGATCAGCGGCAGGTCGGGCCGGTCAGACCGCGCCGCCAGACCCGCGACACGGTGGCCCGACTCGTCCAGCATCTCCAGCCGCTCGTCCTCCAGCCGCCAGACGACGACCGGCACGCGCTCGGTGATCAGGATCTGCAACACGCCCCCCGACCGCACCCGCAACTCTGCCTGCGCGACGGCATCCAGCCCCTCGATCCGCGCCTTCACGGCATCCAGATCGATATCGAAGGACGACAGAGGCAGCTTCAGATCGACCCTTGCACGGATCGCCTCGGCCAGTTCCGGCGACGCGCCCTCCACCGACACCAGCGCCACCATGAATTCGGGACGGTTCTGGAACTTCTCGACCAGATCGGTGAACACCCCCGTCAGCGCCGCCCGCCGCCCCGCGTCGCTGGCATAGATGCCCACGACCATGGCGATCAGGAAACAGGGCAGCCCGACGCGGAACAGCACGCGGAAGACGGGCGTCAGCCACAGCCGCTGCATCCGGTATTGCCAGCGCGACGGCGCAGGGTCGCGGCGCGGCTGGCGGACATAGACTCGCGGCCCCGTCACCGGTTGCATGACGCATCCTCCACGATCCAGCGGCACAGCTCGGGAAAGGAAATCCCCACATGCGCCGCCTGCTCGGGCGATAGCGAGGTGGGCGTCATCCCCGGCTGCGTGTTCGTCTCCAGCAGGATCAGCCCGTCCAGCCCCCGCGCCTCGTCCCAGCGGAAATCCGTCCGGCTCAAGCCGCGGCAGCCCAGCGCCCGATGCGCCCGCAGGGCGTAATCCAGACAGGCCGCCTCGATCGCGGCGGGAATGTCCGCGGGCAGTTCATGCCGGCTGCCCCCCGGCTTGTATTTCGCGTCGTAATCATACCAGCCGTCGGTGATGATGTCGGTCACGCAAAGCGCCCGGTCGCCCAGCACGGAAACCGTCATCTCCCGCCCCGGCGCATAGGTCTCCACCATCACCTGCGCGGGCATCTCGGCCGACAGGCGCGGCGCGTTCGACCCTTCACGGACGATATAGACGCCGACCGAAGACCCCTCGTTCACCGGCTTGACGACATAGGGCGCCGCCAGCACATGCCCCGCCTCCACCGCCTCGCGCGGGACGACGACGCTTTCGACACAAGGCAGCCCCGCCGCGCGATAGGCCTCCTTGGCCCGCTGCTTGTCCATAGCAAGGCTCGATGCCAGCACGCCGGAATGCGTATAGGGAATGCGCAGCCATTCCAGCATCCCCTGCACGCAGCCATCCTCGCCCCAGCGGCCATGCAGGGCGTTGAAACAGACATCGGGGGAAATCTCGACAAGCCGCGCAGCAAGGTCGAGGCCGCAATCGACCTCCACCACCTCGTATCCCGCCTCACGCAGTGCCTTGGCGCATTCACGCCCTGTAGAGAGAGAGACCTCCCGCTCTGCGGAAAGCCCACCCTTCAACACCGCCACAAGGGGGACGCTTCTGCCCGAACCGCCCGCCATTTTCGCCTCAAGTACCCGGGTCTTTTGCCCGTTTTTCCGTCACTCAGCGGCCGGTTCACCGACCCGCATGATTTCCCACTCTAGCGTGATACCCGACTGTTGGAAAACCCTTTTTCGCACGTCCTCGCCCAATCCTTCCAGATCGGCCGCCGTCGCCCCGCCCGCATTGATCAGGAAGTTGGAATGCATCTCGCTCATCTGCGCCCCGCCGCGCCGCGCCCCCCGCATTCCGGCATCGTCGATGACCTTCCACGCCTTCAGCTCATGCGTATCGTCGGCCCGTCCGGTGGACGACCGGCCCAGCGGATTGCGGAAGGTGGACCCCGCAGACCGCTCCTTCGTCGGCTGGCTGGCATCCCGCTTCGCGATCTGGTCCGCCATCTTCGCCTCCAGCGCCGCAGGTTCCCCCCGTCCGGCGCGGAACGTCGCCTCCACGATCACCCACCCCTCGGGCAGGCTGCTCTGCCGATAGCGCAGGTCCATCTCGGCGGCGGGGATCGTCACCACATCCCCCGCCCGCGTGACCGCCCGCACCGACAGCAGGTGATCCGCCACATAGGACCCGTAGCAGCCCGCATTCATCCGCACCGCACCGCCGATGCTGCCGGGGATCGTCCGCAGGAAGGTCAGGTCCAGCCCCGCCTCCGCCGCCCGCCGCGCCACATGCGCATCCAGCGCCGCCGCACCCGCGACGACCGTGTCCCCTTCGACCGCAATCCCGTTGAACCCGCGCCCCAGCCGGATCACCACCGCCCGGATACCCCCGTCCCGCACGATCAGGTTGGACCCGACCCCCATCGGAAACACCGTCACCGCAGGGTCCAGCCCCGCCATGAAGGCCGCAAGGTCATCGGTATCCGCAGGCTGGAACAGCACATCCGCCGGCCCGCCCACGCGCAACCATGTCAGATCGGCCAGCGGGCGGTGCTCCGTCAGCACACCCCGCACCGCAGGCAGCCTCATTCCGCAGGCTCCGCGCCCTTCCGGCGCGCCCAGCGCCACAGGAAGATCACCGGCCAGCGCAGCACGCTCGCCCCCGCCGCCAGCAGCACCATCCCCCAGACCGGACCGCTCTGCCACGTCACCCAGCCAAGGATCGGTATCCCCACGGCAATCAGCACATAGGCCCATGTCCAGTGCTGGTCGCGGCTCGGCAGCATGGCCACGACATTGGCCACGATCAGCCAGACGAAAGCGGCGACCAGTCCCCAGCTCATGCGGCAGCCCCCATCAGACGGGCGGGCAGCCCGTTGGCCCATGCCGAAATCGTCCCCGCGCCCAGACAGACGACCATGTCGCCCGCCCGCGCCTGCTCCTTCACCAGACGCGCCAGATCGGCCTCGTCGGAAATGCCCCGCGCATGGCGGTGCCCGTGCGCGATCAGGCCGGAAATCAGGTCATCCCGCGACGCCCCGGGAATCGGGTCCTCGCCCGCCGCATAGACATCCGCGATGGCGACCACATCCGCCTCGTTGAAACAGGTGCAGAACTCCTCGAACAGATGCGACAGCCGCGTATAGCGGTGCGGCTGGTGCACCGCGATGATGCGGGCGCCCGGCGTGCCGGAAACGGCCTGCCGCGCCGCCTTCAGCACGGCGGCAATCTCCACCGGATGATGGCCGTAATCGTCGATGATGGTCACGCCCCCCACTTCGCCCACACGGGTGAAGCGGCGGTTGACCCCGCCGAACCCCGCGAGGGCTTCGCGGATCTCATCCTTCTTCATTCCCAGATGCCGCGCAACTGCTATTGCGGATAGGGCGTTCGACACGTTGTGGTCGCCCGGCATCGGCAGGGTGCAGCCCTCGATCACCGCGCCCCCCTCGTTCTGCAGCGCCACGTCGAACCGCGCCTTGCCGCCTTCGTAGCGCAGGTTCACCGCACGCACATCCGCCTGCGCGTTGAAGCCAAAGGTCACCACGCGGCGGTCCGTCACCTTGCCCACCAGCGCCTGCACCTCCGGATGGTCCGTGCAGCAGACCGCCAGACCGTAGAAGGGGATGTTGGACACGAAATCCAGAAACCCCTTCCGCAGCGCGTCGAAGGACCCCCAATGCTCCATATGCTCGGGGTCGATATTCGTCACGATGGCGATGGTCGCGGGCAGCTTGTTGAAAGACCCGTCCGACTCGTCCGCTTCCACCACCATCCATTCGCCCGCACCGGCCCGCGCATTGGACCCGTAGGCATGGATCACCCCGCCATTGATCACCGTGGGGTCGAACCCGCCCTTGTCCAGCAGCGTCGCCACCATCGTCGTCGTGGTGGTCTTCCCGTGCGTCCCCGCAATGGCGATGTTCGACTTCAGCCGCATCAGTTCGGCCAGCATCTCGGCCCGCCGGACCACGGGCAGCTTGCGCCGCCGCGCCTCTTCCAGCTCCGGATTGCCCTTCTTGATGGCGGAGGAGATCACCACCACCGCCGCCTCGCCGATATTCTCGGCCCGCTGCCCCTCGAAGACCTTGGCCCCCAGCGACACCAGACGGTCGGTGATCTTGGACGCCTTGCTGTCCGACCCCTGCACCGGATAGCCCAGCGTCATCAGCACCTCGGCAATCCCCGACATGCCGATCCCGCCGATCCCCACGAAATGGATGGGACCCAGTTCCCCCGGAAGCTTGGTGGCCGCGTTCATCCCGAAATTCCCTTCGCCAATTCCTCGACCAGCGCGACAAGCCGCTCGGTCGCATCGGGGCGTCCCTGCCCCAGCGCGTGCTGCGCCATGGCGGCCGCCGCATCCGGCTGCCCCAGCACGGCCTCCAATTGCGCGGCCAGCGCGGCAGGGTCAAGCAGCTTTTCCGGAATCAGGACCGCTGCCCCCGCGTCAACCAGCCCCCGCGCATTCGCCGTCTGGTGGTCCCCCGTCGCCGCCGCGAAGGGGATCAGCACTGCAGGCCGCCCGATGACGGATATGTCGGCCACCGACGACGCGCCGGAACGGGACACGACAAGCTGCGCCTCGGCCAGCCGCTTGGGGATGTCGCGGAAGAACGGCTCCACCTCCGCCACGATCCCCGCTTCCGCATAGGCCGCGACGACACGCTCCATATCCTCTTCCCGCGCCTGATGCGCCACGCGCAGATACCGCCTGATGCCTTCGGGCAGGGCCGCCACCGCCGCAGGCACTACATCCGACAACACCCGCGCCCCCTGCGACCCGCCGATGACCAGCAGGCTCATGGGATAATCCCCCGGCGGGATATATCCCGCCCCCGCCCGTTCCAGAACTGCCGCCCGCACGGGGTTGCCGGTATGCACACCCTCGACCCCCGCCGGCAGCGTCGTGGGCCATGTGCCGCAGGCCACCCGGTCCACACGGCGGGCAAAGACCTGGTTGACCCGCCCCAGAACCCCGTTCTGTTCATGGATCATCTGCGGCCGCCGCAGCACCCATGCCGCCGCCAGCGCCGGGATCGTCGGATAGCCGCCGAAGCCCACCACCACCGCAGGCCGGTCGCGCAGCATCCCCCAGATGGCCGAAAACACCCCGCCCGCGATCCGGAACGGCACCGCCAGCCGTGCCGCCGCGCCGCCCCGCGCAAAGGTGGCCGAAGCCACCTGCTCCACCGCCACCACATGCGGGAAGCCCCCCGCATAGCGGGCGCCCCGCGCATCGGTGGACAGCTTCACCCGCCATCCCTTGCGCACCATCGCCTCGGCCAGCGCCTGCGCGGGGAACATGTGCCCCCCGTTCCCCCCGCCGCGATCAGGAGAAGCGGCCCCGCCATCAGCGCCCGCCCCGTCCGAAGATGTCGCCCATCTTCCCCTGCGGCCTGCGCCGCGTCATGGCCAGCAACGCGCCGACCGTGATCCCTGCCGCAATCACCGAAGACCCGCCGTAACTCACGAAAGGCAGCGTCATCCCCTTGGCCGGCAGCAGGCGCACCGCCACGCCCATGTTGATCATCGCCTGCACCCCGAAGATGCAGGCCAGCCCCGTCCCCGCCAGCCGGATGAACGGGTCACGCTCGCGGGTCAGCCGCATCAGCGACCGCACGACGACCGTGGTGTAAAGCGCGATGATGACAAGGACGAGGATCAGCCCGTATTCCTCGGCCGCCACCGCGATGATGAAATCGGTATGGGCATCCGGCAGCGACCACTTCACCTGCCCCGCGCCCACGCCCACCCCGAAGAACCCGCCCTCCTGGATGGCGTTCGTCGCATAGCCAAGCTGCGTGCGCGGATCGACATCGGGCGTCAGGAACCCGTCGATCCGCCGCGCGAAATGCTCGCTGCTCTCATAGGCGCCGAAGCCGCCCACCACGACCATCCCCACCACGATGGCAATCAGCGTCATGGGCGCACCGGCGACGAAGTAGATCACGCCCCAGCCGAACAGCACCAGCGCCGCCTGCCCGAAATCCGGCTGCATCGCCAGAAGCCCCACCACGACCATCGCCAGCAGGAAGCTGACGGTCTTTCCGGGCGGCCCGTTCAGATCGAAGCTCGCCGCCATCAGCCAGGCGCAGACGATCACGAAACCGGGTTTCAGGAATTCCGACGGCTGGACCGAGGCGAAGCCGAAGGAAAACCAGCGCACCGCGCCCTTGCCGAAATCCGTGCCGAAGACCGGCAGCAGGAACAGCGCGACCAGCGACAAGGCGAAGCCCAGCACCCCGATCCGGCGCACCATGGCGGGCGACATCATCGACACCCCCACCATCGCCGCCAGGGCCAGCCCGCCAAAGAAGGCCTGCCGCTGCACATAGTAGAAAGGCTCCAGCCCGTTCCGCTCGGCCAGCGGGACACTCGCCGCCAGACCCAGCAGCAGCCCGATCCCGAACAGGACAAGGATGCAGGTCATCGACCACTTGTCGATCGTCCGCCACCAACGGGGAAGCACCGGCTCCGTCACCCGTGAGGGCATGGAGCCATAAACCATCTCGGTCATGGGATACGCCTGTCGCCTGCTCTGCTCGGATGCCCGTTGACCGGGCTTGGCGCGAGT
>AYNO01000066.1 GCA_000500915.1 Rhodobacter sp. CACIA14H1
GGGATGCCCGCGCCACCGGCCCGCATCCGTTCGGCCAAGGTGCCTTGGGGGTTGAATTCCAACTCCAGCTCGCCCGACAGGTATTGGCGCATGAATTCCGCGTTCTCGCCCACGTAGGAGGAGATCATCTTCTTCACCTGCCGCGATTCCAGCAGCACGCCCAGACCGAAACCGTCCACGCCCGCATTGTTGGAGGCGACGGTCAGGTCGCGCGTCCCCGCCTTGCGGATGGCCGCGATCAGCAGTTCGGGGATGCCGCAGAGACCGAAGCCCCCCGAGGCGATCGTCATCCCGTCGAACAGCACCCCTTCCAGCGCGGCTTCGGCGCCGGGATAGACTTTCTTCATCGTTTCGGACTCCCCCGCAGACTGTCGGCCGCCATATGGAACCGGGGGTCGCGCCCTGTCAATGCTGCGCCGCGGCAAGCCCTTCCTGCGCCGGCAGGGCGAGCCAGTTCAGATAGGCCGTGCCGTTGTGCTGGATGTAGTCGATCTGGACGCGGTCATCGTCATCGGATTTCAGGAATTGCCCGTTGCGATACCATTCCAGTTGCAGGGAGAGGTTCGTCACCGCCTCGTGCCGCGCGGTGGCGAGGATCTGCGGGGACAGCGTGCAGGCCGGACCGCGACGGTCGGCCAGCATCAGGATGCGGGTGAGCGCCTCGGTCCGGCAGGCGATGGGGGTGGAGGCGCGGCGCAGGCGGTAGGTGGTATCGGTCGCCATGCCGGTGACGAGGCGGGCAAGGTAGGCTTCGCCGGTGGCGGCATCGACATGGCCGCGTTCGATCGCCTCGCAGGCGGCATAGGCCATCCAGTGGCTCTGGATGTCCACGCCGTAGTCGCGGGCCATGAGGGCGGCGGTCAGCGGGCCGGTGGCTGAGGCGGGAGCGCCCGCGCAGATCAGGCCGAGGAGGAGTTCGCCGGTATAGTAGTCGCTGCGGAAGGGCGTGATCTCGCCCGTGTCGAGGCGGCGCTTGTGGTGGACATCGTCGCCGTCGATCTGGTGCAGGCCATAGGCGACGAGGGCGGCGATGGTGTCGTCCAGCGGTGCGGGGAGGGCGGGGGCGGGAACGTCGCGCAGGGCGGCGAGGTCGCGCCATGCCAGCAGCATCATCAGTGACAGGCCGACGCCGCCGGTCTTGATCGCCCCCTTGGTCACGAGGGCGAGGGTGGGGTCGGCGATCCATGCGGGGCGTTCCATCTTGGCCCCCGCATAGCCCGTGGCGTCGGACAGGGCGCGGGCCTGCGCGTCGGTGATGGCGATGCGGCGTTCGGTTATGGCCCTGAGCATGAACCATAGCGTGCCGCAATGGCGCAGCATGTTGTAGCCTTCGATCACGGCGGACGGGTTGTCGGGGCGGTGGGCATAGATGAAGCGGCCCTTCCGTCCGATGATCCAGAGAAGATGCGCGGTGCTGCGGCGGACGATGCGGTCGGCCTGATCGGCGGGGAAGGTCATTTCGTGGCCTTGAGGAGGGCGGTGCCGTCGGGCGCGGCGAGGAGGAGCGTGCCGTCGGGGGCGATGTCGAAGGCGGTGATCGCGGAGAAGGCGGCAAAGACGGCCTGTTCGGTTTCCATCATCGGCGGGGGGCAGGCCATTTTCGTTGCCGCCACGGGGCCGATGGAAAGGCCTTCGCCGGTCAGGGCGAAGCTGCCGGTGAAGCGGTTGCAGCCGGAATTGCCCGCGATGCGGCCATCGGCGAAGGAGAGGGTCACGGTCACCTCCGGCGGCAGGGCGGCACCGCCGAGTTCGGTGGCGGTCCAGTCGCCCGCGAGCAGCGCGGCGGGGTCGCCTGCACAGGCGGGCAGGGGCTGCCCGTCGCGGTCCAGCGTGGCGGTGTAGGGGTAGGGCATCCCGGACATGCTGTCGCGGCAGGGCTCGCCCGTGACGGTCAGCAGACCGGCGGGGGTTTCATAGAGCCATGCGCCCTTGTCGGTTACGGGGGGGGCTGCGGGCCCTTGCAGGGTGGTGCCTTCGGCATCGGTATAGGTGGTGCCGTCGCTTGTCAGCGTGAGAGACCAGAAGGGTTCGTTGCCGCGCACCACGAGGGGAAGGGTGGGGTCTGCCATGGCCGGGGCTGCCGCGAACAGGAGGAGGGGGAGAAGGGCGCGCATCGGAAATCTCCGTTAAAACACGGGAAGGATAGGGGGATCGGCGCGTGTCGCCTAGTCCCCCGTTGCGCGGTGTGGTTGCAGGCAGGCGCGGGGCGGGCTTTCCCTTGCGGCGCGGGCTTGGTAGGCAGGCGGGGCTGCGCGGCCCGCGTGGTGGAATGGTAGACACAGGGGACTTAAAATCCCTAGGCCGGAAGGCCGTGCCGGTTCGAGTCCGGCCGCGGGCACCACGCTTTTCCTGTTGCGCCGCCTGCCTGCCTGCCGTCAGGGGCAGAAGCTGTTGCCTTCGGCCTTGCAGTTGAAGCGTTCGACAAGGTCCGTCGCCTCGTCCGCCGAGTCGTTGGCGGCGGTCATCAGGCAGGCGCGGTAGTCGGATACCTCGGTCAGGTAGGATTGCAGCTCGCGGCGGCAGCGGTCGAAGCTGGACTGGTCGTCGAAGGTGTAGAAGCTGTCCACGCAGGACGGGGGATCGGGTTCGCTGCAATAGAGCATGGCCTGGCCGGTTGCCGGAAACAGGAGCGGCAGGGCGAGGGTTGACAGGATAAGGGACTTTCGCAAAACTTCCTCCGTCTTTCAACGGGTTGCTGGTGCCGCCCGGCGCTGCCGGCGTCAAGGGGGCCTTGCCCTGCGCCGGTGGAAAAATATCGTTCCGGTAGGTTTAGCGGGGATTGCGCGGGGGCGGGCTTGTTCGGGCGGGCGGTCCCGCTAGGTCTTTGCGGAAAACCAACCAACAGGGAGATCACCATGCCCGATGGCAGCAACACGCCGTCCCGCCGCAGTGTCGTCGTGTCGGAGTTCACCAACAGCGTCCTCGATCCCGATGCGCCCATGCTGGGGCCGGTGGAGAATGGCGGGACGATCATCGCCAATACCGCGCCGGGATGCTGGGGGCCCATGATCACGCCGCGCCTGCGGGGCGGGCACGAGGTGACGAAGCCCGTCTTCGTGGAGGGCGCCGAGGTGGGGGATGCGGTGGCGATCCGCATCCGCGACATCACGGTGACGTCCATTGCGACGGCGTCGGGGCATGACTCTTCGCCCGATGGGTTCTGTCTGGGCGACCCCTATGTGGCGGCCCGCTGCCCCGTCTGCGATACGGTCTGGCCGGAGACGCATGTGGAAGGCATCGGTCAGGACGCCGTGAAATGCGACCGCTGCGGGAATGCGGTCAAGCCCTTCGAGATCGTGCATGGCTATACCGTGACCTTCGACGAGACGCGGGCGGTGGGCGTGACGCTGCCCAAGTCGGCGGCGGAAACCATCGCGCATGACGCGGCGCATTATTCGGCTTTGCCGGACCAGAGCCGCCAGCATTCCATCCTGACCTTTGCCCCGTCGGACATGCCCGGCACGCTGGTGCGGATGCGGCCCTTCATGGGGCAGCTGGGCACCTGCCCGTCGATGGCCATGCCGGACAGCCACAATGCCGGGGATTTCGGGTCGTTCCTTGTCGGTGCGCCGCATCAATACGGGATCACGCCCGAGCAGTTGGCGCAGCACAAGACGGACGGGCACATGGATATCGATGCCGTGCGGGCGGGGGCCATCGTGGTGGCGCCGGTCAAGGTGCGGGGGGCCGGTGTCTATCTGGGCGACATGCACGCAGGGCAGGGCGACGGCGAGATTGCGGGCCATACGATGGATGTGGCGGGCAGCGTGACGTTGCAGGTGGAGGTGGTGAAGAATTACCCCATCGACGGGCCCGTGCTGTTTCCGCTGGAGGAGGACCTGCCCCCCATGGCGCGGCCCTTCACGGCGGCCGAGAAGGCCAAGGGCCTGCGTCTGGCGGCGAAGTGGGGCGTGACGGAGCTGGAGGTGCTGGCGCCGGTATCGGTGATCGGGACGGCGTCCAACCTGAACGCGGCGATCGAGAACGGGTTGCAGCGGGCGGCGACGCTGCTGGGGATGACGGTGGCCGAGGTGCGGAACCGCGCCACGATCAACGGAGCGATCGAGATCGGGCGGGCGCCTGGGGTGATCCAGGTGACGTTCCTTGCGCCGCTGGCACGGCTGGATGCCGTGGGTCTGGGCGATTACGCGCGGGAGCAATACGGGTTGTGACCGGCCCTGCCGCGCGGGGCGGCGGCGACCGTCCTGCGCGGCAGGTTCAAACCGGATCAATGTCCTACGGACTTTGGTCCGTGGTCCTTGCGTGCGAATGGCCGAATTGCGCGGCGGGGCGGGGGGCGGTAAGCGTGGCTTCTCAAACCGATAGGGCCGGAAGATGGGCAGAACCGATTGGCTGGCGGCCATGCGCCGATGGATAGCACCGGCGAAACCCGTCGCACCGCGTGCCCACGAGGCCGAGTATGACGAGGCGGTGGCAGCGATCCGCGCCCTGCGGTCGCTGTTCGAGGGGGAGCTGACCCGTCGGGAGGCAGGCCGAAATGACGGCAAGACGGCAGGAGAGTGACCTGCAGGAGGTCGGGCGCGCAGAGCGGAGCCGGCCCGTCCTGCGGCACCTGTTGCGGCATCTGCGTATCGCGGGGATCGTGTCGCTGCTTTATGTCTGGGCCTATTTCACCACGATGTATTTCGTCCCGCCGGCGCAGGAGATGATCGTCTCCGGCGGGTTGATGAGCCTGTTGTTCCTGCCGCACGGGGTGCGCGTGCTGTCGGCCTGGCTGCATGGCTGGCGGTCGGTGGCCTATCTGCTGCCCGGTGCGCTGCTGTGCAACCAGCATTTCGCGGGCGAGCGGGCGTGGGATGCGATGATCCTTTCGGGGATGACGGTCAGCCTTGTCTCGGCGCCGCTGGCGATCGGGCTGTTGCGCCGTCTGGTGCCGGCCGATGCGCTGGGCGTGGGCACGGCGCGGGTCGGCGGGGTGCTGCTGGTCGGGGCGGTGGCGTCGGTCCTGAACATGTCGGGGCTGTGGGCGGTCTATGGGCTGGCGCCGCTGGATGCGGTGATCACCCTGCTGGGCGACATGGCGGGGCTGTTCGCCGCGCTGCTGATCATGCGGGCCGGATTCTGGCTGGCCGAGCGGTAGGTCAGACGATTTCCTTCACCGCCTCCATCGCGACATAGGTGGAGGTGGAGGCGACATGCGGCAGGGCGCTGATGCGTTCGGCAAGGACGCGGCGGTAGTCCTGTATGTCGGCGGTGCGCACCTTCAGCAGGTAGTCGAAGCGCGAGGCGATCATGTGGGCCTGTTCCACCTCTGGCACCGCAAGCACGGCCTTGTTGAAGGCCTGGAGCGCGGCTTCGCGGGTGTCGGACAGGCGCACTTCGACAAAGGCGACATGGGCCTGTCCCATGCGGATCGGGTCCAGAAGGGCGCGGTAGCCGGTGATGACGCCGGTATCTTCCAGCCGTTTCAGCCGTGCCTGCGTGGGCGATTTGGACAGGCCGATGCGGCGGGCGAGTTCCGTCGCGCTGATGCGGCCTTCGGTGGAGAGGGTGCGGAGGATCGCTTCGTCGAAGCGGTCGAGGGGGACGCGTTCGTTCGGCATGGGATTTCCCCTGAATGCGGGCGGAATGGGCGGTGTTTCCGTGATCTTCGGGCGGATGGACTGTACATTCTGGGGTATCATGGGTCAAACCGAAGGAGAAGCCCCATGCCCCGCGACCTGACGACCGACCCCTGGACCGTGATCGAACGCGACAGCCTGCGGGACGAGGCGGCGCTGCTGCGCCAGTTGATCGCGGAAGCCGGGCTGGATGCGGCGGCGCGGGCGCGGGTGACGGCGGCGGGGGCGGGGCTGGTGCGGCGCATCCGCGACAGCGTGAAGCCGGGGCTGATGGAGGTGTTTCTGGCCGAATACGGGCTGTCGACCGAGGAGGGCGTCGCGCTGATGTGTCTGGCCGAGGCGCTGCTGCGCGTGCCGGATGCCGAGACGATGGATGCGCTGATCGAGGACAAGATCGCTCCGTCGGACTGGGGGCGGCATCTGGGGAAATCGGCCTCGTCGCTGGTCAATGCGTCGACCTGGGCGCTGATGCTGACGGGGAAGGTGCTGGAGGATCGCGAGCCGGGGGTGGTGGGCCATCTGCGGGCGGCGGTGAAACGGCTGGGCGAGCCGGTGATCCGCCGCGCGGTGGCGCAGGCGATGAAGGAGATGGGCCGCCAGTTCGTGCTGGGCGAGACGATCGAGGCCGCGATGAAGCGGGCGTCGGAGCTGGAGGCGAAGGGATATACCTACAGCTATGACATGCTGGGCGAGGCGGCGCGGACCGAAGCCGATGCGCGGCGGTATCATCTGGCCTATTCCAAGGCGATCACGGCGATTGCGGCGGCGGCGAAGGGGGCGGACATCCGGGCCAATCCGGGGATTTCGGTGAAGCTGTCGGCCTTGCATCCTCGCTATGAGGTGGCGAAGCGCGCGCGGGTGATGGCGGAGCTTGTTCCCCGCGTGCGGGCGCTGGCGGGGTTGGCCAAGGCGGCGGGGCTGGGGTTCAACATCGATGCCGAAGAGGCGGACCGTCTGGCGCTGTCGCTGGAGGTGATCGAGGCGGTGCTGTCCGACCCGTCGCTGGCGGGGTGGGACGGGTTCGGGGTCGTGGTGCAGGCTTACGGTCGTCGTGCCGGGGCGGTGATCGACTGGCTGTATGCGCTGGCGGAACGGCTGGACCGCAGGATCATGGTGCGGCTGGTGAAGGGCGCCTATTGGGACGCCGAGGTGAAGCGGGCGCAGGTGCTGGGGCTGGAATCCTTTCCCGTCTTCACGCGCAAGCAGGCGACGGATGTGTCCTATATCGCAAATGCGCGGAAGCTGTTGGGGATGGTGGACCGCATCTATCCGCAATTCGCCACGCATAACGCGCATACGGTGGCGGCGATTCTGGAAATGGCCAGCGACAAGCGGGCCTTCGAGTTCCAGCGTCTGCACGGAATGGGCGAGCGGCTGCATGATCTGGTGCTGACCGACGAGGGGACGCGGTGCCGCATCTATGCGCCGGTCGGGGCGCATCGGGATCTTCTGGCCTATCTGGTGCGGCGGCTTCTGGAGAACGGGGCGAATTCGTCCTTCGTCAACCAGATCGTGAATGAGGAGGTCGCGCCGGAGGTGGTGGCGGCCTGTCCGTTGACGGCGATGGAGGGGGTCGCGGCGGCCAATCCGGCGTTGAAGACGGCGCCTGCGCTGTTCGGGGGGCGCGTCAATTCGCGGGGGTTCGATCTGACGGATGCGGGGCATCTGGCGACGATCGAGGCGGCGCGGGGGCCTTGGGCCGCGCATGTCTTCGAGGCGGGGCCGATGCTGGCGGGGCGGCCTGCGGGCGGGTTGCGGGTCGAGGTGCGCAATCCGGCGACGGGTGATCTTGTGGGCCATGTGGTGCAGGCGTCGGGGCCGGATGTGGAGACGGCGCTGCGGCTGGCGGAGCCCTGGGCGGCGGCTGTGCCGGAGCGGGCGACGGTGCTGCGGCGGGTGGCGGACCTGTATGAAGCCGAGTTCGGGCCGATCTTCGCGCTGCTGGCGCGGGAGGCGGGCAAGACGCTGGCCGATGCGGTAGCGGAATTGCGGGAAGCCGTTGATTTCCTGCGCTATTACGCGGACGGGGCGGCGGGGTTGACCGCGCCGGCGCGGGGGGTGTTCACCTGCATCTCGCCGTGGAATTTCCCGCTTGCCATCTTCACGGGGCAGATCGCGGCGGCTCTGGCGGCGGGGAATGCGGTGCTGGCCAAGCCTGCGGAGCAGACGCCGTTGATTGCGGCTTTCGCGGTCGGGCTGATGCATCGGGCGGGGGTGCCGGTGACGGCGCTGCAACTGCTGCCCGGGGACGGGCCGGTGGTGGGGCGGGCGCTGACATCGGATGCGCGGGTGGGGGGCGTGTGCTTCACGGGGTCCACCGAGACCGCGCTGATGATCCGCCGCGCGATGGCCGCGCATCTGGACCCGACGGCGCCGCTGATTGCGGAAACGGGCGGGTTGAACGCGATGCTGGTGGATTCCACCGCGCTGCCGGAGCAGGCGGTACGGGATATCCTTGCGTCGTCCTTCCAGTCGGCGGGGCAGCGCTGTTCGGCGCTGCGCTGCCTGTATGTGCAGGAGGATGTGGCCGAGACGGTGCTGGAGATGCTGTCGGGCGCGATGGACGAGCTGCGCCTGGGCGATCCGTGGTCGCTGGAGACGGATGTGGGGCCGGTGATCGATGCCGAGGCGGCGGGGGTCATCTGCGCCCATGTCGATGCGGCGCGGGCGGCGGGGCGTCTGGTGAAGGAGATGGCCGTGCCTGCGGGCGGGACTTTCGTCGGGCCTGCCGTGATCCGCGTGGACGGGATCGCGGCGATGGGGCGCGAGATCTTCGGTCCGGTGCTGCATGTCGCGACCTTCCGGTCGGATGAGATCGACCGCGTGGTGGAGGCGGTGAATGCGACGGGCTATGGCCTGACCTTTGGCCTGCATACGCGGATCGACGACCGCGTGCAGCGCATCGTGGAGCGGGTGCGGGTGGGCAACGTCTATGTGAACCGCAACCAGATCGGCGCGGTGGTGGGCAGTCAACCCTTTGGGGGCGAAGGGCTTTCCGGTACGGGGCCGAAGGCGGGGGGGCCGGATTACCTGTTGCGGTTCACCCGGGCCGAGGTGGCGGAGGTCGGCGGGGGCGGACCCTGTGGCGTCGGAGGCGGAGGTGGCTGCGGCGCTGCGGTCGGCGGGGGCTGCGCCGGGGGCGGAAAGCCATGACCTGCCGGGGCCGACGGGGGAATCGAACCGGCTGACGACGGTGGCGCGGGGGCCTGTGCTCTGTCTGGGGCCGACGGCGATGGCGGCGGCGGAGCAGGCGGCGGCGCTGCGGGCGCTGGGCGGTGTGGCGGTGGAGGCGCCGTCGCTGGAGCCTGCGGCGCTGGGGCGGCTGGCGGGTTTTGCGGGGGCGGTCTGGTGGGGGGATGCCGATGCGGGCCGCGCCTATGCGGCGGCGCTGGCGGGGCGCGCGGGGCCGATTCTGCCGCTGGTCGGGGGGATGCCCGACCGGGGCCATGCGCGGCTGGAGCGGCATGTCTGCATCGACACGACCGCGTCGGGCGGGAATGCGCAGCTGCTGGTCGAGGCGAACTGAGGGCGGCGAAGCGAGCGGAGCCTGCGCCAAGGGGCGCAGGCACGCCTTTGAAACTTGCGCCGCGGGGCGCGGCGCAAGCGGGTGAGGGGGCTTCACCCCCTCTGGCCGCGCGGGCGCGGCCATTCACCCCGAGGATATTCGGGAACGGATGAAGGGGCGGCGGGTGCGGGCTTGACCTGTGGCGGGGCTTGGGCAAGCGTGGCGCGATGCTGCCCATCCGCGACCATAACCCGTCGGGCCGGACGCCCCTTGTGACGCTGGCCCTGATCCTGGCCAATGTCGGGGTGTTCCTGACCTATTGGTACGGGCTGCCTTCGGAGGAGGCGGTGGGGCGGTTCTTCATGGCCTATGGCCTTGTTCCGGCGCGGATTTCCCATGGCGAGGGGTGGGGGACGTTCGTTTCGTCGATGTTCCTGCATGGCGGGTGGATGCATCTGCTGGGGAACATGCTGTTCCTCTACATCTTCGGGGGACAACATGGAGGAGGAGATGGGGCATCTGCCGTTCCTTGCCTTCTACCTGCTGTCGGGGGTGGCGGCGGCGGGGGCGCAGTTTCTGGCGGACCCTGCCTCCATGGTGCCGATGGTGGGGGCGTCGGGGGCGATTGCCGGGGTGATGGGGGGGTATCTGCTGATGTTCCCCAAGGCGCGGGTGGATGTGTTCTTCTTCTTCGTCGTCTTCTTCCGCGTGATCCCGATCCCGGCTTTCGTCGTGCTGGGGGTCTGGTTCGCGATGCAGCTTGGCAGCGGCTGGGCGACACCTGCCGATCAGGGGGGCGTGGCCTATTGGGCCCATGCGGGCGGGTTCGTGGCGGGGCTGGGGATGGCGCTGCCGCTGTGGCTGCGGCGGGGCGGGCCGGTGTTCTGGAACCGCACGCACGGGGTGCCGCCGCATCCGGTGGCGGATTATGCGGTCGTGCGGTCGCGCATCCCGCGGGTCAGACGGGGCGGGCCGGGGCCGTGGGGATAGGGGTCATTCGCCGCGGATGATCTTGCGGAAGGGGTCGAAGAGGGGTTCGTTGGCGCAGATCACCGCGCCCTTGACCAGCGGTTCGTCGCCGTCGCGGATCGCGGAGACGAAGCCGCCCGCCTCTTTCACCAAGAGGAGGCCCGCCGCGATGTCCCAGGCCTGCAATTCGCGTTCCCAGTAGCCGTCATAGCGGCCAGCGGCCACATAGGCGAGGTCGAGCGAGGCCGCGCCCCAGCGGCGGACGCCGGCGCAGGCGGGCATCAGGCGGGCAAGGTCCTGCAGCACGGCGGGGAGGGTGGATTTGGCGCCGAAGGGGACGCCCGTGGCGAAGACGGCCTCGTGCATCTCGCGCCGGCCGGAGACGCGCATCCGGCGGTCGTTCATCCAGGCGCCTGCGCCCTTTTCGGCCCAGAAGAGTTCGTCCTTGGCGGCGTCATAGACCACGGCGGAGACGATCTCGCCCTTGTGTTCCAGTGCGATGGAGACGGCCCAGTGCGGCATCCCGTGCAGGAAGTTGGTGGTGCCGTCGAGCGGGTCCACGATCCAGCGGCGCGTCGGGTCCTGACCGTCCTGTCCGCCCGTCTCTTCGCCCAGCCAGCCATAGGTGGGGCGGGCGCCCATCAGGTCTTCCTTGATGAGGCGTTCGGCTTCGCGGTCGGCGCGGGAGACGAAATCGCCGGGGCCCTTGGCGGAGACCTGGAGGTTCTCGACCTCGCGGAAGTCCTTGACGAGCGAGCGGCCGGCCTTGCGGGCGGCCTTGATCATCAGGTTGAGGTTCGCGCTGCCTTGCATTGCAGGGACTCCGGAGGGGAAGGGATCAAGGGGGGTGCATTACACAAGGCGGGCGGGGAAGGGAAGGGGTGACTGTCTGTGCGCCGCCGGTGGCTAAGGGGCGGACGGGCAAGGAAACAATCCGTTGGCGCGAAGGCGGGGCGGTTTGCTACAATCGGGGCGTGTTTCCTTTGCGAGTGGAGTTGCTTTCATGGCTACGGTTACCCTGACGAATGCATACGATAACGATGTCTGGCTGCCCGATCTTCTGGGATTCAGCCAAAGCGATCTGGCAGACAATGGCGGGACGGTGACCGTCCAGCGCGGGGCCACCCGCGCGACCGTCGTCAATCCGACAAGCAGCGCGGGCTTCCTGCAGATCGAGGCGACTGGCACGGGGTTCCTTTACGGCCCGGACGACCGGCCGGTGGGCGGGACGGTGACCGGTTTTTCCGTGTCGATCAACGGCGCGGTCTGGATGACCATCACCGGGCTGGATGTCGAGCTGTCCGACCTTGACCACTGGATGTTCGGCTGGGAACGCTGGGGACAGGAGCGGCCGGGTGACGGGTTCAACCTGATGAGCTTCCTGTTGGCCGGGAACGATACGATCTTCGGGTCGGACAATGACGACGACATCATCGGCGGGCGCAACATCGGCAATGACGTCATCAATGCCGGCGGCGGCTTTGACTGGATCAAGGCCGATGCGGGGAATGACACGATCGATGGCGGGTCGGGCCGGGACACCTATACGCTGGAGGAAACATTCTATGACCCGGGCGCCTATCGCGGGGCGGTGGTCAATCTGGCGACCGGCGTGGCGACCGACAGCTGGGGCGGGACGGACAGCCTGACCTCGATCGAGCGGGTGATCGGGTCGCGCATGTCGGACCGGTTCACCGGCGGGGCGGGGGATGAGCAGTTCGCGGGCCTTCGGGGCAACGACACGATCAACGGCGGCGGGGGCAGCGACACCGTCCGCTATGACCGCGATGCCCAATATGGCGGTGTGGCGGGGGTGAACGTCAATCTTGCGACGGGCATCGCCATCGACGGCTGGGGCAATACAGACCGGCTGTCGAATATCGAGCATGTGCGTGGCACCGCCATGGGGGATGTGCTGACCGGCAACGGGCAGGACAACTACCTGCAGGGGGGGCGGGTGTCGATACGATCAGCGGCGGTCTGGGGTCGGATACGGCGGATTTCTGGCGTGACGATGTGATGGTCGGCGCAAGGGTGAACCTGTCGCTGGCGACGGGGCAGGTGCTGAATGACGGGTTCGGCAATGTCGAGACGCTGGTCAGCATCGAGAACGTGCAGGGGACCTGGCTGGGGGACGTGCTGACCGGCAATGCGGGGGCGAACAGGCTTTGGGGCGATATCGGGAATGACACGCTGGCCGGGGCGGGGGGAGTGACCGGCTGAACGGCGGAAGCGGGAGCGACCGTCTGACCGGGGGGCGGGGGCCGATACCTTTGTCTTCGACCGCGGGGATGGGGGCGATCCCTGGGGGGATACGATCACCGATTTCGTCAGCGGGACGGACCGGCTTGCCTTCTATACGCCGGATTTCAACGGGATGTCCGCTGTGCTGCAGTTCCAGAACGGCACTTCCGCAGGCGGGACGGGGTCGTGGTTCTATTACAACGCGGCGAACCGGGGCCTGTTCTGGGATGCGGACGGGACCGGCGCGGGTGCTGCGGTGCGGGTGGCCACGCTGACCGGGGTGACGGCGCTGACGGCGGCGGATATCGCACTCTGGATCTGACGGGGCCGGCGGTCCGGCCGGAGGGAAAGCGCGGCGCGGGGCGTCGCGCTTTTTCTTTTGCGAATTCCTGACCCCGTTTGTAGGGAATGGAAATTGACTAAAATGGTCGGTAATTGTATGGAGGGGGGATTGCGGGTCTGGCCCGCCCTGTCCTGCCTGCTGCGCGGCCCGTGATGACCGATCTTTCCCCCCTGCCCGATCTTGCCCGCCATGGCGATGCGCCCTGTCTTGTCAACGCCGGTGGCGGGGTGGTGACATATGCGCAACTATCTGAAATCGCGGGGAAATTCGTGCGTCGTCTTGGCCCCGGGCGGAAGCTGGTGGCGCTGGAGGCGGTGGCGTCGGTCGAAGGGGTGGCGGCGCTGGTCGGGGCCTGGTCGGCGGGCCATGCGGTGGCGCTGCTGCCTGCGGGGGACGCGGCTGCGATGGAGCGGTTCCGTCGCGATTTCGCGCCCGAGGCGGTATATGCACGGGTCGGCGGGCGGTGGCGGCTGGCGCTGGACGGGCGGGGCGCGGCGGCGCTGCATCCCGATCTGGCGCTGCTGCTGGTGACATCGGGATCGACGGGGCATGGCAAGGCGGTGCGCCTGTCACGGGCGGCGGTGGCGGCGAATGCGGCCTCCATCGGCGCGGCGCTGGCCTTGCGGGCGGAGGACCGGGCGGCGCTGGTGCTGCCGTTGCAATATTCCTTTGGCCTGTCGGTGCTGACATCGCATCTGGCGGCGGGGGCGTCGGTCTGGCTGGCCGAGGGCGGGATACTGGCCGACGGCTTCCTGTCGCGGGCGGGGGCGGCGGGGGTGACGAATATCCAGACCGTGCCGATGGGGTATGACCTGCTGGAGAAGGCGGGGTTCTTCGGGGCTGACCTGCCTGCGCTGCGGTTTCTGGCGGTGGCGGGGGGGCGCTGGCCCCTGCGGTGCAGCGGCGCTTTGCCGCCGCGATGGCGGCGCGGGGCGGGACCTTCCACGCGATGTACGGCCAGACCGAGGCCACGGCGCGGATCGCCTGTCTTCCGGCGGGGATGGCGGTGGAGCGGGCAGGGTGCATCGGCTTTGCGGTTCCGGGCGGGGCGCTGTCGTTGCGGGACGAGGCGGGGGCGGAGGTTGCGGGGGCCGGCGAGGGCGAGCTGTACTATGCCGGACCGAATGTGATGATGGGTTACGCCACCGTGCGGTCCGATCTGGCCCGGGGCGCGGAGGTGGCGGCGCTGGCCACCGGCGACATCGCGCGGCGCGAGGCGGACGGGCTGTACCGGATCGTGGGGCGCAAGCGGCGGATGTCGAAGATCGCGGGGGTGCGGATCGGGCATGACGCGGTGGAGGCGGGGCTTGCGGCGCGGGGCATCGCGGCGGCGGTCTTTGGCGGGGATGACGGGCTGCGCGTGGCGTTCGAGGGGCCGGGCGATGCGGCGGAAGTGGCTGGAATCGCAGCGGAAATCGCGGGCGTGATGCGGCGGTCGGTGGATGCCTTTGCCGTTGCGGCGCTGCCGCGCCTGCCGTCGGGGAAGGTGGATTACCAGACGCTGTCGCGGATGGCGCGGCCCGATGCCGAAGAGGGTGTCGCGGCGGCCTACCGCGCCTGTTTCCATCCGGTGCCCGTGGCGGCAGGGGACAGTTTCGCGTCGCTGGGCGGGGACAGCCTGCGGCATGTGGAACTGGCGCTGGTGCTGGAGCGCGCGCTGGGCCATGTGCCGGAAGGGTGGGAACGGATGCCGGTCGCCGCGCTGGCGCGGTTGGAGGCGGGCGGGAAAGGCGGGGCGGATCAGGGGGTTGCGACCGACCTTGCGGTGCGGGCGGGGGCGATCCTTGCCGTCGTGGTGACGCATGAGACGCTGTGGCCGGTCTATGGCGGGGCGGCGGCGATGGTGGTGCTGGTCGGCCTGATGTGGGCGCGGTTCCAGCGCGAGGCTGTCGTGGCGGGCGATCTGTGGCACCTGTTGCGGCCGCTGGCGCGGGTTCTGCTGCCCTATTACCTGATCCTGCTGGGATATTCGCTGGCCTGGGGGCAGGTGCCGCTGGGGTCGGCGCTGCTGGTGTCGAATTTCGGGATCGGCGATCCGGTGGACCATGACCGGTTGCCGTTCCTGTACTGGTTCGTCGAGGCCTATGCGCAGATGCTGCTGCTGCTGGCGGGGCTGGCGATGGTGCCCGCCGTGCGGCGGGTTGTGCGGGAAAACCCTTTCCGCGCAGGGCTTTATGCGCTGGGCGGGGCGATGGCGCTGCGGGTCTGGGGGGCGGATCTGCTGGGGCTGGGGGGGCGGCGGCTGTTTACGGTGCCATGGGTGCTGTATCTGGCCTGTTTCGGCTGGCTGGTGGGCTGTGCGGATACGCGGCGGCGGAAGTGGATCGTGCTGGGGCTGGCGGCGGGGGTGATGCCGCTGGTCGCGTGGCTGGGCGGGAACTGGTACGGGGCCTGGTTGAAATATGGCGGCATCTTCGGGGTTCTGGCCCTGCTGCTGTTCGTGCCGAGGCTGCGCTGCCCGGCATGGCTGCGCGGGCCGGTCGTGACGGTCGCGGCGTCGAGTTACCTGATCTACCTGACGCACCGGCTGGTGCCGGAGGTTGGCTTGGCGGGGTGGGAGGCATGGTTGCCGGGATGGGCCTTTTCGGCGCTGGCAATCCTTGGCGGGCTGGGGTTCGGCGTGGTGCTGGCACTGGGGCAGCGGCGGGTCGGGGCGTGGTGGGCCAAGAGGGGCGCGGATCGGGCGCAAGTGGTTGCGGGCGCTGTGTAAATCCGGGCTTCGGGGCGGTTCGGGACGTGCCGTGTCCTGTGCCGCGAACTGTGCCGCAAACTGTACATACGCACGGTGGCGTCAGGTGGCGTTAACCGGGTTTTCGGGCGGGTGAGTCGGGGGCGGGTTTCGGGCATCTGGACTCATGCGTCAGGGAGTCTGGCCTTGTCGGGTGCGGGCAAAATTCTTCGAAGAATTTTGCAAATCTTTTCGAAAAGATTTGCGGGCAGGGTGGGCTGGACTCGGGCGCGGGTCTGCGGCAGATATGTTATAGTATTACATTACGGAGTCGCCCATGCCCGCCGCCCTTTCCGATCCGCGCCTGCCCGTCACGGTCCTGTCCGGTTTCCTTGGTGCCGGAAAGACCACGCTTCTGTCCCATGTGCTGAACAACCGGGCCGGGCTGCGGGTGGCGGTGATCGTCAATGACATGGCCGAGGTGAATATCGATGCCGACCTGATCCGCGCAGGCGCCGAGTTGCGGCAGGCGGAGGAGAAGCTGGTCGAGATGACCAATGGCTGCATCTGCTGCACGCTGCGGGATGATCTTTTGTCGGAGGTCCGCAAGCTGGCCGAGGCGGGGCGGTTCGACCATCTGCTGATCGAGTCGAGCGGGATTTCGGAGCCCTTGCCGGTGGCCGCCACCTTCGATTTCCGCGATGCGGAGGGGGTGAGCCTGTCGGATGTGGCGCGGCTGGATACGATGGTGACGGTGGTCGATGCGGTGAACCTGCTGCGCGACTTTTCATCCCACGATTTCCTTGCGGCGCGGGTCGCGGTGCCGGAGGGGGACGGGCGGACGCTGGTCAACCTGCTGGTGGAGCAGATCGAGTTTTCCGATGTGGTCGTGCTGAACAAGGTCAGCGATGCGGGACCGGCGCGGGTGGAGGCGGCGCGCAGGATCATCGCGGCGCTGAACCCCGGGGCGCGGGTGATCGAGGTGGATCACGGCGCGGTGGAGATGGGGGCGGTGCTGGGGACGGGGCTGTTCGATTTCGACCGGGCGGCGGAGCATCCGCTATGGGCGAAGGAGCTGTACGGTTTCGCGTCCCATGTGCCGGAGAGCGAGGAATACGGGATCGAGAGTTTCGTCTTCCGGGCGCGGCGGCCCTTCGATCCGGCGCGGGTCCATGCGGTGCTGAATGGCGACCTGCCGGGGGTGATCCGGGCGAAGGGGCATTTCTGGCTGGCGACGCGGCCGGACTGGGCGGCGGAATTTTCCTTGGCCGGTGCGGTGAGTTCGGTGTCGCCCTTGGGGCGGTGGTGGGCGGCGGTGCCCCGCGCCCGCTGGCCCAAGGGGGGCGAGGGGTTGGCCTCGGTGCAGGCGGTCTGGTCGGAGCCTTGGGGGGACCGGCGGCAGGAGATCGTCTTCATCGGGCACGGGATGGACAAGGCGGCGATCGTCAAGGCGCTGGAGGGGGCGCTGGTGCCTGCCTTGGGTTTCGTGCCCGAGGCCTGGGAGGGGATGGCGGACCCGTTCCCGCTGTGGCGGGCGGCATGAGGGGGAACCTGCGGTCGCCCATGGCGCGGTGGCGGGCGGGCTGTCCGATGGCGGCGCATGATGCGCTGCCCGCGCCGTTGCGGCTGTGGCTGAAGGGGGCGGTGCTGCCCTGGTCGGCGCAGAGCGCGCGGCGGGTCTGGGAGCGGGAGGTGCGGCGGTCGGGGGTGGAGGGGGCCTTGCGGCGGCTGGCGGAGGTGGAGGCGGCGACGCTGGCGCGGGAGCGGGGGCGCAGAGGCGAAATCTGACGCAGATTTCGCGGCGGTTTCTGCACGCAGAAATCGGTTGGCTGGCGGCGGGATGGCGGAATTTGCGCCAAATTCCGCCGCGGTTTCTGCGTCAGAAACCGCCTTGGCCGCGTTGGAGTTTGACGGGTTCCGTCCGGCCCAGCCGCAGGAAATGCGCCATGAAGGGTTTGGCGGCGTCCTCTTCCCGCGTGGCGGCGTAGAGGCGGCGGGTGATCGTCTTCGGGCCGAGGGGGCGGGTGATGTAATCGGCATGGCTGCGCACGTCGCGCAGCACCCAGTCGGGCAGGACCGCCACGCCGCGGTTGGAGCCCACCAGCATCAGGATGACGGCGGTCAGTTCCACGGGGCGCTGGCCGCGGGGTTCGATCTTGGCGGGGGTCAGGAGTTCGGTGAAGACGTCCAGCTTGTCGCGGCTGACGGGGTAGGTGATGAGCACCTCGTCACGGAAATCCTCGGCCCCGATCCAGTCCTTGGCCGCCAGCGGGTGGTCCTTCGAGGCGACGAAGGTGGGGTGGTAGTCGAAGAGCGGGTTGTACACGACCCCGTCGAGGCGGAGCGGGTCGGAGGAGATGACGAGGTCCACCTCCTCGCGCAACAGCGCGGGGATGGCGTCGAAGGCGAGGCCCGCGCGGATGTCCACGTCCACCTCGGGCCAGGCGTGGCGGAACTGTTCGAGGACGGGGAAGAGCCAGTCGAAACAGGCGTGGCATTCGATGGCGATGTGGAGCCGCCCGGTCTTGCCGGATTTGAGGGCGCGGAATTCCTCTTCCAGCGCGTCGATTTCGGGCAGGATGCGTTCGGCGAGTTTCAGCATCCTGAGGCCCGCCGCCGAAAGGCGCATGGGTTTGGAGCGGCGGACGAAAAGTTCGATGCCCGCCTGATCCTCCAGCCCCTTCACCTGATGGGAGAGGGCGCTTTGGGTCATGTTCAGGATGTCGGCGGCGCGGGCGAGTCCGCCGGCCTGATGGATGGCGCGGATGGTGCGGAGGTGGCGGAATTCGAGATGCATGGTTATGCGGGGTTTTCATGTTGATGATGAGTATTATGAATTTGTCTCACATCACGGTTTTTGCGACAAGGGGGCATCAAGAGATGAGGTGTTTCCCATGACGACCCCGCGCATCAGCTTCGAATTCTTCCCGCCGCAGACGCTGGATGCGTCCTTCCGGCTGTGGGAGACGGTGCAGATGCTGGCGCCGCTGAAGCCGTCCTTCGTGTCCGTCACCTACGGGGCGGGCGGCACGACGCGGAAGCTGACGCATGAGGCGGTCGGGGCGATCGGGCGGAATTACGGGCTGAACGTGGCGGCGCATCTGACCTGCGTCGATGCGACGAAGGCCGAGACTTTGGAGATTGCCGAAGGCTATGCGGCGGCGGGGGTGACGGAGATCGTCGCGCTGCGCGGCGATGCGCCGAAGGGGGCGGAGCGGTTCGTGCCGCATCCCGAGGGGTTTGCGTCGTCGGTGGAATTGGTCGAGGCGCTGGCCAAGACGGGCAAGTTCAAGATCCGCGTGGGGGCCTATCCCGAGCCGCATCCCGATGCGGGCTTTGCGGGGGCGGATGTGGAGCATCTGAAGCGCAAGGTGGATGCGGGGGCGACGAGTGCCATCACGCAGTTCTTCTTCAATGCGGATACGTTCTTCCGGTTCCGCGATGCCTGCGTGAAGGCGGGGGTGGATGTGCCGATCATTCCGGGCATCCTGCCGATCATTTCGTGGGAGGGGGCGAAGAAATTTGCCGCCCGCTGCGGGGCGCAGGTGCCTGCGGCGCTGGATGAAGGGTTCCGCGTCGCGGCGCGGGACGGGCGCGAGGACCTGCTGGCGCTGACGCAATGCACGACGCTGTGCGCGCGGCTGATCGAGGGGGGCGTGGAGGACCTGCATTTCTACACGCTGAACCGGCCGCATCTGACGCAGGCGGTGGTGCGGGCGCTGGGGATCACGCCGGAAGTGGCGCTGGAAAAGGTGGCCTGAAGGTTTCTGGAAGCGTCCCCGTCCGCGGGGAGGTGGCTTCGACTAGGGCGTCCGTCCCCGGTCTTCCGTTCCCGCCGTCTGCACGGCTCCCGCAGGGCGGGGTGGGGATCGCGAAGGGGGCGGGCGCCTTTTTTTGGGTTTTTCGTGTCATCGGCGGACAGGCGCGACGGTTGGTCCTCACCCGGGCCCCAAAGGCCCGGGTGGCGGCCGTCCCGCCCCCCCCGGGGCGGCCGCACGGGGTCCGTGCGTCCACCCCGGCGGGACG
Source organism: Rhodobacter sp. CACIA14H1 (assembly GCA_000500915.1). Classification (GTDB taxonomy): domain Bacteria; phylum Pseudomonadota; class Alphaproteobacteria; order Rhodobacterales; family Rhodobacteraceae; genus Paragemmobacter. The sequence continues at coordinate 19,338 of AYNO01000066.1, forward strand.
GCCGCCACCCTACCGTGGCGCCGGTGCCGGCAAGGTGGCGCCGAATCGCCCGAATCGCGCCGCGCTTTGCGCTGGCAAGTGAGTCGGAAACTCGCTAG